>VAXD01000040.1 GCA_005884155.1 Actinomycetota bacterium | reverse complement strand
CGTCCTCACCGGAGACGGCGCCTGGCTGCTGGTGGCGAACGCAGGCAGCGACGAGGTCTCGCTGTTCGCAGTCGAGCCGAGCGGGCTACGGCTCGCGGGCCGGGTTGCCTCCGGCGGAAGCGACCCGACGAGCGTCGCCACCCACGGCGATCTTGTCTACGTGCTCAACAACGGGACGCCGAGTGTGAACGGCTTCCGGCTCGACGGCGGTGCACTTGCGCCGGTCGAGGGCTCGGAGCGCGCGCTGAGCGCCGAAGCCGACCCCGCGCAGATCGCGTTCAACCCAGATGGGAGCACACTCGTCGTCACCGAGCGGGGCACGAACTCGATCAGCACGTTCTCGGTGGGCGAGAACGGCCTCGCGGAAGGGCCGGCGACGATTCCGTCTTCGGGCGCGACGCCGTACGGGTTCGACTTCGCGAACGGCTCGGTGATCGTGACCGAGGCGTTCGGCGGCGAGGTCGGCAAGGCGGCAGCGTCGTCATACGCCCTCGAGGGCGCTCGGCTCGCGCCGGTGAGCGCGTCGGTGGCCGACACCCGCAGCGAGGTCTGCTGGGCCGCTACGACACGTGACGGTCGCTTCGTCTACGTCACGAACTTCGGCGACGGGACGATCTCGAGCTACGCGCTCGGCGACGGCGGCTCACTTGAGCTGCTCGAGCCGGTGGCGGCGGCGACCCGGCTCGGCGAGGCCGGTGTCCGCGACGAGGCGATCACCGCGGATGGGCGATTCCTGTACGCGATCGACGCCGACGCGCAGCGCGTCTTCGGCTGGACGATCGGCGAGGACGGCAGCCTCGAACCGGTCGGCGAGTTCGAGGGTGTGCCGGCGACGGTGGCAGGGCTCGCCGCAAGCTGAAAGAGTCGGGGTTGTGATCGTCTCGCGTGGGTTCAGCGGCAAGCGCCGGGAGGCGCCGGCCGACCGGGTGCCGCCTGGGCAGTACGTGACCGACGATTTCCCGGTCCTGTCGGCGGGCCCGACGCCGCACACGCCGCTCGAGGAGTGGACGTTCGAGATCCGCGGCGGCGCCGAGCCGGTCAGCTGGACGTGGGACGAGCTCCGGGCGCTGCCGAGCGAGACGATCACGACCGATATCCACTGCGTCACGCGCTGGTCGAAGCTGGACACGGCGTGGGAAGGCGTCGCGGTCGACACGCTGCTCGAGGCGGTCGACCACGACGCGGGCTACGCGCTCGCGTTCTGCGACGGCGGCTACACGACGAACCTGCCGCTCGAGGATCTCGTCGACGGCAAGGCGTGGGTCGCATACCGCTACGGCGGCGAGGAGCTCGACCCCGAGCACGGCGGGCCGGCCAGGCTGCTCGTCCCGCACCTCTACTTCTGGAAGAGCGCGAAGTGGGTGCGAGGGCTCGAGCTGCGCGACGAGGACGAGCCTGGTTTCTGGGAGTCGAACGGCTACCACCTTCGTGGCGATCCATGGCTGGAACAGCGGTACTGGGGCGACTGACGTGGCTCCCGGCCACCGTGCGGGAGACGGTGGCAGAGACGCCTCGCGTGAAGACGCTCGAGCTCGAGATGCCGGGCTGGAACGGCCACCGCGCGGGGCAGCATCTCGACGTCCGGCTGACCGCGGAGGACGGCTACACGGCTCAGCGGAGCTACTCGATCGCTTCGGCGCCCGGTGACGGGCTGGCGCTCACGGTCGAGCGGCTCGGCGACGGCGAGGTCTCGCCGTACCTGGTCGACGAGGCACGCGAGGGCGACGAGATCGAAGTACGGGGGCCGATCGGCGGCTACTTCGTCTGGGACGGCGACGAGCCTGAGCCGGTGCTGCTCGTGGCGGGCGGCTCGGGCGTGGTGCCGCTGATGGCGATGGCTCGGCACCGGGCGCGGGTCGGCTCGGAGACGCCGATGCGGCTGGTCTATTCGTCGCGCACGTGGGACGACGTGATCTACCGCGACGAGCTCGAGACGATCGGGCTCGACGTCGTCCACACGCTGACGCGCCAGCAACCGCCCGGCTGGACGGGGTACTCGAGGCGGATCGACAGCGAGCTGCTGGCCGAGGTTGCGTGGCCCGCGGAGGAGCGCCCGCGCGTCTACGTCTGCGGCTCGACGCACTTCGTCGACGCGGCGGCCGACGGGCTGGGATCAGGACCGAGCGGTTCGGAGCGACCGGATGACGGGCATCGCGGAGCTTCGCTTGGACGGCAACGCGATCGGCGGGGTCATGCTCGAGCTCTTCGGTATCGAGCTGACAGCCGCGCCGTGCTCGTGTGCCGGCTGCGGCGCGCGAGAGGAGATGGCTCGGCTGGACGTGTACATCGGCGCCGGCATCGTCGTTCGCTGTCGACACTGCGAGGCGGTGATGATCCGGATCGTCGAGGCAGGAGAACGGATCTGGCTCGACCTGAGCGGAACGATCTCGCTCGAACTGACGCGTCCCTAACTGCGACTCGACAACCCTCGGTGTCGGACACCGGGTTTCGTCAAGGGCAAGTTGTGTCGCAAGTGCAACTTCTTATCCCCAGACTCCAGCGGCCTTGGCTTGTAGGATCGTTTCGAGGGGTCGTTTCGACGGGAGGAGCCCAGATGGACGTGATCGCAGGGATCGACGCGGCTCGGGAGCGGTGGAACGTGCTCGAGCATCCGTTCTACCAGCGCTGGGAGCGCGGTGAGCTGACCCGCGACGAGCTGGCCCACTACGCCGGCGAGTACCGGCACGCGGTGGTCGCGCTCGCGCGCGCGGCCCGCACGGCGCGGATGCACGCCGACGAAGAGGCCGAGCACATCGCGCTCTGGGACGACTTCGCCACGGAGGTCGGCGCGAACGGCAAACACGACCCGCTGCCGCAAACGCGCTGCTGCGCGACGGCCTGGTCGGCGGCCGAGGACGAGGAAAGCGCCGCAGCGATCATGTATGCGATCGAAGCCGGACAGCCCGCGATCTCCGAGACGAAGCTCCGCGGCCTGGTCGAGCACTACGGATTCGACGAGAGCTCACCGGGAACCGCGTACTTCGAGCTCCACTCGGAGCGCGACCACGAGCACGCGGCGGAAGCGCGCACGCGGCTCGAGGGCGCGGACGACGCGCGCCTCGTGGCGCTGGCGGAGTCGGCGCTCGCCGCGAACTGGGCGCTGCTCGACGGCGTCTCTATGAACTAGCCGACTGCTCTTCGAGCAGCCTGCGAGCGGCCGCGAGGTTCTGCTCGTCGACCAAAATCGCGTGTTGCCCGCCTGCGGACGGCAGCCCGCCCGTCATGCCGGCGCCAAGACTCGTCTGCTGTACGAAGCTTGGAATGCCCTCGCTCTCGAGCAGGCCGCGGATCACCTCCGCCTCCGGCTCGGACTGCACGACTTGAAGCACCGCTAGCTCGGCCATGGCTCCACTCTAAAGCCGACCGGCCTGAACGATCCGCTCGAGGAACTGCCGCGTCCGCGGTTCCTTCGGGTGCGAGAAGATCTCTTCCGGCGGTCCCTCCTCGAGAATCAGCCCGGCGTCAAGGAAGCACACCCTGCTCGCGACCTCCCGGGCGAAACCCATCTCGTGCGTGGCGATCAGCATCGTCATGCCTCCCTCGGCGAGCTCGCGGATCACATTCAGGACCTCACCGACGAGCTCCGGGTCGAGTGCGCTCGTGACCTCGTCGAGCAGGAGCAGCTGGGGCCGCATCGCCAGCGCCCGAACGATGGCCACCCGCTGCTGCTGGCCGCCAGACAGCCGGTCCGGGTAGTCGTCGCGCCGGTCGGCGAGGCCGAACCGACCCAGCAGCTCGAGCGCACGCGCCTCCGCTTCCTCGCGCCCGAGCTTCAGAGCTTCACGCGGGCCAAGCATCACGTTGCGCAGCACCGTCATGTGCGGGAAGAGGTTGAACGCCTGGAAGACGATCCCGATCCGCTGCCTGATGTGGTTCACGTCGACCCCTCGCCGAGTGATCTCCTCGCCGTGGAGCAGAATCCGGCCGGCGTCGAGCGGCTCGAGCAGATTCACGCACCGCAGCAGCGTCGACTTCCCCGAACCCGACGCGCCGATCAGGCAGACGACCTCTTCCTCCTCGAGCGAGAGGTCGATTCCGCGCAGCACTTCGTTGGCCCCGAACGACTTGTGGACGCCCTCGAGCGCGAGCGCGCTCACGCGAAGGCGCCCGAGGCCTGGCGTCGGCGCCGGTCGCGGGCGATCAAGACGTCGGTGAAGCGCGCGAGCGGGATCGTGATGGCGACGAACAGGACAGCCGCGGCGAGGTACGAGCCGAACGTGAACGTCGCGTTGGCGTCGATCTGCGACTGGTTGAACGCCTCGATCACGCCGAGCGTGCCGACGAGCGCCGTGTCCTTCTGAAGGCCGATGAAGTCATTCAGCAGTGGCGGGATCACCCGGCGCACCGCCTGCGGCAGGATCACGAAGCGCAGTGCCTTAGCACGGGAGAGCCCGAGCGAGCGCGCGGCCGCCTCCTGGCTCGGGTGCACCGACTCGATCCCGGCACGGTAGACCTCGGCGACGTAGCCGCTGTAGATCAGCACCAGCCCGACGCCGGCCCAGAACACGCGCGAGGTGGGCACGCCTTGGAGTTGGAGGGCCGGCGCACCGAAGCCGAGCAGCGCGATTACGAGGATCGTGGGCACGCCGCGCGCGAGGTCGGTGTAGATGATGGCCAGCGCGCGCAGCGGGAAGAAAACCGGCCCCGGGAGGCTCCGCAAGACTGCAATCAGCAGCGCGAAGACCAGGATGAACACCTCGCAGACGACGAAGATCTTCACGTTGAGGACGAAGGCGCGGGCGATCTCGGGAAACGTGCTCGTGATGTCGTGCCAGCCGAAGAAGACACGGTGCACCTCGGGCCAGCCCGGCGACTGCGAAATGGCGACGACGATCACCGTCAGGAAGAGGGCGGTGCTGAGCAGGGCGATCGCGACCCCGCGGGCCCCTTCGGCCTCCAGGCTCAACCCCCCGAGCAGGCGCGAGCGCCGCGCCTCTACTTCAAGATCGGGGCGCCGGTCGCCTTCGCTAGCCACTTATCGTCGAGCTGCTTGAGCGTCCCGTTCGAACGCAGCGTCCCGAGCGCCTTGTTCACGCACGTGACGAGCGAGTTCCCTTTCTGGAAGACGAGGCCGAAGTGCTCACCGCCAGGCTGCGCGGGGAACTGGCCGAGCACCTTGGAGTGCGGAACCTGGACGGCCGTCACGTAGAACGCGGTCGGCAGGTCGACGACGAGCCCGTCGATCTGCTTGTTCTTCAAGGCCTGGACCGCGCCGGCGTTCGAAGGGAAGACCGATGGCTTCTTCGACGGCTTGATCTGGCTCTGGATCAGCTGGTAACTCGTCGTTCCCAGCTGCGCACCGAGCTCGTAGGGCTTGAGCCCAGCCACCGTAGTGACCTTCGCGATCGCAGTCCCGTCGTTGACGACGACCGACTGCGCCACGTCGTAGTACGAATCGCTGAAGTCGACGACCTTCGCCCGGTCCGGCGTGAACGAGACCTGGTTGATGTCGAAGTCGAACGCCTTCTTGCCCGGGGCGAACGCGTTGTCGAACGGCGTGTACTTCCAGGTGACGTCGCCATGGGCGAAACCCAACTGCTTCGCCAGGGCGTAGGCGACAGCGGACTCGTAGCCCTTCCCGCTATAGGGGTCGCTTACCTTCCAGCCGTGGCCGGGCGCGCCGCCGTACCAGGGCGGGAACGCCGGGTTGTCGGTGCCGATCGTGAGCTTGCCCGGCGAGACGAGGGTCAGGCTGCCCTTCGCACAGCTCGAGCCGGAGGTCGTTCCCGACGGCGAGCTCGATTTCTTGGTCGAGCCGCAGGCAGCCGCTAGGGCAACGACGAGTAGGGCGAGAGCAGCTGCCGCAGCTTTCCTCACGCCGCCACCTTAGTGAACTGCGGGATGATCTCCCCGCCGTAGGCCGTGAGCGTCTCGTCCTGGCCCTTCGTCATCAGGTAGATATCGAACTGGTCGACGCCGATCGACTCGAGCTCGCGCAGCTTCGCCGTGATCTGCTCTGCGGTGCCGAGCACGCAGAAGCGGTCGCAGATCTCGTCGGTGACGAACTCGCCGTGCTTCGCGCCGACCCGGCTGTGCTCGGAGTAGTCGTAGAACTTGCGCGCCTTGACGAAGTCGGTCAGCGCGGACGGGATCTCGTCCGAGCCCTCGCCGTAGCGCTCGATCAGGTCCATCACGTGGTTCGAGACCATCGCCGGGAACCAGCGCACCTGCTCGCGCGCGTCGGCGAGGTCGGCCGAGACGTGGCTCGGCGCGCAGACGATGCACTTGAGCGCGGCCGGGTCGCGGCCGGCTTCCTCGGCGGCCTTGCGCGCGGTGTCCATGATCCACTGGATGATCTGCGGGTCGGCGAGCTGGATGATCACGCCGTCGCCGACGCGGCCCGCAACGCCGAGCGCCCTCGGTCCATAGCCGGCGACGTGCATCGGGATCTCCGGCAGCTCGTCGCGCACCCACTCGAGGCGCAAGTCCTTGCCGTTCCATTCGACCGGGCGGCCGTTCATCAGCTCCTTGATCATCGCGAGCCGCCGCTCGAACTCGTCGACCTTCACCGGCTTCAGCCCCACCACACGCCGTGACGAATCGCCGCGGCCGATGCCCATCACCATCCTGCCGCCGGTGATGTCCTGCATCGTGGCGTACCAGCTCGCGGTAATCGTCGGGTCGCGGATGCCCGGGTTCGTGACGCAGTGCCCGAGCTTCAGCTTCTCCGTCTGCGTGCCGGCGATCGCGAGGAGCGCGTAGCTCTCCTGCCAGAGGATGTGCGAGTCGTACGTCCAGCCGTACTCGAAGCCGAGCTCCTCGCCGCGTTGCAGCACGTCGACCAGCCGCGTGTACGGCGGGTCGGGCAGAACGGTGACTCCGAAGCTCAGCACCGTCGTGCGAGCATACCGCTCCGAAATTGGCCCGAGATCGTGCTCCTGGCCGCCGGTGGCGCACTCGTCTGCCTTTCCAGACACGTCCGGGGTCTGACCCCGGCCATGGCCGATACGGACAAGAAACCGGCGCGAAGTGCCCTGGCGCTGGAATCGGCTCCGCTTCGGCGCGGCAAGAGGGGACACGTCCGGGGTCAGACCCCGGCCCTGGCCGCTTTGGACGGCCTATGCGGAGCCTACGCGGGCAATCGCCTTGTCGGCCAGCCGGTCGAGCGCCTGCACGGAGAGCTCGAGGTGGGCCTCGTCCGTGTCCTCGAGCTTCGTGTGCGAGAGGCCCCGCAGGCTCTGCACGAACAGCATCACGGTCGGGACTTCGGCGCGAGCGATCTCGGCCGCGTCGTGCAGCGGCCCGCTCGGCAGGCGGTGCGAGCGGCCGGCGACCTCACGCACGGCCTCGTCGGCGAGCTCGATCAGCGCCTCGTCGAACAGGATCGGCTCGATCTGCCAGATCCGCTCCCACGAGACCTCGATGTCCTCCTCCTCCGCGAACCGCCTCGACGCGGCCTCAGCGTTGCTCAGCATCTCCGCGAGCTTCGTCGCCTCGAGGTGCCGCTGGTCGAGCAGACACTCGGCTGTCTCGACCACCGACGTGACGATCCCCGGCCGGGTCACGACGCCGCCCATCGTGCACACGGCCCCGTCCCCGGTCCGCAGAGCGATCTCGCGAAGCTCGAGCTCGAGCTTTGCCGCGCCGGCGAGCGCATCGCGGCGCTTGTCCATCGGCGTCGAGCCGGCGTGGGCCGCCTGGCCTCGGAAGGTCACCTGGTGCCGCTCGACGCCGAACGTTCCCAGCACGACTCCCAACGGAAGCTCGAGCGACTCCAGCACCGGCCCCTGCTCGATGTGCAGCTCGAGGTAGGCCGCGGCGTTCTCGAGCTCGCTCCTCGCCTCGAGCGCAGTGTCCAGATCGACGTCGAAGCGGGCGATTGCCTCCGGCAATGAGACCCCGTCCGCATCGCGGCGCTGCCGCAGCTCGTCGTGGTCGTCCATCGAGCCGGCAGCCGCCGACGAGCCGAACAGCGAACGGCCGAAGCGGGCCCCCTCCTCGTCCGCCCAGTTGACGAGTCGCACCGTCACCGGAGGCGTGCCCTCCTCGGCGATCCGGCGCAGCACCTCGACCCCCGCCATCACGTTGAGCGCGCCGTCGAGCCAGCCACCGTTGGGGACCGAGTCGATGTGCCCGCCGATCAGCAGCGCCTGCTCGGACTCGCCCGGAAGCGTGAACCACTGGTTGCCGGCCGCGTCGCAGGTCTTCTCGACCGGCAGCTCGGAGAGCTTCTTGTCGAGCCACTTGCGGGCCGTCGCCCAGGTCTCCGTCCACGCGACCCGCTGAGCGCCGTTCTCGTCGCCCGTGAGCTCGCGCAGCTCGTTCAGCTCGGCGACGGTCCGGCTCGGTGACAAGGCCACGCGCCGAGCATAAACTCGCGCCAAATGTCCGTTCTGATCAAAGGCGGCCGGATCCTGACCGCCGCCGACGACTACGTCGCCGACGTCTACGCCGAAGACGAGACGATCACGCTGATCGGCGAATCGCTGGACGTCGCCGCCGACAAGGTGATCGACGCGAGCGGCAAGTACGTCCTCCCGGGCTGCGTCGACCCGCACACGCACCTCGACATGCCCTTCGGCGGCACGGTCACGATCGACGACGTCGAATCGGGCCAGACCGCTGCAGCCTTCGGCGGCACCACGACCCACGTCGACTTCGTCATCCAGCCGCAGGGCGCGACGTTCGCGCAAGCCCTCGACGAGTGGCGCGCGAAGGCCAACGGTAAACAGGTGATCGACATGGGCTACCACATGGCGGTCACCGACTTAAAGGAGGGCGGAACGCTCGAGGAGCTCGCGCAGCTCCCGGACGAGGGCGTCACCTCGTACAAGCTCTTCATGGCCTACAAGGGCGCGCTGATGGTCGACGACGAGACGCTCTTCCGGACGATGGAGGTCGCCGCGGAGACTGGTGCGCTCGTGATGGTGCACGCCGAGAACGGCGACGTGATCGACGTGCTGGTCAAGCAGGCGCTCGAGGCCGGCCACACCGAGCCGCTCTACCACGCACTCACCCGTCCGCCGGAGGCCGAAGGCGAGGCCACGAACCGCGCGATCCAGCTCGCCCGCCTGGCCGGCGCGCCGCTCTACGTCGTGCACGTGACCTGCCGCGAGGCCGTCGAGCCGATCGCCCGCGCGCGCGACAAGGGCTGGGAGGTCTGGGGCGAGACGTGCACGCAGTACTTCTTCAACTCGCTCGACGACATCGCGAAGCCGGATTTCGAGGGCGCGAAGTACGTCTACTCTCCACCGGTCCGAGACAAGTCAAACTGGGACGTGCTCTGGAACGCGGTCCGCACCGACACCCTCTCGGCGATCTCGACCGACCACTGCGCCTTCCTCTGGGACGGCCAGAAGACGCTCGGCAAGGACGACTTCTCGAAGATCCCGAACGGCGCGCCGGGCCTCGAGAAC
>VAXD01000232.1:1822-4074 GCA_005884155.1 Actinomycetota bacterium | reverse complement strand
GTCGTCGCGGAGCTCTACCCCGAGACGGGCAAGGCGTACGCAATCGGCGTTACCGGCCCGCCCGGCGTGGGCAAGTCGACGCTGATCGGGGCGCTGGTCCGGCACGTCCGCGGGCAAGGCCGCGAGGTGGGCGTCATCTCCGTCGACCCGTCGAGCCCGTTCTCCCAGGGCGCGCTCCTCGGCGACCGGATCCGCCTGGCCGACCACTTCCTCGACCCGGGCGTCTTCATCCGCTCGATGGGCACGCGCGGCCACCAGGGCGGGCTCGCGGAGGCGACGCTGCAGACCCTGCTCGTGCTCGACGCGGCCGGCAAGGAGCTCGTCTTCCTCGAGACGGTCGGCGCCGGCCAGGGCGAGGTCGAGGTGATCGGGATCGCGCGATCCAGGCGCTGAAGGCGGGAATCATGGAGATTCCGGACGTGATCGCGATCAACAAGCTCGACCATCCCGCGGCGAAGACGATGCTGAACGAGGTTCGCTCGGTGCTCTCGCTCGACAAGGAGAGCGAGTGGCATCCGCCGATCGTCCTGACGGAGGCGGCGCGCGGAGAGAACACTCCCGAGCTGTGGGAGAAGATCGAGGAGCACCGCGCGTTCCTCGAGCGCGACGGCCGGCTCGAGGAGGAGCGCCGCAGCCACCTGGCGGGCGAGGTCTTCGCGGTCGCGTCGGCGCGGGCGAAGTCGCACCTGGAGCGCGCCGTGGCGGACGACCCCGAGCTGCGGCGGCTGCTCGATGAGGTGCAGAGCCGCCGGCTCGACCCGCTGACGGCCGTACGCGAGATCATGGAGAAGGTGTTCAAAGTTGACAGTGCTGACGGCACCAAAGCTCGCTGAGATCGAGGAGGCGCGGACGCGGCTCGAAGGGGTCGCGCGCCTGACCCCGGTCTACAGCTCGGAGACGCTCTCGAAGCTGATCGGCCGCAACGTCTTCCTGAAGGCCGAGAACCTCCAGCGCACCGGCTCGTTCAAGATCCGCGGTGCGTTCAACAAGGTGGCCTCGCTCTCCGACCGGGAGCGGCGGGCGGGCGTCGTCGCCGCGAGCGCGGGCAACCACGGCCAGGCAGTCGCGTGGGTCGCGCGCGAGGTCGGCGCGAAGGCGATCATCTTCATGCCGCAGGACGCGCCGATGGCGAAAGTCGAGCCGACGAAGAGCTACGGCGCCGAGGCGAGGCTCGTCGGCGCGAAGTTCGAGGACGCACTGGCAGAGGCGCTCGCCTATGCGGAGAAGAGCGGCGCGACCTTCGTCCATCCGTACGAGGACGAGCGGGTGATCGCGGGCCAGGGGACGATCGGGCTCGAGATCGCCGAGCAGGTGCCGGACGCGGGCACGGTCGTGATCCCGGTCGGCGGCGGGGGTCTCTCGTCGGGGATCTCGCTTGCGCTGCGCGCGGTCAAGCCGGACCTGCGGATCGTCGGCGTCCAGGCCGGGCTCGACGGTTGGACGATCGCCGACGGGATCGCGGTCAAGTCCGTCGGCGAGGAGACCGGCCGGATCCTGGACGGGACGCTCGACGACATGGTCTCGGTCAGCGACGAGGAGATCTGCAAGGCGATCGTACTCCTGCTCGAGCGGGCGAAGCTCGTCGTCGAGGGCGCCGGCGCGGTCGGGGTCGCGGCGCTGCTCGCCGACAAGGTCGGCGGCGACGGGCCGGTCGTGCCGCTCCTCTCTGGCGGGAACATCGACCCGACGGTGCTGATCTCAGTGATGCGCCACGGCCTGACGCTCGCCGGCCGGTACCTCGTCGTGCGCACCCGACTAGAAGACCGGCCCGGCGAGCTGATCAAGCTGCTGAAGCTCGTCGCGCAGGAGCGGGCGAACGTGATCTCGGTCGAGCACCACCGTGAGGGGATGGACGTTCCGGTGACGGAGAGCGAGATCGAGCTGACGCTGACGATGCGCGACGAGCACCACTGCTCGGTCCTGCTCGAGACCCTGCGCAGCCTCGGCTACCAGGTCGAGCGGCTTCGCTAGCGGTGGCGGAGACAACCCACCGGGAGCGAAAGGTCGTGACGGTGCTCTTCGCCGACCTGGTCGGCTTCACCTCGCGCGCCGAGTCGCTCGACCCGGAGGACGTCGACGCGATCCTGCGGCCGTACCACGACCGCTTGCGCTCCGAGCTCGAGCGCCACGGTGGCACCGTCGAGAAGTTCATCGGGGACGCCGTTATGGCTCTTTTCGGGGCGCCGGTGGCACACGAGGACGACCCTGAGCGCGCGGTGCGTGCGGCGCTCGCGATCCGCGAGGCGATGACG
>VAXD01000232.1:0-1815 GCA_005884155.1 Actinomycetota bacterium | reverse complement strand
CCGGCTCCAGGTTCGCATCGCCGTCTCGACCGGTGAGGCCCTCGTCACCCTCGGAGCCCGCCCGAGCGAGGGCGAAGGCATGGCGGCCGGCGACGTGGTCAACACCGCCGCCCGGCTCCAGAGCGCGGCGCCCATCGACGGGATTCTCGTCGACGAGACGACGTACCGCGCCACTCGCGACGTGATCCACTACGAGGAGGCCGATCCGGTGAGCGCCAAGGGAAAGGCCGAGCCGGTGCCGGTGTGGGAGGCGAAGGAGGCGCGGGCACGATTCGGCACCGACGTCGTCCAGACGGGAGCGCCGCTCGTTGGGCGCCGGCGCGAGCTCGACCTGCTCGCCGACGCGCTCGCCCGCGCGCGAGAGGAGCGCTCGCCGCAGCTCGTTACCCTCGTCGGAGTACCGGGAATCGGCAAGAGCCGGCTCGTCTACGAGCTCTACGCGCTCGTCGACGCGGAGGAGGAGCTGACGAACTGGCGGCAGGGCCGTTCGCTCCCCTACGGCGAGGGCGTGACCTACTGGGCACTTGCCGAGATGGCGAAGGCGCAGGCGGGAATCCTCGAGACGGATGGGCCGGACGCCGCCGAGGCGAAGCTCGCGGAGATGGTCGGCGACCTCGTCGCCGAAGGGGAGCAGCAGCTGCTCGAGAGCTTGCGCCCCCTGGTGGGCCTGGCCGAAACCGGGGACGGGGAGCAGGGCGCCGACCGCTCGGCGCGCTTCGCCGCGTGGAGGCGCCTGTTCGAGTCGCTCTCCGAGCATCGGCCGACCGTGCTGGTGTTCGAAGACCTGCACTGGGCGGGCGACGACCTGCTCGACTTCGTCGACCACCTCGTCGACTGGGCGGCCGGCGTCCCGCTGCTCGTCGTCTGCACGGCTCGGCCCGAGCTGCTCGAGCGGCGGCCGGGCTGGGGCGGCGGCAAGTCCAACGCGCTCACGCTCTCGATCTCGCCGCTCTCGGACGACGACACCGCGCGCCTGCTTGCGGAGTTGCTGGAGCGCTCGGTGCTGCCGGCGGAGACGCAGGCGTCGCTGCTCGCGCGGGCCGGCGGGAACCCGCTCTACGCCGAGCAGTTCGCCCGCCTGCTCGCGGAGACGGGTAGCGAAGACCTGCGGGTTCCGGAGAACGTCCAGGGCATCATCGCGGCGCGGCTCGACGGCCTGCCGGCCGACGAGAAGCAGCTCCTGCAGGATGCGGCGGTCCTCGGGAAGGTCTTCTGGTTCGGCGCGGTTTGCGCGGTCGGCAACCGGGAGCGACCTCGGGCAGAGGACGCGCTCCACGCGCTGGAGCGGAAGGAGTTCGTTCGGCGCGAGCGGCGCTCGTCGGTGGGTGGCGAAGAGGAATACGCGTTCCGGCACGTGCTCGTCTGCGACGTGGCGTACGGGCAGATCCCGCGCGCCGCGCGCATCGACCGGCATGAGCGCGTGGCGTCGTGGATCGACGCGCTCGGCCGCCGTGAAGACAACGCGGAGATGCTGGCGCACCATTACCTCCAGGCTCTGGCGCTGCGTCGCGCAGCCGCGCAAGAGGAGCCGCCCGAGCTGGTCGAGCGGGCCCGACTGGCCGCGCGCGACGCCGGCGACCGTGCCTATGTTCTGGGGTCAATCTCGGCGGCGTGCCGCTTCTACGAGGCGGCGCTCGAGCTCTGGCCGCCAGACGATCCGGAGCGGCCCGAGCTGTTGCTGGCCTACGCGCGCAGCCGGGTGGACGACACCGATCTCGACGATTGGGTCCTGACCGAGTCGAGCGAGAGGCTCCTGGCCACGGGCAAGATCGAGGATGCGGCCGAGGCGCGAGCCAGGCTCGCCGGCGTGTGGGT
>VAXD01000049.1:17783-36204 GCA_005884155.1 Actinomycetota bacterium | reverse complement strand
CTGCGCCCGAATCCGCTCGACCTGCTCCTCGATCACCGCGGCCGCCGTCCAGGTCGGCGGCGCGTCCGCGATCTCGTAGAGGAAGTTCTTCAGGAGCTCCTGTCCGTGCGGGGTGTGCACGACCTCCGGGTGGAACTGGACGCCGTACAAACGCCGCTCCGGGTCCTCGAAGGAAGCGATCGGCGCCGCCGGCGAGCGGGCCGTCACGCGTGCGCCATCCGGAGCCGCCGTCACCGAGTCGCGGTGGCTCATCCAGCCGACCTGGTCCTCGGGCAGCCCCTCGAACAGCTCGCTCGCGGCCTCGGCGCGCAGCTCGGTCTTACCGAACTCGGAGACGCCGGTCCGCTCGACGGCACCGCCGAGCTCCTGCGCCATCAGCTGCATTCCGTAGCAGATGCCGAGCGTCGGCACCCCTAGCGAGAAGAGCTCCGGATCGACCCGCGGCGCACCCTCGGCGTAGACCGACGCCGGCCCGCCTGACAGAATCAGAGCCCGCGGCCGCCGGGCCCGAGCCTCCGCAGCCGTGATCCGGTGCGGGACGAGCTCCGAGTAGACACGCGCCTCACGCACCCGCCGCGCGATCAGTTGCGCGTACTGCCCGCCGAGATCCAGAACGAGCACCGGCCGCTCCTCCGGGCCAGCCTCGGCGACCGGAAGAGCGACGACCTCGCCCACTACCCCATTCCCACGTTCTGGGCCCGCTGCAGAGACTTGCCCTCGGTCTTGATCGACGGCGCCAGCATGACCTCGGCCTTCTGGAAGTCGTGGATCGACTCGTAGCCGCAGGTCGCCATCGACGTCCGCAGCGCGCCCATCAGGTTCAGCGTCCCGTCGTTCTCGGTCGCAGGGCCGATCACGATCTGCTCGAGCGTCGCGTTCTGCTCGACCGCAACGCGCGCCCCGCGCGGAAGCGTCGGATGGAACGTCGCCATCCCCCAGTGAAAGCCCCTCCCCGGCGCCTCCTTCGCGCGAGCCAGCGGCGAGCCGACCATGACCGCGTCCGCACCGCACGCGACCGCCTTCGCGATATCTCCGCCGGTGCGCATGCCGCCGTCGGCGATCACGTTCACGTACTTGCCGGTCTCGAGCAGGTGCTGCACGCGGGCAGCGGCCGCGTCGGAGATCGCGGTCGCCTGCGGCACGCCGACCCCCAAGACGCCCCTCGTCGTGCACGCCTGGCCCGGCCCGACGCCGACGAGCACGCCCTCCGCCCCGGTCCGCATCAGGTGCAGCGCCGTCTGGTACGACGCGCAGCCGCCGACGATCGCCGGCACCGGCAGCGAGGCGATGAACTCCTTCAGGTTGAGCGCGTGCCCGTTCGAGGAGACGTGCTCGGCCGAGACGACGGTGCCCTGGATGACGAGGATGTCGAGCCCGGCCTCGAGCGCGACCTCGTAGTGGTCGCGCACCTTCTGCGGGGTCAGCGAGCCCGCCGCCAGCACGCCCGCCTCCTTGATCTCGCGGATCCGCTTGGCGATCAGCTCGGGCTTGACCGCCTCGGCGTAGATCTTCTGCATCCCCGCGGTGGCGCGCTCCTTCGGCAGCTTTGCGATCTTCGCCAGCTGGCCGTCGGCGTCCTCGTAACGCGAGAAGATGCCCTCGAGGTTGAGCACGCCGAGGCCGCCGAGCTTGCCGAGCTCGATCGCAACCTTCGGCGAGACGACCCCGTCCATCGCCGAGGCGAGCAGCGGCAGCTCGAGCAGGTGCGGACCGAGCTTCCAGCCGATGTCGACGTCCTGCGGGTCGCGCGTGCGGCGGGAAGGCACGATCGCGATGTCGTCGAAGCCGTAGGCCTGACGCGCCTTCTTGCCTCTCCCGATCTCTACTTCCACAAGGACCGGCGATCGTAGCAACGCTGCTGGACGATCACCTTTCGGCTACGGGCTCCAGCTGGGCGACCTCGACGCCGCCGACGAGACGCCCGGCCTCGCGCTCCTCGACCCGACCCGCGCCGAGCTCGAGCGTCGACGCCGCACCGGCTGCGACGGCGAACCGCAGCGCCTCCTCGTCGGAGCGCCCGTCCAGCCGCGCGGCTATGAACCCGGCCAGCAGGACGTCCCCGGAGCCGACAGCCGAGACCGGGTCGACGCGCGGCGCCAAAGCCCGGTAGCGGTGCTGCTCGCGCTCGTGGCGGAGCAGCGCCCAGCAGCCGGACTCACGTGTGATCAGGACGTTTCGCGCGCCGAGCTCGGCGATCGCCTCGAGCCCGCCCAGGAAGTCGTCGTCGTCGTGGAACTCCTGGCCGACGAGGCTCTCGGCCTCGCGCTCGTTCGGCGAGACGAGAAACGGCTCGGCGTGCGCGGCCAGCCGGAGCGGCTCGCCTTCGGAGTCGAGCACGGTCAGGACGCCGCGACGGTTCAGGTCGCGGATCACGTCGGCGTAGAAGTCGTCCTCGACTCCGCGCGGCAGCGAGCCGGCGAAGATGACGTAGTCGGCGCCGCGAGAGAGGTAGACGAGCTTCTCGCGGAGCATGTCGAGCTCGTGCGGCTCGACTCGCGGGCCCCACTCGTTCACCTCGGTGTACGTGCCGCCGGTCGGGTCGACGATCGCCGTGGAGGTGCGCGAGTCGTCATCGATCCGGACGAAGTCGTTCAGGATCGCTTCCGCCGTCAGCTCCTCGATGATCCGCGTCCCGGTGCCGCCGCCGGCGAGACCGGTCGCGACGACCGGCACGCCGAGCCTCTTGAGGGCCCGCGCGATATTGATCCCCTTGCCGCCGGCAAGCGTGAGCCCCTGGCTGGCTCGGTGCCGCTGGCCGCGCTGGAAATTCGGAACGGTCAGCGTCCGGTCGATCGCCGCGTTCATCGTGACCGTGACGATCAGGAGAACCACCCCAGCACGTGGTGCAGGGTACGTCCTGCGTACCACCCTGCGCGGCCGGCGAGGCCGGGGCGGGCAATCGACCGGGAGGCGACGAGCGGCACGACGCCGAGCAGCCGGCCCTCCTGGTACACGCGGACCTGTCCCAGGGACTGTCCCCGCGACACGGGCAGCGAGACCGTGTCCGGATAGACCACGCGGCGAACGAGCGGGCGGTCGACCCGCGCGACGGGCACGAACGAGCGCGCGGCGACGAGCGCGAGCGCATGCCGGCCGTAGCCGGGCTCGGACTCCGCATACGTCCGCCCGGCGACGACCACCCGAGGATGCACGTAGCGCGAGAAGCCCCAGTCGAGCAGCTTCGCGAGGTCGCCGTTCCGCGTCGCGCGATCGGGGCTGCCGAGCAGCGTCGCGTAGATCGAGACGCCGCCCCGGCGCGCCGCAGCAACCTCGTTCCAGCCCGCCTCGGACGTGTGCCCGGTCTTCACGCCGAAGATCCCGGGGTAGCTGTAGAGCAGGTCATTCCACGTGTGCAGGACGCGCCCGCCCGGGATCGTCGCGACGCGCATCCGCACGATCTGGCGGATCACGGGCCGGTGCATCAGGAGGCGGGCGAGGTAGGTGACGTCACGCGCGCTCGAGACGTGGCCCGGCGCATCGAGCCCGTCCGGCCGTACATAGTGCGACGAGGTGAGCCCGAGCCGTCGCGCCCGCGCGTTCATCATCGCCACGAAGCGCGCCTCGCTGCCGTGGCCGACGTACGAGGCGAGCGCGTCGGCCGCGTCGTTCGCGCTGGCGACGAGGGCCGCTTCGAGCAGGTCGCGGACGGTCAGGTGCTCCCCGGCGACGAGCCCGGCCGAGGACTCGCCGACAGAGGCGGCCTCGGGGCTGACGGTGACGTCCGCGTTCAAGCGGGTGTGCTCGAGCGTCAGCAGCACAGTCATCAGCTTCGTGATGCTCGCGATCGGCACGCGCGCGGCCGCGTTGTGCGCGAGCAGCACGTCGCCGGTCGAGCCGTTCTCGACGATCCAGGCCCGGCCGCTGACCTGCGGAGCAGCGCCGAGCGCGGGTGCCGCGAGCACGAGGGCCGCGGCGGCGATGACGACTGCCCTCACCGGGCCGCGATTCTACTCAGCGGACGCGGATCCGCTGCCCGACCTCGAGCGCATTCGGGTCGACGTGCGGATTGAGAACGAGTAGCGCGTCGACCGTCGTGTTGAAGCGGAGCGCAACATCAGAGAGCGTCTCGCCGGCGCGCAGGTGGTAGAAGCGGCGCTGCCGCTTCGGGACCGGACCGGTCTGGGTGGAAACCGTAGTCGGAACGGTGGTGGTCGGCGTCGATCTCGTCTCGAGCCCCGAGCGCACGACGAGGACGCCGATGGTGACGGCGAGCAGGAACGCTGCCGGGGCCCCGTAGCGCTTGGCCTCGGCGCGCCAGCCGCGGCTCATCGGCCTACCAGCCGGAGACGGACCAGACCTCGCGCTGAACCCGCGCTGCCTCGAGTGCGGCCGCCGTCCGCCAGTCCTCGCCGGTCGAGCGGAAGGCGTAGAGGACGCTGCGCGAGGCATTGACGAGCGCGCTCGCCGGGCCGCTCGTGAACGCCCGGGCGAGGTCGGCGGGGGTCGCGCCTTGCGCGCCCACACCGGGCAGGAGCAGCACGGCCTGCGGCATCAGCCGTCGCGCCTCGCCGACGGCGCGCGGGTGGGTGGCGCCGACGACAGCCCCGATGTTCGACAGGCCGCGGCTCCCGATGAGCTCCTCACCGAGCTCGTGCACCATCCGGGCCATGTGGTGCCAGAGCGGCCGCCCGTCCGAGAGCACGAGGTCCTGCACGTCCGCGCCGCCTTCGTTCGACGTCTTGACCACGCAGAAGAAGCCTGTCCCGTTCCGCCTACAAGCCGCGACGAACGGCTCCAGCGAGTCGCGGCCGAGATAGCCGTTGACCGTCATCGCGTCCGCGAGCGGCGGGTCGTCGCCGCGCGGCTCCAGGTAGGCCGCCGCGTAGGCGCGCGCCGTCGAGCCGATGTCTCCACGCTTCGCGTCCGCGATGACGAGGAGGCCGGCAGCGCGCGCGTACGCACAGGCGTCCTCGAACGCGCGGAAGCCTTCGGCCCCGAGCGCCTCGAAGAAGGCGAGCTGAGGTTTCACCCCCACGACGTACGACGCGACCGCATCGACGATCCCGCGGCAGAAGCGGGCGCAGCCCTCGGCTGCCGCGGCACGGTCGACCTGGACGTCGCCGACGAGCTCGACGGGAAGCAGGTCGGGGCGCGGATCGAGCCCGACGATCAGCTGCGAATGCTTGTGCTCGACCGCCTCGGCGAGCCGGTCGGCGAAGAGCGAGGTGGCCAGGGCCGGCTCGGCGCTCATCTCCCGCACAGGCTAGCGCGGCTTTCGGCCCACGCAACAAAAGAGGGCCGCTCTCGCGGCCCTCTCGAAACCTCGTGAGCTCGTCGGCTTAGTAACCGCCGCCGCCCATGCCGCCGCCGCCACCGCCGCCGCTCTTGACGGCCTGCTTCAGCGAGCTGCCGGCGGAGAACTTGGGCACCGTCGCCGCAGGGATCGTCACCTTCTGGCTCGGGTTGCGCGGATTGACGCCCTGCCGCTCCTTGCGGAACTGGGTCGAGAACTTCCCGAAGCCGGTGAAGTTGATCTCTCCGCCTCCCTTGAGGACGTCGGTGATCGTCTCGAGCACGGTGTCGACCGCGTCGCCTGCTTCCCGTCTCGAGATGTTGCCCTTCGACGCCACTCGATCCACGAACTCTTGCTTCGTCACGTCCGCTCCTCTCTTCCCGGTTTTCCGTTTAAAACCGCGCCTGAGCCTAACAGGTGCACCCATTCGGCTCAACCATGCGGTTTTGCGGCGGTTTTGCGTGTCTCGGCCAGCTCGCTTGCCCGGAACAGCGCGTGGAGGCGCACGCCGGCCTTCGCGAGAGCCTCTGCGCCGCCTTCCTCGCGATCGACCACGCAGACGGCGTTCCGGACGGTCAGCCCGGCCTCCCGCAGCGCCTCGATTGCCTCCGCTACGGCGCCGCCCGAAGTGACCACGTCCTCGATCACGCAGACCAGCTCACCCGGCTCGAACGCTCCCTCGATCCGGTTCCCGGTGCCGTATTCCTTCGCCTCGTCCCTGACGATCACGAACGGGAGGCCCGAGTCGAGCGATGCTGCCGACGCGAGGACGACTGCGCCGAGGACCGGGCACGCGAGCCTGACGGCCTCCGGCTCGAGCTCCTGTGCGACGCTCGCGAGCTCCTCGCCGAGCGCGCGCAGCACGTCCGGCTGCGTCTCGAAGCGGAACTTGTCGAGGTAGTAGGAAGAACGCCGCCCCGAACGCAGCACGAAGTCGCCCTCGAGGTAGCCGTGCTCGACGAGCGCCGCCGCGAGCACCGGGCGGTCCACTAGCGCGCGGCGCCGAGCAGCTCGCGGGCGTGCTGGAGCAGCCGCTCCGCCCCCGGCGCGCCCTCGGCGAGCGAGACCATCGTCCCGTCGGCGAAGTAGAGCTCGACGCGCTCCTTGCTCCGCGCGGCGCGCCGCCGGAACAGCACCGCCGCGATCGCCGAGCCCACTGCGAGCAGGAATCCGGTGAGGAAGCTACGCCGTCTCATCGGCCTTCTTCTTCCGCGGCGCCCTCGGCCGCGGCTTGGGCTTCGGCTTCGGCTTCGGCTTCGGCGCGGACTCCTCACCGAGGCCGCGCAGGCAGCTCTTGAGGTCGTAGAAGACGAGCCCGACCGTCGGCTCCTGGCGCGTCGTCGCCGCGATCACGCGGTCGCCGTCCGAGACCACGAAAACGCTCCCGCCGCGCAACGCGACGTCGAGCTGGACGAGCTCCAGGCCTTCCTCGGGCCGGTGCTCCTCGGCCGCGCGCAAGAGCTCGAGCGCCGACTGCGCCAGCCTGCCGGCGCGCTCGTCGTCGACCGTCGAGGCGACGACCGTCCCCTCGCGGTCGAGGACGACAGCCGTCTCGATCTGGGTCGAGATCTCCGTCAGGTCCCTGAGCGCCTCGGCCGTCGCCATGACGCGCTGACGGTACCACGGCCCATACTCCGGGCCATGCGTTGGCTGCCCCAGCCGGTGCGAAAGTTCTTCGCCGACCGCGGGCCGCACCTCGCGGCGATGATCGCGTACTTCGCGCTGCTCTCCTTCGTGCCGCTGCTCTTCCTGACGGTCTCGCTGCTCGGAGTCGCCAACCGGCCCGACGAGTCGAGCTACCTCGTGACGGAGCTCAAGCGCGCCTTCCCGGGCAGCTCCGTCGCGAGCATCGTGAACACGGTCGACGCGATCCGGGAACACGCGACGGCGCTCGGGATCGTCGGCGGCGCCGCGCTGGTCTGGGCCTCGCTCTCGCTGTTCAGCGTGCTCGAGTCCGCAATGAACATCGTTTACGGGCAGCCGAACCGGTCGTTCCTGCGGGGGAAGCTGCTCGCGGTCGGGCTGATGCTCCTTTTGATGCTCCTTTCTCTCGTGACGCTCTTCGTCGGTCTGCTGATCGGCTCGTTCGGCTTCGACCTGCTCAAGCGTTACGTCGGCTGGCTCGCGGGCAACTCGTACGTCGCGTACGGCCTCTCCGTCACGGTCTCGCTGATCGGGATCTTCCTCTTCCTGGTCGCCGTCTACTACTTCCTGACGAACGTCGAGCACACGTTCACGGACGTGCTGCCGGGCGCCGTGCTCGCCTCGGTCGTGCTCGAGGCGAGCTTCCAGGTGCTGCCGTTGTACGTCCGCTTCTCGAACAACGTCGTCGCGTTGAAGGCGTTCGGCGGGCCGGCGCTCCTGCTCGTCTGGCTCTACGTGATGGCGAACGTGACCGTGTTCGGCGCCGAGATCAACTGGTGGCTAGCCGACCGCCGGCGCACCGAGCCCGAGGAGGCCGCGGGCCTGGCGTAGGAGATCCTGGGCCGCTCGCGCGCGGTGAGAATTCTCGGCTTTCCACCCGTTGCCGAGCTCGGCCACGGTTGGCTCCTCGCCGGCCGGGACGAAGACCGGGTCGTAGCCGAAGCCTTCGGAGCCTCGCGGCTCGGTCGCGATGCGGCCCTCGAGCGTGCCGGTGCCGCGGACTTCGGTCCCGTCGGGACCGAGCAGGACGAGCTCGCAGACATAGCGCGCCCGCCGGTCCTCGGCCTCGCCGAGCTCTCGCACCAGCCGTTCGACCGCCGGCCCGCCCTCAGGCGCGTAGCGGGCCGAGCGGATCCCGGGAGCGCCGCCGAGCGCGGCCACCTCCAGCCCGGAGTCCTCGCCGAGCGTCCACGCCTCGGGCCTGAGCTCGCGGCCGTACGCGGCCTTCGCCCGCGCGTTCTCGTAGTAGCTGTCGCTGCCTTCCTCCGGATACTCGTCCGCGTCGAGGAGCTCGAGCTCCCAGGGCAGGAGCGCCGCCAGCTCGCGCAGCTTGTTCGCGTTTCTAGAGCAGAGAACTAGTCGTCCCAGCGGATCTCCAGCACATGCTCGACGTCGGCGAGCTTGACGACCATCGCCGCCGCGTCGGCCCGCGGTGGAAGCGTGACGTCGATCATCACCGTCCTGCGGTCGGCCTCGTGGCTGACCTCGAGCGACTGGAGGCGGGCGCCGAGCCCCTCCAGTGCCTCGATCAACGGCGCCGGGCTCTCCCCCGCAGGAAGCTGCACGAGCAACCGGTCCGTCTCTGGCCGGAACCGTCCCAGGATCCTGTACGAGGCGATCCGCAGCGGCCAGAGCGAGAACAGCACGAGCCCCGTCGTGATCACGGCCGCCGAGTAGTAGCCGGCGCCGCTCGTCAGGCCGATCGCGGCCACGACCCAGAGCGTCGCCGCGGTGGTGAGGCCGCGCACCGCCACCCCCTGCCGGATGATCGCCCCGGCGCCGAGAAAGCCGATCCCGGTCACGATCTGCGCAGCGACCCGCGTCGGGTCGATGCTGCTCCCGTGTGTGAGGAGGTCGTGGAAGCCGTACGCCCCGGCGATCGTGAACAGCGCCGAGCCGAGCGAGACGAGCAGGTGGGTCCGGAAGCCCGCCTCCCGCTCGCGCAGCTCCCGCTCGATCCCGACCGCACCGCCGAGCGCCGCCGCCAGCGCGAGCCGCAACAGGGCTTCCTCCCAGGAGAGCGACGGGAGGCTAGCCGCCAGCAGCATCGAGCGCCTCCCGCTGCGCCTCGCCGATCTCGGAGATCCCCGCAGCGGCCAGGTCGAGCAGCGCGTCGAGCCCTTCGCGGTCGAACGGCGCCCGCTCGGCCGTCGCCTGCACCTCGACCAGCCGCCCCTCGCCCGTCATGACGACGTTGAGATCGACCTCGGCGCTCGAGTCCTCCTCGTAGTCGAGGTCGAGCAGCCGTTCGCCGCCCACGATCCCGAGCGAGACGGCTGCAACCGAGTCCGTGAGCACGCGGCTCAGGCCCGCCCGCCCGAGCGCCCGCGCGGCCGCGACGTACGCACCCGAGATCGCGGCGCAGCGCGTGCCGCCGTCGGCCTGGAGGACGTCGCAGTCGAGCCAGAGCGTCCGCTCGCCGAGCGCCTCGAAGTCGGTCACCGCGCGGATCGCACGGCCGATCAGGCGCTGGATCTCCACGGTACGGCCCTTCTGCTTGCCTGCGCTCGCCTCGCGTTGCGTGCGCTCGCCAGTCGAGGCCGGCAGGAGCGAGTACTCGGCGGTCAGCCAGCCGCGCCCGGAGTCGCGCAGCCAGCGCGGCACGCCCTCGTCGAGCGAGGCCGTACAGAGGACACGCGTCTTCCCTTGCGAGTAGAGCACGGCGCCCATCGGCTGCTCCAGGTAGTCGAGCTCAATCTCGAGCGGGCGCAGCTCGGCTGGCCGTCGCCCTTCTCTCATGCCCGCTCCCGGCGCCGGCAAAGCCGGCGCCTCCGCTCCTTTTTGAGCTCCGTCGAGCCTACGCTCATGCCACGGCTTCCTCGCCGAGCGGCAGCTGCAGGAAACGCTCGCCGAGCTCGCGGAAGAGCGACGGCTCGCCGGTCGTCAGGAAGCGGTACGCGCCCTCGCGGCGCGGCTCGTTCTCGATGCCCTTGCGCGCGAGCGTCTCGGCCACCTCGCGCGCGGTCTCCTCGGCCGAGAAGACGAGCGTGACGTCGCGTCCGAAGACGCGCTGGAAGATCGGCCGGATCAGCGGGTAGTGCGTGCAGCCGAGGATGACCGTGTCCACGCCTGCGTCCTTCAGCGGCGCGGCGTACTCGCGGACGGCCTCGGTGGTCTGGGCCGAGAACGGGTCGTCGCTCTCGATCAGCGGCACGAGCCTCGGGCAGGCGATCGGGAAGAGCTCGGCGCCGGCGTCGAGGTCGCCGACGAGCTTCGCGTAGCGGCCTGCTTCGACGGTCGCCTGCGTCGCGAGCAGGCCGATCCGGCGGTTGCGCGTCGCCTGAACGGCTGCGTGCGCTTCCGGAGTGATCACGCCAACGACGGGGACAGCCAGCTCGGACTGCAGGTGCGGCAGCGCCGCAGACGTGGCCGCGTTGCACGCGACGAGGACGAGCTTGACGTCCTGCGCCTCCAGGAAGACCCCGATCTCGTGCGCGAAGCGGCGGATCTCGTCGAGCGGGCGGGGCCCGTACGGCAGGCGCGCGTGGTCGCCGAGGTAGACGAAGTCCTCGTGCGGCATCGTCACGAGGCACTCGTGCAGGACGGTCAGCCCGCCCACGCCCGAGTCGAACACGCCGACGGGCCGCGAATCCACGACGCGATTCTAGGAGGAGTACCCTTCTGACGTGGGTCGCCGGGTCGTCGTGGTTCTTTGCATGGCCGTGCTCGCACTTGCTGGCGCAGGCCGCGCATCCGCGTTCACACAGCGGGAAATGACGCTCCACATGGACGACGGCGTCGACCTCGCAGCGACGCTCTACGAGCCGACGCAAGGGAGCCCGCCGTACCCGGCGATCGTGCTCTTCCACGCGATCGGAGGCAAGCGCCAGGACCTCGACCTCGTCGCGCAGCGGTTTGCCCAGGGCTTCGTCGTCCTCTCGTTCGACGCGCGCGGACACGGCCGGTCCGGCGGTCTCGTCTCAATCGACGGGCCACGCGAGATCGCAGATGCGCGGGCGGTGCACGACTGGGTCGCTGCGCTGCCCAACGTCGCGCCGAACGAGGTCGGGGCCTGGGGCATCTCGCTGGGCGGCGGCGCTGTCCTGCGCTCGCTCGTGGACGGCGTGCCCTGGAATGCGGCCGAGGTAGTCGAGACGTGGACCAACCTCTTCGGCGCGCTCGCGCCGCAGGACCTCTCCAAGTCGGGCGCCGTCTACCAGTTCCTCAACTCGGTGCCGCACGACAAGCTCGACGCGTCGGTCGCCGCAATCGAGAACGACGCGATCGCGAGCACGAACCTCGCGGTGATCCGGCGGTTCGCAGCCCAACGGTCGAGCCTGGCGGGGCTCTCTCAGGTGCAGACGCCCGTCTACTTCTTCCAGGGTCGCCGCGACTTCGCGTTCGGCCTCGACCAGCTGCAGGCGGGCTACCGGCTCGTGAAGGGGCCAAAGCAGCTCTACATCTGCGACTTCGGCCACTCGCCGTCCACCTTCCCCGGCCCCGACATCACGACTGTGCTGAACCAGGGCTTCGCCTTCTTCTTCCGCTGGCTGGTCAGGCCGCCGATCCGGCCGGTCGTCAATCCGATCCTGATCGCGACGGACCCGTACCTCGGCGCTGCGCGCGGCTACAAGACCCTGCCGGCCACCCGCACCGTCCACGTGAACTTCGCCGGGACGAACACGCTCACTGGCGAGGCCAAGGCCACGCGCACGGCCGGTCGCCTTCGCGCAAACGTCGAAACGTTCGGCGCGGGCCGCTTGCACCTGACGGTCGCACTGTCGGGCGGCTGGGAGCGCCTTGTCGCCGTGTTGACCGCAAGAACTCCGAAGCGCAAAACGATCGTCGTCAGCGAGGGCGGCATCAACACGAGGGCGATGACAGGCAAGCACGCGCTTACGATCCGGCTGATCTCCGACGCGACACCGATCCCGAAGGGCTCGAAACTGACGCTGACCCTCGCCTCGAACTCGCTGGCGCAGGACCCGGCCAACCTCCTCTACCTCGACCTGCCGCAGGCGCCGGCCGCGAGGGTCAAGCTCGGCCCGGCGCGCCTCGACCTGCCGGCGCTCAGGAAGCCGATCTCGAAGTGAAGCGCGCAGCCCTCGTCGTCCTGGCCGCGCTCGGCCTCGCCGTTCCCGCCGCCGGCAGCGGCCCGACCAGCGCGCCGCCCGGGATCACGCCGACGCAGATCCTGATCGGCGGAACCGTCCCGCTGAGCGGCCAGGCATCGTCGTTCGGCGCGATCGGCCCGTCGGCGAACGCGTACTTCAAGTACGTCAACGCTCACGGCGGCGTCTTCGGGCGGAAGATCAAGTACGTCTACCGCGACGACGGCTACGACCCGTCACGGACGCTGCAGGAGACCCGCCGCCTCGTCGAGCAGGACAAGGTCTTCGCGATCTTCAACACCGTCGGGACCGAGCACACGCTCGCGATCCGCGGCTACCTGAACGCGCTCGGCGTCCCCGAGCTCTTCGCCGGCACCGGAGCGGCGAGGGTCGCGCACGGCTACAAGCAGTACAGGTGGACGATGGGCTACCTGCCGAGCTTCGAGGGCGAGGGCGACATCTACGGCCACTACGTCGTCAAGCACCGGCCGAAGGCCAGGATCGCGGTGCTCTACGAGAACAGCGATTACGGCCAGGACCTGCTGCGCGGCCTGCGGCGCGGCCTCGGGAAACACGCGAACGAGATCGTCTCCACGGCCTCCTACGAGGTGACCGACGTCGACATCGGGTCGCAGATCGCGCACCTGCGCTCCTCGCGCGCGAACACGTTCATGGTCTTCGCGCTGCCGACGTTCGCGATCCAGGCGTTCGTAGACGCCTACAAGCTCGGCTGGTACCCGCGCTTCTTCGTCAGCGCGGTCTCGATCGAGCCGACGATCATGTCGATCGCCCGCACGAACACCCACGGCAAGGAGACGAACGGCGCGCTCAGCTTCGCCTTCGTGAAGGACCCGACCTCGCCTGCGTGGAAGAAAGACAAGGCCGTGGCGCTCTACAAGAAGATCCTCAAGCGCTACGACCCAGGCGGCCGCGTCTCAGACGTCTACAACTGGTACGGCATGACGGTCGCGTTCTCGATGGTGGACGCGCTCAAGCACGCGGGCCGCAACCCGACCCGAGCAAGCCTCCTCCACGCGGCCACGCACATGAACGAGCACAACAATCCGTTCCTGCTCCCGGGCGTGAGCGTGCACACGACGCCGACGCACTACTTCCCGATCGCGAAGGCCAGGATGGTGCGCTACCAGAAGACGCTGTGGGCTGGTGAACCCGCTCTAGTTTGGGAATCAACTAACCGATGCCAGGCACGTCTTAGCCACTACAACCGGTAATCCCAGGGGGACCCGTAAAGGAAGGGACTATGAACAAGAGATTCCGTGTATTGCTGCTCGCCCTCGCCACCGCCGGCCTCACGGTCGCCGCGGTCGCGTCGGCGGGGCAGGCGAAGCAGGGGCTTGCCGTGCAGGCCCGCGCCGGTACTGGTAAGAACTTTGCCGGCTACACCAGCACGCCTGAGCTGGCGGTGCAGCAGGCGAGCTACAAGCTCGGGGCCGCCGCCAATCCGGGCTTCGTTTTCTACTCGGCGGACACGAACGACGCGACCGCGAAGATGACGATCTTCTCGCCGTCCGGTTACACGAGCACCTTGACGCAGGCGCCGGGCTCGACCGTCGGCCAGGCGTACGCGATCGTCAAGGCAAACGCCCTCGGCGGCGCGCTCCTGCCGCTCGCGGGGCCGGTAGTCGTCGGCAACCCGGCCGATCCGGCGCTCGTCGCGGCCTACGCTCACTGCAAAAGCGCCAGCGATCCGGCTTCGCCGCAGCAGGTCCTCGTGCTGAACACGAGCCTTCAGGGCGCGGCGATCCAGGTGCCGGACTTCATCAACGTCGCCGGACCGTACGTGACGCAGGAGATCTGCCTGACCCCGCCTGCGACGACGCCGTTCCAGGCCCAGGTCATCCTCGCGAACTTCACGATCAACGGCGCCTTCACGAACGGAGCCTCGGCCGGCCCGTACCAGTGGTCGACTGACCTGACGCCGTACAGCGGGACCGTTCCGGACCCCGCCTCCACCGTCGAGGTTCGGACGTACGTCGGCCTGCCCACGTCGTTCACGCTCAAGCGTGCGAGGAGCAAGCCGTCGGTCGTCAAGTTCACCGGCAAGCTGGCGGTTGCCGGGATCAACACCGCCGGGCTCAAGCTCGATCTCTACTACTCGACGAGCCAGAAGCCCGCGGCCAACTTCCTCAACCCGTCGCTCGTCGGGCTGACCGGCAAGACCAAGAAGCCGGCGCGGACGAAGGGGCTGAAGGCGAACGGCACCTTCTCGATCACGAGGCCGAAGGTGAAGAAGAAGACCTACTTCCAGGCCCGTCTCGAGGACGAGTGGACACTCGTCGGAGGCTGCCAGGGGCCGTCCCCGACAGGGCTCCCGATCCCGTGCCTGGAGGAGCTACTCTCGCCGACGAACACGAACCAGGTTGCAGTCAAGCCGCCCAGGAAGACGCGGCACCACTAGCACTCACGTCTAGCTGAAGCGAGTTGAGGGGCTCCCGCGTGGAGCCCCTCAGCGTTCCATGGGCAGGTCGTCGTGCCGCGACCACTCGTGCCACGAGCCGGGGTAGTTGCGGGCCTCGTAGCCGGCGGCTCGGAGCGCAAGCGCGGCGAGGGCCGAGCGCGAGCCGGAGTGGCAGTAGGCGACGACTTCGGCGCCCTCCGGTAGGCCGGCCAGCTCGCGGACCTGGTCGGGCGGCAGCGGTCGGCCCGGCGCGTCGAAAAGCTCCTGGTAGTCGAGCAGCCGCGCGCCCGGGATGTGGCCCTGTCGCGGATCGCAGGCCGCGCCGGCGCGGCCGGAGAACTCCTCGGGCGTGCGGACGTCGAGGATCGTCAGGCCCGGGTCGCCCAGGCGGTCTCGCAGCTCCTGCCAGGTCGGGACCGCCTCGGGGCACGGCTCCAAGCTGACCTTCGTCTTCTGCAGCTCGACGGATCCCTGCTCGATCTCCCCGGGCCAGCCGGCAATCCCCTGCGCGAGCACCGAGACGCGCGGGTGGCCGGCGAGCTGGGCAGCCTGGGCGGAGGCCGCCGCGCCGACGCAATCGCCGCGGTCGTAGAGAACGAGCCGCTCCTCGCCGGTGACGCCGTGGCGGCCGAGCCGGCGCTGGATCTCGACCGCGAGCTCGCGGATCGTCTCCGGATCGGCGAGCGGCGGCGGCGAGCCGAGGACGAGCGGGATCGAATTGGGCAGGTGTCCGCGCTGGTGGGCGTTCGGGCCGCGGCAGTCGCCGAGAAGGAGGTCAGGCTCTCCGAGCCGTTCGCGCACCCAGTCGGCGTCGACGACCGGCGGCAGCTCGGCGCTCACAGGGCTGCGACCACCTCGCGCTCGGCCGCGATCGCCGGGCGCGCCAGCAGGCGCTCGAGCCAGCCCGCGAGCGCCGGGCCAAGATCGACGTCGAACCGGTCGAGCGCGCGCAGGAGCCAGGGGACGTAGCCGGCGTCGGCGAGGCCGTACTCCCGGCCGGAGAGGTAGGCCTGGGCCTCGAGCGCGCGGTCGAGCTCGGCCAGCCTGGCGTCGAGCTGTTCACGCGGCTCGCCGCGGCGAACGGCGTAGTACGCGTCTCCGAGCCGGTCGTCGAAGCGCTCGAGCCAGAGACGGCCGAGCGCCCGTTCGGCCGGGTCGGCCGGCCAGAGCGCAGGCTCGGGGTAGCGCTCCTCGAGGTACTCCATGATCACGGCCGATTCCGGCAGGACGAGACCGCCGTCCTCCTCGTAGACCGGCACGCGGCCGAGCGGGTTCTTCTCGTAGAGCCAGGCCGGCCGGTCGGAGAGATCGATCTCCACCGCCTCGTAGTCGAGCCCCTTCTCGGCGAGCACGATCCGCGTGCGGGCGGCGTACGGGCAGCGCTCGGCGGTATAGAGCGTGGGCACGGCCGCAGCCTAGCCAGGCAGGCCCATCAGATCCGCGATCTGTTGCAGCAGCTCCGGCGCGGGCGGCAGGTCGTCAGGCGACGAGGCGGTTCGCGCGACGGCCCGCACGCGGGCGGGGTCGGCTCCGGTCAGGCGTGAGACGACCCTCGGGTTTGCGCCGAGCGCAACGACGTCGCCCGGCGGCACCGGCCCGTAGTACTCCGGCACCGACTGGTACTCGTCGACGATCGAGCCTCGCTCGTAGAGGGCGTAGCGGACGACGTGCCCGTCCTCGAGCGCGAGCGTGCAGACGACCGCGGCGGTCGCGTTCGAGACCTCCGAGGCGAGTCGCTCGAGCGCCTTGCGGTCCCGGTTGAGCACATCGGCGCGGAGAGCCGTCCAACCGTGCGCCGGCTCGCGGACCTCCGGATCGGAGCCGCCGATCCACGGCAGCACCTTCGAGGCCGCGGCCTGTACCGCCGCGACGTCATCCGTCTGCACGTAGAGCGTCGCGTGCGACTCGCCCGCCGGGCTGCCACGGTGCTCCTCGATCGCCTGCACCGAGGCAACGAGCCGCTGTGAGAACGCGACGAAGCCGAGCCGCTCCCAGACCGCGCGGCCTACCTCGTTGCTGGTGTCGACGTCGAGCGTGAGGTGCTCCGACCCGGCTGCGCGAGCCCGGGCGGCGAACTCCTTCAGCAGCGCGGTCATGACCCCCTGCCGGCGGCTCTCGCGCCGGACGCAGGCGACGTTTACGTGCGCGCGACCGTGGTGCGCGGGCTCGCCGAACACGAAGCCGACGACCTCGCCGTCCTCCTCCGCGACGAGCACCAGCTTCCCCTCCAGGTGATCGGGGCCGACCGGCGGCCGCGGCCAGGGCCGATCCCAGTCCATCGCCTCGAACAGGGCGAGGACGGCGGGCTGATCGGCTGCGGTCGCCTCGCGGACGGTCATACCTGCAGCCTAAGACCCGTCAGTAGGTAGTGTGCGGAGAGGTTCTGGAAGGGCTCGAACCGCTCGCCGAACGCACGCGGGTCGCCGGCCTCCGGGTAGAGCGTGCGCACCGCTTTGTCCAGAGCCAGGTCGCCGATCGGCCAGGCGCGCGGGCGGGCTAGGTGGCGCGCGAGAAACCAGATCGCGGTCCACTCGCCGATCCCCCGGATCGAGACGAGCCGCCGCTTCACCTCGTCGTCGGGGAGCTCTGCGAGCTCACGCAGGTCGACGGGCTCCTGCGCAAGCCCGAGCACGTACTCGGCTTTCCGTCCGGAGAAACCGAGCGCCGTCAGCTTGTCCTGCGTTGCGTCGCGCAACCGCTTGGCGGTCGGGAACGCGTACGCGTGTTCGGCCCGGCGGCCGAAGCGCTCGATGAGGCGGTTGCGGATCGCGAAGGCCGCGAACATCGAGACCTGCTGGGCGGTGATGGAGCCGATCAGCGTCTCGAACGGGTCTGGTGCCAGCGGCGGCCGGAAGCCGACGAGCTCGCGCGTAAGCCGCCGCAGGACCGGATCGCGCCGCGCCCAGCGGTAGAACGCCCCGAGGTCGAACTCCGCGCCGAGCAGCTTCAGCACGACCGGCCGCGTCTCGGCGTCCAGCGGCTCCACGCGCACGCCCCCGCGCGCCGGCTCGATGCGCACCTCGCGCCGCCCGACGACGCGGTGCAAAGCGCCGTCGACCCAGAGGTTCGCAAGGTCGGGCCCAAAGGCCCGGAACCGCTCCGTCGAGAGCTCGAAGTCGAAAGGCTCCGGCAGCCGCAGAACGGCCACTAGACGAGAGCGCGGAAGTCCGTCAGCGGCTCGTAGTTCACACCCCTCTCGTCGAGGTAGCGCGCGAGGCTGCCCGTGGCGAAGACGCGGTCGGCGGCGAGCGCGGCGCAGTAGTCCGAGTGGCCGTCGCCGGCGTATACGACCTCACCGGGCGGCAAGTCGCCCCGCTTGCACGGCTCGCCGCACTCGGCGCAGGTCTCGAGTTCGCGGAAGAGGACGCGCCAGCCGTCGGGCCGCGCGTCGACGCGATTCGCCCGCAGCTCGACCTCGTCGAGCGCGCCTTCGCGCTCGAGCACCGGCTCGATCAGCTCGTGGAAGCCCGATGAGACGACGAGTGGGTGCTTCGCCCGCGCGAGCTCCGCGAACCCCCGCCGCACGCACGCGTGCTCGACCACGTAGGCGACCACCTCGTCGAGCGGCGCCGTCACCGTCGCGAACTCGGCCGCGATCACCTCGTTCAGCGTCATCCGGCCAGCATCGAGCTCCGCCTCCGCCCGGTCGTAAATCTCGTCGTCCCCGAACTCCCGCAGCACGAGGTCGAGCGTGTCGCGCTCGGTGACGGTGCCGTCCCAGTCGAGAACGAGCCGCACGGCCCGGAAGCTACCCGTGGGCGAGAAGCTCGGCGGCAGCCTCGAGGTTCGCGCGGCCCGCGCCGTAGGTGGCGATCCACCCGCGCGCCGCAGGCGGGCGCCACTCCGGCAGGCCCGTCTCGACGACGATCGTCCCAGCCGGGACAAGCTCACGCTGCCAGGCGTGGCGGTGCGCATCGCGAACCACGATCACCACTCGGCGGAGCTCGTCGAGCGGCGGCAACTGCTCTCCTTCGCGGACCTCGATTCCGCCGAGCCCGTGCTTCGCCTCGCCGGCCGCGATCGTCGCCTCCGGCCGAAGCTCGACTACCAGCGGCTCTCCGGAGAGGCTCGTAT
>VAXD01000049.1:14214-17763 GCA_005884155.1 Actinomycetota bacterium | reverse complement strand
GGCCCATGCGGCGGTCTCTGCGACGTGCGACGCAGCCTCCAGAAGCCGTTCCTCGGGCAGCCGTCCCTCCCGGACCGCCGCCACGATCGCGGCCTTGACCGCTTCGACCTGCTCGGGCGCCAGGTCGGCGCCGAGGCAGAGCGCATCCGCGCCCGCGGCGAGCGCGCGGACCGCCCCTCCCTCCAGACCGGCGGTTGCTGTAATCGCGCGCATCTCCAGCGCGTCGGTCATTACGAGGCCGCCGAAGCCGAGCTCCGAGCGCAGCAGCCCGATCACCTTCGCGCTCAGCGTCGCCGGCTCGCCGTCGAGCGCGGTAAAACGGATATGGGCCGTCATCACCGCCCGCACGCCCGCCTCGACTGCGGCCGCGAACGGCGGCAGTGCCCTTGCGTACAGCGTCTCGCGATCCGTCTCGACCGAAGGAAGCTCCAGGTGCGAATCGGCCAAAGATTCCCCGTGCCCCGGAAAGTGCTTCGCGCACGCGGCCACTCCTACGCTCTGTAAGCCCTCGACGAACGCGGAAACGTGGCGCGAGACCAGAGCCGGGTCGGAGCCGAACGAGCGAACGCCGACAATCGGGTTCGCCGGGTCGACGATCAGGTCCGCGACCGGCGCGAGGTCGAAGTTCACACCGACAGCAGCCAGCTCGCCGCCGATCGCGGCGGCCACACGCCGGGTCAACGCGACGTCGTCCACGGCGCCGAGTGCGAGGTTCCCAGGGAACGAGCTCCCATCCGCGGCCTCGAGCCGCGTGACGTCCCCGCCCTCCTCGTCCACGGCCACGAGGAGTCGCGCCAGCGACGAGGTCAGCTCGGCCACCTGCTCCGGATCGCGGACGTTCCGCGCGAAGAGCACGACCCCGCCGTACCCACGGCGCCGCACCCATTCCGGCGCGGTCAGGCCGTCGAAGCCCGGGAACAGGCACGCTGCCGCTGCGGGCTCGAGCCCGCGTTGGCTCATCCGCGAACCGCGCCGGCGGTCAACCCGAAGGCAATCTTGCGCTGGACCGCGACGAAGAAGAAGACAACCGGCAATGCGGTCAGCGTCGCGCCGGCCATCAGGGGCCCCCAGGCCGTGCCGCGATCGCCTGTAAACGAGGCGAGCCAGACGGTGAGCGTCTGCTTGCTCGGGTCGTGGAGCAGCACGTAGGCCATGATGTACTCGTTCCAGGCCTGGATGAACGCGAAGATCGAGGTCGCGACCAGGCCCGGCCCGATCAGCGGCAGCAGGATTCGCAGGAAGGCGCCGAAGCGCGTGGTGCCGTCGACCTGCGACGCCTCCTCGAGGTCGCGCGGAACGCCGAGCATGAACCCCCGGAGCGTCCAGATCGTGAACGGCAGGACGAACGTCAGGTAGGTCACGATCACGCCGCTCAGCTTGTCGACCTGGTGCGCCTTCGAGAGCACGAGGTAGATGGGGATGATCAGCGCGTTCAGCGGGATCATCTGCACCGCGATGATCAGGATGATGAACGCCCGCCGTCCGTAGAAGCGGAACTTCGCCAGGGCGAGCGCGGCCAGGAAGGCGAGCACGAGCGACATCGCCACGACGACGCTGACGATGATCAGGCTGTTCTTTACGTCGGCCCAGAAGTGTGGCCGATGTATCGCGTCGCCGAAGTTCGTCAGCGTGGGGTGGTACGGGAACCACACGGGCGTGTTGGCGAAGATGTCGCTGCCGGGCTTGAATGCCGTCGACACCATCCAGTAGACGGGAAACACCATCACGGTGAAGACGAGCAGCGCCACCGCGTTGAGAACGATCCTCCGAGTTCGCCGCGTCCTCATTCCGCGTCCCCGATCTTCACCATCTGGCGGATGTAGACGAAGCTGACGATGAGCAGGATCGCGACCATCACGAGCGCGATCGCCGAGCCGAGCCCGTACTCGCTCTGCTGGAACGACGTCGTGAAGGCGTAGATCGACATCGTGAAGTAGTCGGGCGGTGGCTGGCCGTTGAGCAGGATCCAGATCTGGTTGAAGACCTGGAAGTCCCAGATGATCGAGAGGCTCGTCAGGATCACGAAGATCGGCTTGAGCAACGGCATCGTCACGTCGCGGAAGACGCGCCAGGGGCTTGCGCCGTCGGTCGCCGCCGCCTCGACCAGCTCCTGCGGCACCTGTGTCAGGCCGGCGTAGACCATCAAGGTCACGAACGGGATCGCTCCCCAGACCACCAGCGAGGTGATGATCGCCCAGCCGCTCCACGTGTTGGCGAACCAATCGTGGTGGTTGAAGTTCCCGACATGGAGATACGTCAGGAGCCAGTTGGCGACTCCGAACTCGAAGTCGACCATCCAGGACCAGACGGCGACCGCAACGACGACGGGCATCGCCCATACGAAGATCAGGCCACCGGTCAGTAGCAGGCGCATCTTCGAGCCGAGCTCGGCAAGCAGGAGGGCGATGAGCGTGCCGAATACCATCGTCAGCGAGACGGCAGCCGCCGTGAAGGCGAGCGTGCGAGCCACGACGTGCCAGAACAGGTGGTCGTGGAGGATCTGCGAGTAGTTCTTCAGGCCGATCCACTCGCCCTTGTGCCTGATCAGCTGGAAGAGCCCGTAGTGCTCCAGCGACAGGTGCCCCATGAAGTACAGCGGGTAGCCGAGGACCGCGCCGATCACCAGGCAGGCCGGGAGGATCAGGAGGTAGGGAGCCGCCCGGCTTCCGAGACGGCTTGCGAAGGGGCGCCGCGGCCGCTGCGCGGAGAGGGCAGGCTCCGAAACGGTGGCCGCGGCAGCCGGGAAGCGGGTGCTCATGAGGAGAGCATCCCGCTTCCCGGCCGGTCGCTCACGAAGACGCGTTGAGGATCTGCGTGATCTGCTGAGCGGCGCTGTGCGTCGCCGCAGCCACGGACTTCTGGTTCGTGAGGATCTTCGTCAGCATGGTCTTGAGCAGATGGCTGTTCTCGACGTTGGTCCAGTTGGGCGACGTCGGGACGAACCAGCTGTACTTCGACGCCCGCGCAAACGGCGCGAGGGACGGATTGTGAGCATTCACGTTCGCGAGCGTGGTCGTGTTCGCGATGTTCCCGGCCTTGGCGATGATCGTCTCGGAGGCCGTGCTCGTGAAGGCCTTGATCCAGTCGGCGCCGAGCTGCTTGTTATGGGCCGAGATCGGGATGCCGAGGTCAGAGCCGCCGAGGAACGTCGGCATGTAGCGGCCCGTGATGTGGCTGGGCATCGGATAGGCGCCCATCTTCTTTGCGAAGGACTTCGGGGCGGCACCGCCCTTCGGATTGAACACGTACGGCCACTCCCAGCCGTTGCCGTAGAACGACGCCATCCGGCCCTTGGCAAACGGAATGCTCGGGAACGGATGGGCCTCGTCGGTCGACTTGCTGGCGCGCGAGAACTTGCGGACCATAGACTTGAAGATGGTCAGCGCCTTGACGGCCTGAGGGGAGTCGATCGTGCCCTTCCACTTGCCGTTCTTCTCCTGGACGGCGATGTGCCCGCCGTAGTCCTCGACGAATGTCGTGGCGGCGTACCAGTTCTGGCCCGGCTCGTAGAACGCGGAGAAGTTCCGGTTCTTGCCGAACTTCTTCATC
>VAXD01000049.1:13641-14095 GCA_005884155.1 Actinomycetota bacterium | reverse complement strand
GCGCCGGCGTAGTACGGCACGCAGTACCCCTTGCCGCGGTACGTGCAGGACGCCTTGAGGCCGGCCAGCCATGTGTTGCCGTTCGGGAAGTTCTTCGGATTCACCGAGCTGAACGCCCCCGCAGCCATGTACTTGGCGGTCTGGGAGTTCCCCAGCTCGATCGCGTCGGGCGGGTCATTCGCGGCCAGCGCGGCGTCGAACTTCTGCAGCACCGTGTCCCAGCTCTGGTACTGGATGTTCACGTCGACGCCCGGGTGCTGCTGCTGGAACTGCTGGTTCGCAGCAGCGATCGCGCTGGGCCAACCGGCCTGCGCGTCGGTCATCACCCAGACGGTGACCTGTTGCGCAGAGGCCCGGTCTGCGCTGCCGGTTCCTCTGATGCTGCCGCTCGCCGTCGAGGCCGCTGTAGCAAGTGCGACCGCGAGAGCGACGGCGGCAATGATGCGGTATCTCA
>VAXD01000049.1:2363-13618 GCA_005884155.1 Actinomycetota bacterium | reverse complement strand
CTGTGGTCCGACGACGATGGACGGCGGCCGCGGTGAATTGGTGCATACCACTTGACCACGTTGCGGACACTTGCACAAATCTCGATCGGTTGTCAAGACCAACTATTCGGCCCGGCGAGAACGGGGCGCCTCGGCGACGGCAGCGCCGCGACGTCGGTTACGAGCCGGTAGCGATCGCCGCGGTAGATCGAATGGACGAACTCGACGATCTCGTTGCCCTCCGAGTGAGTCACCCGCTCGAACAGGAAGGCCGGCGAGTGGAGCGGAATCCCGAGCGCTTCCGATTCCTCCTCGTTGGTCACCGTCGGCTCGATCGTCTGAGCCCCGCCGGCGATGACGATCCCGAACCGGTCGCGCAGGATCTCGTAGAACGACTGGCCATCGAGGTCGCGCCGCGTCAGGCCGGGCACGAGCGCTTCCCGGACGTGCAGCGTCTCGATCGCCATGGTTTCCCGATCGGCGAGCCGTAGGCGCTTCGCAACGACGATCCGCTCCGACGGCGACACGTGGAGGAACCGCCCGAGGCGAGCGCCTGCCGGGACCACCTCGAGCCCGAGCGTTCGGCTGCCGGGCTCCATGCCCCGGCGGCGCATGTCCTCCGTGAAGGAGGTCATCGTCAGCTCCTGGGCGATCTTCGGCTCGCTGACGAACGTTCCCGAGCCGCGGCGCCTGACGACGTACCCCTCGCGGGCCAGTTCGTCCAGCGCCGCGCGGAGCGTGAGCCGCGAGACGCCGAGCTCGGCGCTCAGCTGTCGCTCTGACGGGATCGCCTCGCCAACCCCGAGGCCCTCGATCAGGTCGAGCACGCGGTCTCTGGTCTCGCGCTGTTTGGTCACGGCGCGGTCGCCAGCTCCTCGGCAGGCACGGGCTCCTTGGGCTCGGCTTCGACGGCGAGGCGCGCACCGGTCGCGGGGTCGAAGAAGTGGAGGCGCGAGGGATTGACCGCGAGCTCGAGCGGCACGCCGACGCGGGCGTCCGTCGACGGGCCGACGCGGGCCGCGAACAGCGCTTTCGACTCGGGCAAAAGGGCCGTGTCGCCGACCGTCTTGTCCAGGATCTCGGCAGTGACCGCTGGCGCGTCGACCGGGAAGAACACATGCGCCTCGGAGCCCAGCTCCTCGACGACCGCGGGGGTCACTCGCAGCGTCGAGGAGGTCGCCGTGAAGCCTGTCTCCTCGAAGGCCTCCGGCCGGATGCCGAGGATCACCTTCGCCGGCAGGTCCTTCGGGCGCCGCCGATCGTCGAGCCGCACGCGGAAGCCTCCGAAGACGAGGTCGTCACCGTCGCTCGAGGCCTCGACGAGGTTCATCGCAGGCGTTCCGATGAAGGCGGCGACGAAGACGTTGGCGGGCCGGTCATAGAGCCGTTGCGGCGTGTCGCACTGGAGGACGCGGCCCTCGTTGAGCACTGCGACGCGCTGGCCGAGAGTCATCGCCTCGGTCTGGTCGTGTGTGACGTACACGGTCGTGACGCCGAGCCGCTGGTGCAGCTGCGAGAGGGAGGCGCGCATCCCGACCCGAAGCTTCGCGTCGAGGTTCGAGAGCGGCTCGTCCATCAAGAACGCCTTCGGCTCGCGGACGATCGCGCGTCCCATCGCGACCCGCTGGCGCTGCCCGCCGGAGAGCTGCGCGGGCCGGCGGTCGAGCAGTCCTTCGAGCCCCAGCATGGCGGCGACCTCCTCGACGCGCCGCTTCGCCTCGTCCTTCGGAGTGCGCCGTACCTTGAGGCCGTAGGCAATGTTCTGGCGCACGCTCATGTGCGGGTAGAGCGCGTAGCTCTGGAAGACCATTGCGATGTCGCGCCGTCTCGGCGCGAAGGTCGTGACGTCGGTGTCGCCGATGGCGACCGTTCCCTGCGAGGCCTCCTCGAGCCCTGCGACGAGGCGCAGGAGTGTGGACTTGCCGCAGCCGGAGGGACCGACGAGCACCATGAACTCGCCGTCGCCGATTCGGAGCGAAACGTCGTCGACGGCAACCACGCCGCCGGCATACGACTTCGACAGGTGGTCGAGAACGATCTCAGCCATCGGCCGTGAAGAATAGGACCACTCGGGCACAAAAGCAAGACCACATTGCGTCGATCTGGTGAAGTGGTATTGACCACCGGCCTGCGCGCTGCGTACACTGCGGCCCATGGCCTTCGACGAGCTGACCACCGAGGCCCGCGCCGAACGGCCCGACTACGACCGCAGCTCGACCGCGGAGCTCGTCGAGCTCATCAACCGTGAGGACGCAACCGTTCCCGGCGCCGTCGCGCGGGTCGCGACCGAGCTGGCCGCAGCGATCGACGCAATAGTCGAGCGGCTACGCCGCGGCGGGCGCCTCGTGTACGTGGGCGCGGGATCGTCCGGTCACATCGCAGCCCTGGATGCCGGCGAGTGCGAGGCAACGTTCTCGACCGAGCCGGGTCAGATGCTCGCGCTCGTCGCCGGTGCAGAACTACCGTCGGCCACGGAGCGTGAGGCCGCCGAAGACGACGGAGCCGCCGGCAGGCGCGCTGTCGAGGAGGTCGGCGTCTCCGAGCGCGACGCCGTCGTCGGGGTCAGCGCGAGCGGCCGTACTCCGTTTGCCGTCGACGCGCTTGAGGCCGCGAAGGCGGCCGGCGCGCTCACCGTTGCCGTCGTCGCAGTCCCTGACTCCGAGCTCGCGCGCGCCGCCGACCACAAGCTCGCAGTCGTCGTTGGCGCTGAGTTCGTCGCAGGCTCGACGAGGCTGAAGGCCGGCACCGCGCAGAAGCTCGTCCTCAACACGCTTTCGACTGTCGCCATGATTCGCCTCGGCAAGACCTACGGCGACCTGATGGTCGACGTCCGCACGTCGAACGAGAAGCTCGCGGCTCGTGCGGTGAGGATCATCCGCCAGGCAACCGGAGTCTCGGACGAGGAGGCGGAGGCCGCCCTCGCCGGAGCCGGCGGGAGCGCGAAGGTCGCGATTGTCGCTCTGCTGGGCGGAACCGATGCGGCAACGGCACGTGAGCGGCTCGAGAGCGCAAGGGGCGTGATTCGATCGGCGCTCGAGCAATGAGGCTCGGGATCGAGGCCGCGCTCGTCGACGGGGTGCTCGTCCCGGGCGACGTCGAGGTCGTCGATGGGACAGTTGCTGCCCACGGGCTCGCCAGCCCCAACGGCAGCGGCGTCGCGGTGCCGGGCTTCGTCGACCTCCAGGTCAACGGCTTCGCCGGCGTCGACCTGATGCACGCCGACGACGCCGGCTACCGCCGCGCGGGCCAGGCGCTCCTCGAGACCGGCGTGACCGCATACCTGCCCACCTTTATCTCCGCGCCGGAGGAGGAGCTCATCTCGGCACTCCGCAACCTTCCCTCCGACCCGGGCGGGGCCAGCATCCTCGGCGTGCACCTCGAGGGGCCGTTCCTGTCGAAGAAGCGGCTCGGGATCCACCCGCCCGCTGCACGCCGCGATCCCGATCCGGAGCTTCTCGAGCGGCTCCTCGGCGCAGGCCCGGTACGCATGATGACCCTGGCGCCCGAGCTTCCGGGCGCGAATCAGCTGATCGACCGCCTGCTCCTCGAGGGCGTGGCGGTCTCGGCCGGGCACACGGACGCGACCGCCGCGGAGGCCAATCTCGGCTTCGACCGAGGCGTCCGCGCTGTGACGCACCTCTTCAACGCGATGCGCCCCTTCCTCCACCGTGATCCCGGGCTGGCCGGCGCCGCGCTGGCCCGGGAGGACATCATCGTCCAGATCATCCTCGACGGCGTCCACCTCGCCGAAGAGACCGCGCGCCTGACGTGGCAGGCAGCCCGGGGCCGAGTGGCGCTCGTCACCGATGCCGTCGCGGCAGCCGGGATGGGCGATGGCTTCTATTACCTCGGCGGTTCCGCGATCACGGTGCGCAACGGCGTTGCCCGAAGCCTCGACGACGTCCTCGCCGGTAGTTCACTGACGATGATCGAGGCGGTGCGCAACCTGCACGCGCTCGGGGCCTCGCTCGGCGAGGCCGTCGCTGCGGCTACGGCGGTTCCGGCTCGGGTGCTCGGAGCAACCGATCTGGGCCGTCTGGACGTGGGGCTTCCGGCCGACCTCGTCGTGCTCGACGACAACCTCGAGATCGAGCGCGTCTGCGTCGGAGGCGAGGCTCGTGTCGTTGCCTGAGCCTGCCGGCCTTGACGGGCCCGGCTCCGACTTCCTCGCCGAGATCCACGGACAGCCGATGGCCCTCAGGGTGCTCCTGGAGCACGAAAGCGAATACTCGCGGGTGGCCGCGGCGGCACGCGATCGCGGGGCGATCACGGTCCGGATGGTCGGCCACGGCTCGTCCGACAACGCCTCCTCCTACGGCGTCTATGCCTTCGGGCTCCTGCCGCGCTGGACCGCGCTCCGCGACTCGATCACGCTGACCGCGTACTACGACGCCGGCCTGGACATGCGCGGCTGCACCGTGATCGGGCTCTCGCAGTCGGGCCGCACCCGGGACGTCGTCGACTACGTCGCCCGCGCCCGTAGCGCCGGCGCCTTCACGGTCGCGCTCACGAACGACGTCGGCTCCGATCTCGCCGGCGCGTCGGAAGCGGTGCTCCCACTGGCGGCGGGACCTGAGCGCTCGGTGGCGGCCTCGAAGACGTACCTCAACCAGATCGCCGCGCTCGGCCTGTTCGCCGCGTCCGCCGCGACGGAGGGGCGGCGCTTCGCCGAGGGGATCCGGGCGACTGCCGACCTTCTCGAGGGAGCGCTACCGGTACTCGAGGAACAGGCGCGGGTGGTCGCGCTCTCGTTCGCCTCGGTCGGGCGGATGTTCGTCGTCGGGCGCGGGATCGAGTTCGCAACCGCCCGCGAGATCGCGCTGAAGCTGCTCGAGACCTGCCGCGTCGCCGCCGAGCCGCTGACCGCGACCGCACTCGCGCACGGCCCCGTCGCCGCACTCGACCCGCTCTTCCCGGTCTGGACGATCGCGTCAGACGACCAAACGCTGCCTGCCGTCGTCGAGGCCGCCGAGAGAGTGCGCGCGGCGGGAGCGACCCTGGTCGCGAGTGGGGACGCCGCGGCTTCGCTTCCCGGCGCGGCATACGCGCTGCCGGTGCCAAGGCCGCCAGAGCCGCTGCTCTCGCCGCTCCTCTCGGTCGTGCCGGGCCAGCTCTTCGCCTCGGCGCTCGCCCGCGCGCGAGGCCTCGACGCGGATCGTCCGGTCGGGCTCAGCAAAGTCACGCTTGCCCGCTGAAGGGTTCCTCGCCGTCGACGTCGGCGGCAGCTCGGTCAAGTCCGGCGTCGTCGTCGAAGGCCGCGTGGAGAAACTCGCGCGCGAGCCTGTCGCACCCGATCTCGGCGGGCTCGTCGCTCAACTCGAGCGCCTGGCCGCACAAGCCGAAGGGTGGGGCGTGTGTGTTCCGGGCCTCGTAGAGGGCGGTACGGTGCGATATGCAGCCAACCTTCCCCTCCGCGACGCGCCGCTCCTGGAGCTGCTCACACCGCGACCGCTTGTGTTCGTGAACGACCTCGTCGCAGCCACCGTCGGCGAGGCTGCGGGCGGAACGCTTGCGCTGCTGCAGGTCGGCACCGGAATCGCAGCCCGCCTCGCCGTCGACGGAAAGGTCCTCCCCGGCGGCGAGGTCGGCCACCTGCGCTTCCGTGGCGACGGCCCACCCTGCCGGTGCGGCAACCGCGGCTGCGTCGAGGCCTACTTGCGGGAGGCGGGTAGCCCTACGGACGATGCGCTGGAGGCGATCGGCTTCGCGGCCGCGGCACTCGTCGCCGTCTGGGATCCCGGAACGCTGAGGCTCGGCGGCGGCGTCGCCGAAGCCTGGGGCAACGTGCTCCTGGACGCTGTCCGCAAGGCCGTGGCCGAGCGAGTCTTGCCGGGTACCGCCATCAACGTAGAGCCGACCCGGCTGGGCGACGCGGCCGCGCTGGTGGGCCTCGCCGAGCTCGCTAGAAGTGCGACGTGACCCCGGCAGGGTCCTCGTCCGCGTCGCCTCCCGCCGGCACGCGCTCCTCGAGCCACGAGTAGGCGTACTCGCCGTCGTCGAGGCCCTTCGCGAGCTTCGTCAGCCGTAGCGGGTGGAACGTGTCGCACATGACCGCGAGCTCGTGCGTCTCGGTCTGGCCGATCGACTTCTCCGCGAGGCCGGGATGCGGCCCGTGCGGAATGCCCGAAGGGTGGAGCGTCACGGAGCCCACTTCGATCCCGCGCCGCGAGCCGAAGTTCCCGGAGACGTAATAGATCATCTCCTCCGAGTTCAGGTTCGAGTGGTGGTACGGGATCGGGATCGCCATCGGGTCGAAGTCGAGCTTGCGCGGGCAGAACGAGCAGATCACGAAGTTGCGGCCCTCGAAGGTCTGATGTGAGGGCGGCGGCATGTGGATCCGGCCGGTGATCGGCTCGAAGTCGTGGATCGAGAACGTCCACGGGTAGACGTAGCCGTCCCAGCCGACGACGTCGAAGGGGTGGTAGTCGAGGACGTAGGTCTGGTACCCGTCGCGGATTCGCACCTTGACCTGGAACTCGCCCTTGTCGCGGTGCGTGTGCAGCTCGGTCGGCGGGTGGATGTCGCGGTGGTAGAACGGCGCGTGCTCGAGCAGCTGGCCGTAGTCGTTGCGGTAGCGGCGCGGGATCTCGATCAGGCCGGGCGACTCGAAGACCAGGTAACGCTGGTCGCCCTCGGGCCGGAAGCGGTAGGTCGTGCCGCGGGGGACGACGATGTAGTCGCCTTCCTTGTAGGCGACGTCGCCGAAGATCGTCTCGAGCGTGCCCGAGCCCTCGTGGACGAAGATCACCTCGTCGCCCTCGCCGTTGCGGAAGTAGTAGTCCATCTCGGCGTCGGGCCGGCAGAGCGCGATCTCGACGTCGTCGTTCCACATCAGCAGCTGCCTGCCGTTGACGGCATCGCCCCCAGGCTTGACGTCCATCGTGCGGAGTGCCGGTGCTGGTGGCCGTCCGGGACCCACTCGTCGCGCTCGATCGGGTCGAAGTCGGCGACCTTCGTGACCCGGCAGGGCGACGTCAGGTGGTAGAGGATCGACTCGTTCCCCGAGAAGCCCTCGAGGCCCATCACCTCCTCGGTCAGCAGCGTGCCGTTGTCCCGGAACTGGATGTGCCGCTTGCGCGGAACGTCGCCTCTGACCTGGTACGTGGGCACGCGCGAAGGATAGTCAGCGGTCGACGGCGAGCGCGGCGAGACGCTCGCCGATCGCGGGCGCGAACTTGAAGCCGTGGCCGGAGCAGGGCGAGCCGATCACGAGCCGTCCGCGGCGCTCGAGGATGAAGCTCTCGTCCGCAGTCGTCGTGTACATGCAGGTCTCCGCTGCGACCGGCTCGGGGTCGGCCAGCAGGTAGGTCTCGTTCGCCCAAGCAGCGATCCGTTCGACCAAGGCCGCATCGGGCTCGCCGGGCGTGTTCGGGTCGGCCTCGGCGCCGGCGTGATGCGCGCCCACCTTCAGCCCGTAGACGGGGTCGTGCAGCGAGTACATCTCGTGCGTGTGTCGGCCAGGCTTGAACGAGACGACCGACGGGACCGGCCGGCCGCCAGCGTCTGGGCGGAAGTAGCAGAGTGTCTCGCGCGTGGTCTTGACCGGCAGCGGCTCGTCCAGCAACTCGTTCACCCATGGGCCCGCGGTGACCACGATGGCCTCCGCCTCGACCTCGTCCGGCGTGACGCGCTCGCCCTCGCGGACGTCGAGGCCGCGCGCGAATGCCGAGAGAGCCTTGTCGGCGCGAGCGATCCCGGCCTCGGGCTGGACGACGGCGAACGACCCGTCGGGCACTTGGATCGGGAAGCGCCGCTTGGCCGCGTCTCTGTCGAGGCGTTCCCATGTGACCCCGCAGCGTTCGAGCGTCGCCGCTGTGCTCTCCTCGAGCGTGCGCACGATCTCCACGAGCCCGTGCAGCTCGAGCAGCGTCTCGCCGCTCTCGGCCTCCAGCTCGCGCCAGAGGCCGAGCGCCTCCTGGGCCAGCCGCACGTACTCGTCCTCCGCGTAGGCGAGCCGGAAGATCCGCGAGCGGCCGTGGCTCGACCCGCGCGCATGGCCGATCTCGAACTGCTCGAAGATCACCGGCTCATGCCCGCGCCGCTTGAGCGCCCAGCCGGTGGCCAGGCCCATTACGCCGCCACCGATGACCGCGACCTTCACGGCCTTACGTCTACCCGATCCGGTTGCGCAGCCGCCCGATCCCCTCGACCTCGAGCTCGACCTCGTCGCCCGGCTGCAGCCAGCGCTCGTCGCCGTGCTCGAGGATGCAGCCCGTGCCGACGCAGCCCGAGCCGATCACGTCGCCCGGCCGCAGCTCGGAGTTCCGCGCCGCATGGGCGACGATCGTTTCCCACGGCCAGTACAGCTCGCCGAGGTTTCCGCGCGAGCGCTCCTCGCCGTTCACGCGCGCGACCATCTCGAGCCGCAGGTCGCCGAGCTCGTCCGCCGTGACGAGGACAGGGCCGAGCGAGGTGGCGAAGTCCTTGCCCTTCGCCGGGCCGAGACCGACCGCCATCTCCTTGCGCTGCAGGTCGCGCGCCGACCAGTCGTTCATCACCGTGAAGCCGGCGATCTTGGCCTCGGCTCCGATCACCGCCGCAACTTCCAGCTCGTAGTCGAGCTTCTGGGTGCCCTCGGGGTACGGAATGTCGTCGTCAGGCCCGTAGATCGCTGCCGGGTTCGAGAAGTAGAAGACCGGAAGCTCGTACCACTCCGGCGGCACCTCGCCGCGGCCGGTCACAGCGCGGGCGTTCTTTACGTGCGACTCGAAGGCGTAGAAGTCGCGCACGGAGGGCGGGCGGCGGACCGGCGCGAGCAGCCGTACCTCGTCGAGCGGGTACTCCGCGTGGTCCCGCGCCTTGCCTCCTCCCGTGAAGAACGACTCGAGCGTCTGCGCGGCGAGCTGGATCACGCGGTCGCCCTCGATTCGGCCCGGCCAGCCGCGGACCTCGTGGCCGAGCGGCGTGAACATGCACAGCCTCATGGCTCGGTGTGCACGATGACATCCGCGATCTCGGGGCGCTCTCGCCGAACGCGCTCCTCGATCTCACTTGCGCGCGTGTGCGCCTCGGCGAGCGTCGTGTGCGGGTCGAGCGCCAGCGTCAGGTAGGCGAGGAGCCCGTCGTCGGTCTGCAGGAAGCGGAGCTCGCGCGGCGCGGAGCCGGTCGTCTCCTGAACGATCCGTTCGATCAGCGCACGGTCGGCGGCGGCGGCCGCGTAGTCGACCCGGCCCTCGCCGGGCTCTGCCAGCGGCTCCAGGTGAGTCTTCACGGAGTCGACTTCGGGCACCGACTCGACGATCGCGCGCTCGACCTCGGTCGCCACTTCGTGCGCATCGTCCAGCGGCAGGTCGCCGGGCAGCTTCAGGTGGAGCGAGGCCTGGGTGCTCGGGCCGACGCGGAGGACGGTCAGATTGTGGATTTCGCGCACCCGCGGGACTCGCTGGGCCGCCGCAAGCACGCGCTCGCGCAGGACGGCCTGGTCGCCGCCCGGCTCGACGTGCACGACGACGTCGCTCCCCGGCAGCGCCTCGTGGACCGCCGCCTCGACAGCGTCCGCGGCCGCATGACCCTGGCCGACCGCCGCACCGGGCGGGACACCGATCACGACGTCCGCGAACTGCCGGCCTGCCGCGTGACGCATCCGTAGCCGACGTAGCTCGACCGGCGGCCGCAAGGCCCCGATCGCCGCGAGCGCGGCCGCCTCGGCCTCGGGGGGCACGCGGTCCATCAGGACGTCGACGTTGATCCGGATCAGGCGCGCGGCCGCAAGCAGGACGAGCCCGGCCACGAACAACGCCGCCGCCGAGTCCGCCCAGTGGTGGCCGGCCCGCGCCGCGAGCAGCCCGAGCAATACTGCGCCCGAGCCCACGAAGTCACTCGCGAAGTGGAGTGCATTCGCCGACAGCGCTGGGCTTCCCACGCGCCGCGAGGTCCGGTACGAGACGAACGCCCGGCCGGCGTCCACGACCATGACCGCGCCGACCACGACGAGCGCGTAGCCCTTCGGGTCGACCTGGCCATGCGCCAGGCCGGTCAACCGCCAGAGCGCGCGCCAGGCGATCGCAAGGCTGGCGACGATCAGGAGACCGGCCTCCGCGAGCGCCGCGAGGTGCTCGGCTTTGCCGTGCCCGTAGGCGTGGCCCGGATCCGCCGGCCGGCCGGAGACCCCGACCGCGACGAAGGTGAGGATCGCCGCGACCAGGTCCGTCCCGGAGTGCGCCGCCTCCGAGAGCAGGCCGAGGCTGCTCGTCGAGATCGCCGTGCCGAGCTTGAGGCCGATCAGGGCGCAGGCCGCGACCACCGACACGAGCGCAGTTCGCCGCTGCGGGCTCATGGCTCAAGCATAGGACCAACGAGAAAGGCCCGCCGGTTGGCGGGCCTTTCCGACCACTCACCTAGGGGAGGGGAGAGGTTCTCTCAGGGATTCGCGATGTCGCCGTGGAAGCGCTCATGCAGCAGCGTCCCGGCGCCGCGACCCTTGTCGTACCAATGATGCCAACGCAGACCCTGGTGCGGGGCGCTGTACGCGAACGCGAACTGGCAGTCAGTCGAGTCCGCGGAGCACGAGAACGTCGCGTTCGGGCCGAAGAACGTGGCGATCCACACGGCGGTGAAGCCACAGTCGGCCGGACAGGTCGCAGTCGGGTCGAACGTTCCGCCCGTGATCGTCCCGCGCAGCCAGCCGTGGAACTTGCCGTGCTTGCCGGCGGTCACGGCCTGGCCGTGGGGGCGCCTGGTCTCGCAGGCGCCGGGGCTCTGACCGTCCTTCGTGAGGAACGTGCCGTGGTCGCGCCGGATCAGGTTGTAGCTGCCGTCCCGATTCCGCTTGATCTTGAACGTCCGCTTCTCGGTGTCCGTGGCCCACGTGTTCCCACAGGAGCCGGGGTCGTCGGTCACGACGGTGTAGGGCCCAAACTTGCCGTTCTGTGGACTGCTGTGGCCGTTGTTCGCGAGGCCTGTGGCCGCGAACGCGAGGGCGCCGGACAGTAGTCCGAGGATGATCCAACTCCTGCGCATATCAGCCCTTCCCGTTTGCGTCGCTTGCATTCACTAGATGCCGCTTGGGAAGGGCTCTTGCGGTCCGCTCGACGGGTTCGAGGGGCCAGATCACGACGTCCTGGCGCTGGGCGAGATGACAGATCGGCTCGCCGTCCAGCTCGATCCCGTCCGGCGGCATCGTGTTGAGCGCGATCTCGATCTCGGCCGGGCGGAGCTCCCAGGGCGGGTGGTGGATCTCGGCGCGGTGCAGCCCGCGGCCGTCGTCCGCGTAGAGGCAGTAGCGCTCGGTCAGGAAATGCTCGAGCGTGCCCGGCTTCGGCTCGAACAGGGGGCCA
>VAXD01000049.1:0-2336 GCA_005884155.1 Actinomycetota bacterium | reverse complement strand
GAACGGCCGCTCGGCGTCGCGGCGCGAGTTGGCGAACTCGAGTCGCTCTCCCCTTCGTTCGAGCGACGCGCGCGCGTGGAAGTACGGCAGCCGGTACGTCCGGCGGGCCGCCTCGACCGCGAGCCGGCTGGGCGTGTCGAGGCTGAAGAACCAGATCCCCGGCTTGTCCTCCGCCGTGACGTACGTCCGGACGTTCAGCTCCGGGAAGCTCGAGACGACCGGAAGCGGCAGCGTCCCGCGCAAGCGGAAGCCGGTCAGCAGGAACGGCGTGATCCCAAGCCAGGCGCTGCCGTCGTGCTGGTCGAGCTCGAGCTCTCGCGGGACGAGCTTGCGCAGCGCGCCCGCGTCCACGCGCCAGTGCGCGAACAGCAGCTCCTCCCAGGACTGCGCGATCGTCCACGGGTCGTCGCGCAGGGGCCACGGCCGGTGCTCGACCTGCTCCAGGCCGGCGCGCTGGCGAACGGGGGCGTCGAGAAAGTCGATTCTTTCTATTACTCCTAGAGGTTGCCGCGAAGCGCCTGCTCGCGCCCGATCGACTGGAAGAGGGCCTTGAAGTTCCCCTCGCCGAACGTCGTCGCCCCGTGCCGCTCGATCACCTCGAAGAAGACGGTCGGCCGGTCCTGCGTCGTCTTCGTGAAGATCTGCAGCAGATAGCCGTCCTCGTCTCGGTCGGCCAGGATCTTCAGCCGCTGCAGGTCGGAATAGTCCTCGCCGATCTCTCCCACACGCCCCTGGACGTCGTCGTAGTACGTGTCCGGCGTGTCGAGGAAGAGCACTCCTCGCTCCTTCATCGCCTCCACGCTCCCGACGATGTCCTCGCTCTGCAGCGCGATGTGCTGCACGCCCGGGCCGTGGTTGAACTCGAGGTACTCCTCGATCTGGCTCTTCCGCTTGCCCTCGGCAGGCTCGTTGATCGGGAACTTGATCTTCCCGCTCCCGTCCGCCATCACCTTGGACATCAACGCCGAGTACTCCGTCTGGATCTGGTCGTCGCCGAAGTGGACGATGTTCGTCATGCCGAAGACACGCTCGTAGAACTCGACCCAGTGGTTCATGCGGCCGAGCTCGACGTTCCCGACGACGTGGTCGAGCGCCTTCAGCCCGGCGCCGGGCGCCGGCTGGCCGTTCGAAGCGGCGGCGCGGAAGCCCGGGAGATAGGGCCCGGCGTAGGCGTGCCGGTTGACGAACGTGTGGATCGTGTCGCCGTAGGTTCCGATCGAGGCGAGCTCGACACGTCCGAACTCGTCCTCGACCCAGTGGGGCTCGGCGATCCCGCGCGCGCCGCGCTGCACCGCCTGGCGGTAGGCCTCGTCGGCGCTCGGCACCTGGAGCGCGATCACCTTCGCGCTGTCGCCGTGGCGGCAGGCGTACTGCGTGATCTCGCTGTCGGCGCGCAGGCCGCTCGTCAGCACGAGCCTGATGTCGCCCTGCTCGAGCACGTACGAGGCGCGGTCGCGGACGCCGGTCTCGGGCCCCGCGTACGCGGTCGGCGTGAAGCCGAACGCGTGCTCGTAGTAGTACGCGGCCTGCTTGGCATTGCCGACCCAGAGCTCGACGTGATCCCAGCCTTCGAGCGGCATGAAGTCCTGTGAGCTCACTTCGCTGATCTTACTTCGGCCGCCGCCGTTCCGGGCTGCGGCGAGCTCTCGTCTCCGTAGACCGGTTCGTCCTCGACTCCGCGCTTCAGCGGCTGCTCGCGCACCCAGAGCAGGGAGATGACGAAGACGAGCACGCAGAGTCCGGCGGCGGCCAGGAACGCCGGGTGCAAAGCGTTCGCGAGCGCGACGCGGCCCGCAGCCGGAAGCCGGTGGATCGCCGTGCCCTCACCACGCACGCCCGCGGGCAGCTGCTGGTTGACGATCACGCCCATCAGCGTCACCCCGAGCGTCGCGCCGATCGAGCGCGAGAACTGCGTCAGGGCGGTGGCCGTCCCCATCGAGCGCCGAGGGACCGAGTTCTGCACCGAGAGGACGAAGATCTGCATCATCATCCCGAGCCCGATCCCCGCGATCACCATGTTCCGCGCCGCCTCGCCGTTGGTCGTGTGCACGTCCATCCGCGAGAGCAGGAGCAGCCCGATCCCGAGCACGACCGGACCGATCAGCGTGTTCGGCCGGTAGCGGCCGGTGCGCGAGACGATCTGGCCCGAGATGAAGCTCGTGACCACCGCGCCGAGCATGAACGGGGTCAGCACGACACCGGACGAGGTCGCGGACGTGCCGATCACGCCCTGTACGAAGAGCGGCACGAAGCTGATCGTCCCGAACATCGCCGCGCCGACGAGCCCCATGCAGGCGACGCTCGAGGCGACCGTCTGGTTGCGCAGCAGCTCGAAC
>VAXD01000048.1 GCA_005884155.1 Actinomycetota bacterium | reverse complement strand
TCTTCGTGCCGGCTGCGATCGCGGCGCGGATCGCCTCGCAGGCGGCGGTCATGTCACCGAGTTCGAGCGGGTCGTGCTCCGGCAGCTCGGCGTCGAGGAACCTGCGCGCAGCAGCCGGGTCGTCGTAGCCGCGCCGGACGAGCACGCTCGCGGTCGTGCGCGAGAGACCGAGCTCCTCGCTGAGGGTCTCGATCTGCTCCGGCGGCGCGGTGCCGCGCAACTGCCAACCACGGTCCGACATGGGCAGACCACGGTACGGAGGCCGCCGGACGGCGCTAGGTCTGCGGCTCGGCGTCCGGAGCGGGCTCGGGCTGCGGCGGCGCCGCCTCGTCGCCGGAGACCAGCCGCTCCGCGTTCCCGAAGATCACGCCGGTGAAGCGCTCGCTGAAGCCGGCGAGGAACGCGATGACGCCATAGAAGGCGAGCTGGTTGTCCGTCGCGGTCTTCGTCGGCAGCAACCCTGCCGCAAGCACGAAGTACGTGGCGACGCCGAAGACCGCGCCGACCAGAGGCTTGTAGAGGCCGAGCCTGCGCAAGAGCGGCCTGCCGACCTCGAAGTCGACGCTGAAGCGGTCGTCTCCGCCGCTCATCCGTGAGAGCACGCTGATGAGCGCCCCGACAGCGCCGGCGCTCGTGCTGAGGAGCAGGAACTCTGTCCCCGACCGCCACACATGCGAGCTCGTCTCGAGCACCACCGCGAGCACCGCACACACCACGGCGATGGCGGTCGCCGCGGTGATCATTCCCGAGACGTAGACAATCCGGCCGGCCTTCGCGCCGGTGCGCAGGTAGTACTTCTCGATCCGGGCGAGCTCCTGCCGCTGCCTCGCGACGAAGCGCTTCTCGGCGGCGAGCTTGTGGCCGTCGCTGCGCTCGAGGAAGCCCAGCGCGTGCTCCTGGACCGAGTAGAGCCACTGCATCGCGATCCGCTCGCTCGTGCCGCGCAGGACTTCCCGCACCCGGATGGCAAGTACGTCGCAGTCGTGCAGCAGCTCTGCGATCGGCTCCGCCTCCTTCGTAACCCAGTCGGTGACACGGTGAAGCCGCACCTCCGCGTCCGTATCGACGATCGGGTTCCGGCTCGAGCGTGGGTCTCCGACCGTCAGGGCGACCGCCGAGGCGTCCTGGGTCGACCAGTAGACGGCGGCCAGCTTTCCCTCTTCGGCCTCGAAGCGGGCGAGGCTCTCGCTGAACTCGCTCTCCGCCTCAGCGAGCCTCGCGGCGCCGTTGCCGCGTTCATGCTCCCGCCGAAAGTGCGCGCGGACGAGATCGGAAAAGGTCGCCGCACCGACCTGCTCCAAGACATGCGGAGCGCCGTTTTCGGGCGTCTTCGCGCGTTCCGCGCGCACTTTCACGGCAGGCACGACAACCACGTCGCGGGTTTGGGCTGGTAGGCGCTCTCGGCGGAGAAGCGGATCGCCAGCGGCCCTTTCTCCTGGCCGTGCGAGCAGAGCAGGGGGTCTGACCCCGGTTCCAGGACGAGCGCGACGTGATGCCCGGGGTACGCGCCCCAGACGACAAGATCGCCGGGCTGCACCGCGGCCTTCGGGATGTGCCGGCAGTGCGTCAGCATCGTCCCGGTGTATGCGCCCGAGAAGTTCCCGCCGTTCGGGTCGCTCGCGCCCGCCCAGCGGTAGCAGAGCGTGGCGAAGCCCGAGCAGTCGGTGTCAAGCGGCAGCTTCTGCGGCTGGTTCAGGCCGTCGAGCGGGCGAAGCTGCTGGTAGTGGATCGAGAGCTCGTTCTGGATCCCCCAGCGCGCGAGCGCGACGATCTTCGCCCGCAACGCCGGGCCACCGGCCGTCTGCTTGAGACGGCGGTTGCGCCGGAGCTGGTAGGCCGGCGGGAGCTTGTGGCCTTGCAGGAAGGCGGCCAGCTCGGGCCCGAAGCTGCCGTCGCAGGCTCGTGACGGATAGCCGAGCAGCCACTTCGCCTGTTTCGTCGCGGCTGCGGTGGCCGGGCCGAACTCGCCGTCCGCCGAGCCGGGGTTGAAGCCGCCGTACGGATTGGTCGCGAGGAGCAGCTGCGCTTGCCTGACGTCGTCGCCCGCCAGGTGCGGGTTCGTCAGGTGCAGCGTCCTCGCCGCGCCGGCCGCGTGGGCCGCCCGCTTGGTGGCGGTCGCCGTGCTCAATGCGGAGCTCCGGCCGTTGCGGCCTGCTCGAGTTTTTGCACGCACGCGTGGAAGCGGTCCCAGCCGTTCAGCCCGCCGTTGACGGCTCGCCGGACGCCCTGCCAGTCGCCGCGGCGCGCCAGCACGGCGACGTTGTGGTCCCTCATGTACGCCGCAAGGATCCGCGCCGCCACCGCCGGGTCGAGGGCAAGGTCGGGCTGCCGCTCGAGCGGAACGCCGAGCCGCCGCCCGTAGCCGCGGTAGTTCGCGCGACCCGTGAGCTGGATGAAGCCGCGCCCGTGGAAACGGACGCCGTCGCCCGGGCGCGTGTTGCCGAGGTCGGCCCGACCCTCGTACATGCGCCTGTAGTACGACTCCCCGCCGTACTCGTCGATCGGGGCGAAGTCGGGCACCTCCGTCGCGATCGTGGCGAGCGCGGCGATCGTGGTGTGTGGATCGCCGAGACCCTCCTGGGCGAGCGCCTTGCGCAGCGGAGGCCAGTGACGGCGGACATTGGCCACCCTGCAGCCGAGCAACCGGGCGATCTGCTCCGGCGTAAACCGCCGTGGCGTCATCGCGTACCCACCGCGGCGGGCTCCGCCAGCGGCGCGTGGAACGTGTTCATGTAGTCCGCGAGCTCGAACTGGTCGAGGAAGTCTCGCGCGGCCTTGCGGCCGTTCTCGACCAGCAGCTCCTGCCTCTCCGGCGACAGGTTGAACTCCGTCGTCGCGACGTCGGCGGCGTCCACCGTCACCGTCCGGACACGCGTCGAGTGCGATACGAAGCGTGCGTCCCACGCTTCCTGCGCGGTGTGGAAGATGTCGAAGCCGAACCTGATCGGCCACGGCTCGATCCGCTGGAGCGCGTTCAGGCCGCCGCCGAGGCCGCGCCCGTGCTCGAGCGTGAAGCCGAACGTTGGTCGGGTCGGCGGCCGGCCCGTGACGGCGGGGTCGACGTCGAAGAGCCACACCGGGAAGTTCGAGAGCGTGCCGCCGTCGACGATCAGCGAGGTGCCCCCGTCGGCGTCCTCGAGCCGGATCGGATCGAAGAAGTACGGGATCGACATGCTCATCCGCGCAGCGCGCGAGATCTTGAAATGGTCGGGGTCGATCAGCGTCGCCGCGCCCGGCTCGCGGTAGAAGACGAGGTCGTCGGGCAGCACGAGCAGCCGGCGCCTGGTCACGTCGACGGCGATCAGCTTCAGCCGCCACTCCGGTGCGACGCCGTTTGCGGACTTCTTGCGAACCGAGCCGAAGGTGGCGCCCTCGAGCACCTCGTCGAACCAGCGCTCGAAGGCGTTGCCGTGTGCCATTCCGTGCCGGAAGAGCAAGCGCCCGCCGCCGAGCAGCTTGCTGTGCGCCGGGAAGTCCGCGAACGACGCGAAGTTCGTCTTCTTCATCAGCTCGAGCATCTCCGCGGCGTCGTGGCCCGTCGCGAGGTGGCAGGCGATGATCGCCCCGGCGCTGGCGCCTGCGACGTTCTCCCAGGTCGTGATCGGCTTCGTCGGGTGCTCGGCGAAGCCGCAGAGCGCGCCGGCGAGCGCGAGCCCCTTGACGCCTCCGCCACGGAAGACGCCGTCTGCCTCTCTGATCCATTCCACCGCCGGCTCCTCTCAGTCGGCGGCCGGTGACGAGCACCAAATCAGCCGCAGATTGTCGATGAGGAGCCCGGCACGGGCCGCTCGAATTTCCTTGCTGCTACTCCGTTGTTAGCAGGTCGAGACGGACATTGCAACGAGCGTCACTCGCGTGGCAGCTTCAACCCGAGCGCTGAAAGGACGGCGATCAGGGCGACGAAGCCACCGATGAGCGCAGCCACGCGCCACGGGTGCTCGTGGCGCTGAAGCGACTCCCAGCCGACGCGTGTCCAGAGCACCGCCAGCCCGGCGAGTGCGCCCACGGCGATCACGATCACGGGCGCGAGCAGGGCCAAATGCTGGAACGCGCGCACGGGCTCAGTGTAGGAGGAGGGTAATCTCTGCGCGTGGACGCGGAGAGCTACTCCTCCGGCGACGACATTGTCGTGGAGTTCCTCCGTCTTCGCTTCAGCTTCAACGCGGCCGACTTCGCGCAGCGCGTCTCCGCGGCGGCCTTCCGACTCGGGCTCGTCGAGGACAACGAGCTCGACGAGGAGGAGACCGAGGACCTCGTCGAGCTGACGGCGGACGGGCTGATTGAAGAGCCCCGCAGCGAGCTGGGCCGCTACCTCGTGCGGCACTGGGAGCGCCTCTCGCTCGTGGACGGCGAGTCGCTCGTCTACTGGCTGCGCAAGCTCGTCTTCCGCGGCGCCTGGCTCGACCACCGCGTCAAGGACGGGCGGCTCGAGATCGCCTGGGACGAGAACGCGTCGGATTTCGCCTACCTCGAGCCCGGAGGCGAGCGGGCGCTGCTCGAGCTCGCGCCGACGCCGTCCTGGCATGAGCTGCAGTTCCGCCGCTGATGGCTTGACAGCCTGATTCGGTAAGTTCATACTTACGTAAGTGACCGCTTACCGTTCTCCGATGGACGCGCTGGGCCACCCGACCCGGCGGGCGATCTTCGAGCAGCTTCGCTCGGGCGCCCGCTCGGTCGGCGAGATCGCAGCCGAACTGCCGGTCAGCAGGCCGGCTGTCTCGCAGCACCTGCGCGTGCTCAAAGAGGCGGGACTGGTCACCGAGCGGCGGAACGGCACCCGACGGCTCTACCGGCTGAATCCGGACGGCCTGGACGAGCTGCGCCGTTACGTCGAGGACTACTGGACCGATGCGCTCGCCGCCTTCAAGGCGGAGGCCGAGCGCGAGAGGAGGAGCGCATGAGCACGCAAGCGCAGGAGCTGATCGTCCGTAAGAGCGTCGTCGTCGACTGCTCAGCGGAGCACGCGTTCGAGACGTTCACGGCGCGGCTGCAGGACTGGTGGCCGTTCCAGACCCACGCCCCCGGCGGCGAGCCTCCGGCCGAGGCCGTGTTCGAGCCGCAGGTCGGCGGTCGCGTCTACAGCATGACGGCGAGCGGCCAGGAGCACGAGTGGGCAACCGTGACCGCCTGGGAGCCGCCGTCACGCGTGGCCGTCGACTGGCACGTCACGGCCGGCAAGCCCTCGACGGAGCTGGAGGTGCGGTTCGTGCCCGAGGGCGACGGAACGCGCGTCGAGCTCGAGCACCGCGGCTGGGAGCGCTGGGGCGATGAGGCGGCGGAGACGCACGCCAGCTACGACAGCGGCTGGGACACCGTCCTCGCTCCGTTCGTCGGCGCCGCGTCCGCCTAGAAGAGGCTGTTGGGGCCGTCGTCCGCGGCGGCGGCCCCGACGTGCTCGCGGCCGAGCTTCGTGACGATGCGGCCGCGCGGTGTCCGCTGCAGGAAGCCGAGCTGGAGCAGGTAGGGCTCGTAGACGTCCTCGATCGTGTCCGTTTCCTCGCCGAGTGCGACGGCGAGCGTCGAAAGCCCGACCGGCCCGCCGTCGAACTTCTCCACGACCGCGCGCAGGAGCGCGCGGTCGATCCGCTCGAGCCCGCGCGCGTCGACCTCCATCAGGTCAAGGGCCTCGCGCGCAATCGGCGTCGTAATGGCGCCCTGGTGCCTGACCTCGGCGACGTCGCGGACGCGGCGCAGGATCCGGTTCGCGATCCGCGGCGTCCCGCGCGAGCGGCCGGCGATCTCGTCGGCGGCCTCGTCCTCAATCTCCACCTCGAGGATCCGCGCCGAGCGGCGCACGATGCGGGCCAGCTCGGGCGGCTCGTAGTGCTCGAGCCGGAAGGTCAGGCCGAAGCGGTCGCGAAGGGGGCTGGTCAGAAGCCCCGTCCGCGTGGTCGCCCCGACGAGCGTGAACGGCGGCAGGTCGAGCGTCAGCGTCCGCGCCGCAGGCCCCTGGCCGACGATGATGTCCAGCCGGAAGTCCTCGAGGGCCGGGTAGAGGATCTCCTCGACCGCGCGGTTGATCCGGTGGATCTCGTCGATGAAGAGGATGTCGCGCTCGCTCAGCGCGGTCAGGATCGCGGCCACGTCTCCCTTGCGTTCCAGCGCCGGGCCCGCGGCCGAGCGCAGGGCGACGCCGAGCTCCTCACGGACGATGTGCGCGAGGCTCGTCTTGCCGAGGCCGGGCGGCCCGATCAGCAGCAGGTGGTCGAGCGCCTCGCCGCGCGTGCGCGTGGCCTCGAGCGCGATCGCGAGCTGCTCCTTGACCCGCTCCTGGCCGACGAACTCGTCGAGCCGACGCGGCCTAAGCGAGCGCTCGAGCTCGTCGTCGTCGGGCTGGACCGCAGGTGCGAGGAACTGCGTCTCGGTCACGCGGCCTCCCTGAGCGCGAGGCGGACCTGCTCCTCGATCGGCAGCTCGGCATCGACCTTGGCGAGGGCGCGCTCGGCCTCGACCGGCGTGTAGCCGAGCTCGACAAGCGCGTCCCGGGCACCGACGTGGCCCGTCTCGGTGTGCGAGGCGACCGAGCCGAGCTTCTCCTTCAGCTCGAGCACAACGCGTTGGGCCGTCTTCTTGCCGATTCCCGGAATCGCCTCGAAGCGCGCGGTGTCCTCGAGCGCGATCGCGCGGCGCAGGTCGGCCGGCGGCGAGCCAGAGACGATCGCCAGCGCCACTTTCGGCCCGACTCCCGAGACGGCCAGTAGGTGCTCGAACAGCTCCCGCTCGGCGGGCTCGGCGAAGCCGTAGAGCTGGAGCGCGTCCTCGCGGACGTGGAGGTAGGTCTCGAGCGACACCTCTCCCCCGCGCTCGGCGAGCCGGTGCGCGGTCGGGGTCGCGTTGACGAGGTAGCCGACGCCGCCGACGTCGAGCACGAGCCGCTCGCCCATCCGCGAGACCCGCTTGCCCCTCAGGCGAGCGATCACCCGGCGGCCCGCAGGAGGGGCGGCGCGAGCGCGTGGCAGATCGCGACGGCCAGCGCGTCCGAGGCGTGGTGCGAGCTCGGCGCCTTCCGCAGGCCGAGAATCGCCATCACCATCTGCTTCACCTGGGCCTTTTCGGCACGACCGTAGCCGCAGACCGCCTGCTTCACGCGCGAGGGCGCGTACTCAGCGCACTCGACGCCGTACGACGCGGCCGCGACGAGCACGGCGCCGCGCGCCTGGCCGACGGAGAGCGCGGTGCGGGCGTCGACGCCGACGAACGACTCCTCCGACGGCAGCCGGCCTGTACTCCTCGATCAGATCGCTGACGCCGTCGAAGATCGTCTTCAAGCGCAGCTCCTGGCGCCTTCCGGCGGGGGTCTTCCACCAGCCGGCATCGACCGCCCGGAGGCGGCCTCCGCTTTCTTGGACTATGCCGTAGCCGCATGCAGCTGTGCCCGGGTCGATGCCGAGAACCTTCACGCCGTGAGGTTAGGCATCCCCTCGGACGTTCCTCCTCACGGGGAAATCCCTGGTTCCCCCGTGGTTGCGTCCCGGAACTAGGAAATTCGCAAAGAGCGAGTTAGGGTCGCCAAGATCGACAATGGGGAGAGGGTTCTTCTTGCTGGCCCCTGCTCGCGGCGGTGATGACGCTGACGGTCTCCGGCCATGCGTCCTCGACCCCCAACGCGACGGTCTGTCAGGCGGGCGACATCCTGGTCACCATCGAAGATTTCGACTTCAACCCGGGCATGGTGGACGTGCCCTCCGGCGGAGCCGTGTGCTGGACGAACAACGGGACGGTTTCGCACACCGCGACGGATGACCACGGAGCCTTCGGTTCCGGCACGCTCACGTCCGGCTCGAGCTACCGGTTCGTCTTCACCTCGGACGGCGTCTACACCTTCCACTGCGCGATCCACACGTTCATGATGGGGACGCTCAACGTCGGCCCTCCGCCACCTCCGCCGCCACCGCCTCCCCCGCCGCCGCCGCCACCACCACCGCCTCCGCCACCGCCACCGTCGTTCCTGCCGCCGTGCTTCGTGCCGAACGTCGTCGGCAAGACGCTCACGGCCACGCGCAGGGCGCTGAGGGCGAAGCACTGCGCGCTCGGCAAGGTCGGCCACGCCTTCTCGACCAGGCGCAAGGGCCTCGTGATCTCGCAGAAGCCGCGCAAGGGCAGTCGGCGAACCAACGGCGCGAAGGTCAGCGTTGTCGTCAGCAAGGGCCGCAGGCAGTAGCGCCGCGCTCGCGGCCGTCCTGGTCGCGGCCGGCTGCGGAAGCTCAGGGAACGCCCGCGCGCTGGTCGCGCAGGCTCAGCGCGGCCTGGCGCGGATCCATTCCGGGACGATCACCGTCCACGCGAGCGCCGACACACCGGTCCCGCTCGGGCGCACCGTGACGCTGCAGGCATCCGAGATCCCGCTCCGCCGTGTCGACCTCCTGGCCCTGACCAGCCACGCCCGTCGCGTCTCCTGCGAGCCGGGCCTCGAGTGCGCCAAGGCCGACATCGACGTGAAGCGCGCACTACGCGCGTTCCGGCCGCTCCTGCCGCCACTGCCCGTGGATCCGAAGTCGGTGCACGACGCGACGATTCAGGTCGCCCTGGCGGGCGGCAAGCCGCGCTACCTCAGGCTCACGGGGAAGGTCGACGCGGGCTTCCTGCTCGGCGACGTGCCGTTCACGGTGGTGCTCGACCTGCCGCGACCCGGCTAGGCCCGCTCTTCTTCGACGGTCCGCTCTGCCGCGGGGAGGGCTTCGAGGCGTTCGTCCGGGATGGGCTTCCCGCTCTCGATCGAGAGGCCGTAGGTCCCGGCGGCGAGACGCGCCTCTGCCCGTTCGACCGCGGCGAGCTCGTCGCGAAGATCGTCCGCCTGCCCCAGGTCGAGCTCGTCCTGGGCCAGATCGGCTGCGAGATTCGCCGGATCCGCCACATCGGCGATCTCGCCGGTGTCTTGGTGCGCGAGCTGTGCCAGCGCTCGCTCGATCCGCGCGCGCTCGGCAGCCAAGAGCTCCTTTGCCCGGGCCGGATCCACCGCTACAGCACGGCCTCCATGACCCGCTCGGGAATGTCGAAGTTGGAGTAGACCTCCTGCACGTCATCCGACTCCTCGAGCGCGTCGATCAGGCGCAGCGTCTTCCGGGCGGCGCCCTCGTCCTCGAGGTTGACCGTCGTCTTCGGCACCATCGTCAGCTCAGCTGAGTCGACGTCGATCCCGGCCTGCTCGATCGCCTCGCGGACCGCCGTGAGCGACTCGGGCGCAGCCGTCACGCGGTAGCTCGAGCCGTCGAGCTCGACGTCGTCCGCCCCGCCCTCGGCCGCAGCCATCGTCAGCTCGTCCTCGTCCGCGCGCTCGGCGTCGACGAGGATCACGCCGCGCCGCTCGAACAGCCACGCGACGGCACCCGAGCCGCCGAGATTGCCGTCGTGCTTCGTGAAGGCCGCACGCACCTCGGCCGCGGTGCGGTTGCGGTTGTCGGTCAGCGCCTCGACGATCACGGCGACGCCGTTTGGGCCGTAGCCCTCGTAGACGACTTGCTCGAACGCGTCCGCGTCGGCGTCGGCGCCCGAGCCGCGGGCGATGGCGCGGTCGATGTTGTCCTTCGGCATGGAGTAGGAGCGCGCCTTCTCGATCGCGTTCGCCAGCGCGAGGTTGGCCGCGGGGTCAGGCCCTCCCTCCCGCGACGCCACGATCAGCGCACGCGCCAGCTTCGAGAAGAGCTGACCGCGCTTCTTGTCCGCCGCGCCCTTCTTGTGCTTGATCGAGCTCCACTTGCTATGCCCGGACATGCATCTCCTCCCGCACGAGGTCGAGGAACCGCTCGTGGACGCGCGTGTCCGCGGTCAGCTCCGGATGGAACGACGCGACAATCATCCGGCCCTGGCGCAACAGCACCGGCTCGCCGTCCAGCTGGGCCAGGACCTCGACCTCGGGGCCAGAGTCGATCACCCGCGGCGCGCGGATGAAGACCCCGTGCAGCGGCCGTTCGTCGCCTTCGAGCTCGAGGTCGGCCTCGAAGCTCGCGACCTGGCGCCCGTAGGCGTTGCGTGCCACCTCGAGGTCGATCAGCCCGAGGTGCTCGCGGTCGAGCAGGATCATCCCGGCGCAGGTGCCAAAAAGGGGCCGCTCGAATTGCCGGATCGCCTCTTCGAGCCCATACAGCCGGACGAGCCGCGCGATCGCGGTCGACTCGCCGCCCGGGATGACGAGGCCGTCGAGGTCGCGCAGTTGTTCCGGCTTGCGCACCTCGACCGGCTCCGCGCCGAGCGTTCGCAGCATCGCCGAGTGCTCGCGCACGTTCCCCTGCACCGCCAGAATGCCGATTCTGGGCTTCTCGTCCACGTTCCGATTCTAGATGCGGGCCTGTCCTTTTCGGCTGCGCGCACGTACAATTCCCGCCCGCTAGTGCGAGGAGAGGTCGCCCAGCCACTTCGCTTGGCTCCGACACGCGGCGTACGAGCAGGCCGGCACCGGAGTGCCTGGCGCTGCGGTCCCGCATCCCAGCCCGAGAAGCGCCGGCGCGGCTCGGCCGAGACGGGCTCCGCGCGCCGCGTGCTCGTGATCGACGACGAACGCTCGATCCGGATGCTCTGCCGCATCAACCTCGCCGCATCGGGCATGGAAGTGCTCGAGGCCGAGGACGGAACGAACGGGATCGAGCTCGCGCGCAAGGAGCGGCCTGACCTGATCCTGCTCGACGTGATGATGCCTGGCATCGACGGCTGGGAGGTCGCCCGCCGCCTGGCGCGGGACGAGGAGACCAGCGATATCCCGATCGTTTTCCTGACGGCGCGGGTCGGCCTCGAGGACCGTCAGCTCGGCGAGCAGGTCGGCGGCGTCGGCTACGTCGTCAAGCCGTTCGACCCGGTCGAGATCGGCCGCGTGATCGAGAGCGTGCTGACGCGGCTCGAGCGCGGCGAGCGGGAGCAGCTGCGCCGGGAGATGACGCATGGGCCGGAGGAGCGCACGTGACCCAGAGCGTCAACACGGAAAGCCTTTCGCTCGAGGAGCTCTCCGACGCGTACGAACGGGCAAACCGGTTCCACCGGGTCACCGAGCACCTCGCCGGCGCGCTGACGCCGCAGCAGGTCCTCGACGTGATCCTGACGGAGGGCCTGCGCGCGGCAGAGGCGCGCGCCGGCGCTATCGGCCTCGTAACCGACGACGGCAAGGCGATCGAGCTGCTCGCCCAGAGCGGCTACAGAGGCGACGTCTTCGAGAAATACGGCCGTTTCTCCGTCGACGCCGACCTGCCGATGTCGCACGTCGCCCGGACCGGCGAGCCGCTCTTCCTCGAGTCGCGTGCCGAGCGCAACAAGCTCTTCCCGACGCTCGAAGGCCAGGGCGAGGACGGGCACGCGATCGCGGTCTTGCCGCTCGCGCTCGAGGGCAGGCTGCTCGGCGTGATCGCGCTCTCGTTCGGCGAAAACATGAGCTTCAGCGAGGAACGGCGCCGGATGAAGGTCACGCTCGCCCGCCAGGCCGCGCAGGCGCTCGAGCGCGCGCGGCTCTACGCGGCCGAGCAGACCGCTCGTCAGCGGCTCGCGTTCATGGCCGAGGCGAGCGAGCTGCTCTCGTCCTCGCTCGACTACGAGCAGACCCTGAAGCAGGTCGCGCAGCTCGCAGTGCCGCGGCTGGCCGACTGGTGTGCAATCGACATGGTCATGCCCAACGGCGAGATCCAGCGGCTCGCCGTCGCACACGAGGATCCCGAGAAGGTCCGGTGGGCCTACGAGCTGCAGGAGCGCTATCCGCCGGACCCGGACGACCCGCACGGGGTCGCCCAGGTGATCCGCTCCGGCCAGCCCGAGTTCTTCCCGGATCTGCCCGAGGAGCTGCTCGAGGAGCTGATCGGGGACGACGATGAGCTGCGCCGGATCGTCGACGAGCTGGGTCTGCGCGCCTCGATCTGCGTCCCGCTGAGCGCGCGCGGCCGTACGCTCGGCGCGCTGACGCTCATCGCCGCGGAGAAGCACCCCGTCTTCGACCAAGCCGACTTCGAGCTCGCGGTTGAGCTCGCGCGCCGGGCCGGGATCGCGGTCGACAACTCGCGCCTCTTCCAGGAGGCCGAGAAGGGCGCGAATGCGGCCCGCGCGCTGGCCTACGTCGCCGACGGCGTCGTCCTGCTCGACCGCGCGGGGTTCGTCCGCCACTGGAACCCCGCGGTCGCGCTGATCATGGGTGTGGACGAGGAGGAGGCGCTCGGCCTGCGCGTCGAAGCGGTCGTCCCGGCCTGGGACTCGCTCAGCTCGCATGTCCCGCTCGTGCGCCCGGGCGAGGCGATCGGGCGGCCGGTGACCGTCCCGATGGTGGCCCAGGGCCGTGAGCTCTGGGTCTCGGCCTCCGGAGTCGACTTCGGCGAGGGGACGGTCTACGCGCTCAGAGACGTCACCGACGAGCGTGCGCTCGAGAAGACCCGCAGCGACTTCGTCGCCACCGCGTCGCACGAGCTCCGCACCCCGCTGGCTGCGATCTACGGCGCCGTCCGCACCCTGCGGCGCGAAGATCTCGAGCTGTCCGCCGAGGACAATGCAACGTTCCTCGAGATCATGGAAGCCGAGTCGCTCCGGCTCGCGCAGATCGTCGACCAGATCCTGGTCGCGGGCCAGATCGACGCCGACGCCGTCGACTTCGACCTGGAGACCTGCGACCCCGTCGAGCTGGCCGAGGGCGTGCTCGAGTCGGCGGCCCTGCACCTGCCGGACGGGATCTCGCTACACATCGACAAGAAAGGGACGCGGCCGATCATCTGCGACGCGAACAAGCTCCGCCAGGTGCTCGTCAACCTCGTCGACAACGCGATCAAGTACTCGCCCGAGGGCGGCGACGTGGAGATCAGGCTCGACGCGCACAACGGCGAGTGCCTGATTCAGATCGCCGACGAGGGCCTCGGCATCCCGAGCTCGGAGCGCGAGCGGATCTTCGAGAAGTTCTACCGGCTCGACCCGCACCAGACGCGCGGCGTCGGCGGCACCGGCCTCGGCCTCTACATCTGCCGCGAGCTGGTCGAGCGCATGAACGGACGGCTCGAAGTCGAGTCGGAGCCTGGCAAGGGCTCGCGCTTCACAGTCCGCTTGCCGGCTGGCGTTTAGCTACCAGCCGCGCGTCTCGAGCAGCTCTTCGGGCGCGAGCGCGGCGGCCGAGAGGCCGCTCATCGCGTCGCCGAGACCGCCGGAGACGCGCGCCAGGATCTCGGGATCCTCGAAGTGCGTGGTCGCCTCGACGATTGCCTTCGCGCGAGTCGACGGGTCGGACGACTTGAAGATGCCGGAGCCGACGAAGACGCCGTCG
>VAXD01000047.1:7114-7663 GCA_005884155.1 Actinomycetota bacterium | reverse complement strand
CGCCGCCCGGAAGAACAACTACCGCTGGCTGGCGAGCCCGATCTACCAGGACTTCCTCGCGGGAGACCGCAAGCTCGCCTGCGCGCCGTGGGGCTCGATCACGCGCAACCCGTACGGCTGGAAGGGGCCCTGCTACCTCCTGACGGACGGGATCTTCCCGACCTTCGAGGCGCTGATGGACGGGATGGAGTGGGAGGAGTACGGGCCGGGCAACGACCCGCGCTGCGAGCACTGCGCGATCCATTCCGGGTTCGAGCCCTCCGCGGCCTTTGAGGCGACGAAGAGCCTCCGCGACACCGTTCGCAGCACCGCATGGACGCTGACGGGGTGACGCTGGCCTGTGCCACCACGGCCGAGCTGCGCGCGGCGCGGCGCGCCGGTCGACGGTCTGCGCTCGTCGGGCTCGGGGCGGCGAACGGCGTACCCGACGGGCCGCTCGTGTCCTTCGGGCTCGCGGGTGCGCTGCGCGATGGTCTGCCGGTCGGCACCGTGCTCGACGCCACACGCGTGGTGGCCGCGGACGGGGCGGTGCTCTGGGAGGGCTCGGCG
>VAXD01000047.1:0-7068 GCA_005884155.1 Actinomycetota bacterium | reverse complement strand
GGCTGAGGAGCGACGGCGTCTGGGCGAACAGACGGGCGCGGACGCGGCGGATCTCGAGAGCGGGCCGTTGGCGCGGAGCGGTCGCCTGCACGGCGTACTGCGTGTCGTGAGCGACACGCCGGAGCACCCGTTGGGCGCGCTCGCCGGCGCTGTCCGCCGGGACGGCAGCTCGGACTGGCGCGGGGTGGTGCGTGGGGTCGCGCGCTCGCCGCGGGCCGCTTTGAACGCCGCCCGTGCGGTGAACAGGCTCGGCGCTGCCGCGAGGAGCTGGTCCGCGTGAGCAAGGTCCTGCTCGCGGCCCCTCGTTCCTTCTGCGCCGGCGTCGACCGCGCGATTGAGATCGTCGAGCGGCTGCTCGAGCAGAACGGCCCGCCGGTCTACGTCCGCCACCAGATCGTCCACAACGACCACGTCGTCAAGCGGCTCGAGCGGCTCGGCGCCGTCTTCGTCGACCACGAGGACGAGATCCCCGCGGGGGCGATCTGCGTCCTTTCCGCCCACGGGGTTGCGCCGGCGGTGCGCGAGAACTGCGAGCAGCGCGGGCTCGTCGTCGTCGACGCCGTCTGCCCGCTGGTCTCGAAGGTGCACGCCGAGGCCCGGCGCTACGCGGACAGCGGTCACGTCGTCGCGCTCGTCGGGCACGCCGACCACGTCGAGGTGATCGGGACACGCGGCGAGCGGCCGGACCAGACGGTCGTGATCGAGTCGCCCGAGGACGCGCTCGAGCTCGACACGAACGGAAAGCCGGTCGCGGTGATCACGCAGACCACGCTCTCGCTCGACGACGTCGCCGAGACCGTCGACGCGCTCGCCGACCGTTTCGGCGACCTGCGCAGGCCGGCCGCCGACGACATCTGCTACGCGACCCAGAACCGACAGGACGCGGTCAAGGCGATGGCGGGTGCCGGCGCGACGCTCATCCTCGTGATCGGCTCGGAGACGAGCTCGAACGCACGGCGGCTGGTCGAGGTGGCCGAGCGCTGGGGCGCGAAGGCGCTGCTGATCGACGGCGAGAGCGGCCTCGACCCCGACCTGCTCGAGGGGCACAAGACGGTCGGGCTGACCGCAGGCGCCTCGACGCCGGAGGAGCTGGTCGCGCTCGTCCTGCGCAGCCTTGCCTCGCTCGGGTACGACGAGCTGGAAGAGGTCGAGGTCGCGCGCGAGGACGTCCACTTCCGCCTGCCGCGGGAGGTGGCCGCGAAGGCATGACGTCGGTCGAGATTCCCTATTCGATCGCGTCGGCGCTCCCGTCCCTGACGGTGCTCGACATCACGAACGAGGTCAGGCACGAGCTCCGGGCTGCCGGTTGCGAGAACGGGATCGCGTACATCTCGCCGCTCGACGAGGTCGGGCTCGTGCGTGTGCAGGAGCGCGAAAGTGGCTTCTTCAGCGACTTCGAGGAGCTCCTGACCCGGCTCGTCCCGCACGAGCAGAGCGAGCGCGAGCGGCTCTTGTGCCTACTGCTCGGCCCGCGCACGGAGCAGATCCCGTTTGCGGGTGGCGACCTTTGCCTCGGCACCTGGCAGCGGATCCTGCTCTTCGGTTTCGACCGGCCGAGCGAACCTCGCTGGGAACTGACTCTCCTCGGCTGATTTTCGCTCGGCTGATTTTCCCGCTTCGCCCGCTGCGCTTTCCGCTCGCTCGGGCAGCGAGCCGGCTTTGCCGGCTCGCGCCGTACTGACGGCCAGCCCTAATGGGCCGCGCCCGCCATGGTCGGTCGCGGCGGCGAAGTCACAGGTCTATCTGTTTGGACAGGGTTCCTTGAACGGGACCCCTGAGCGTTCCGGCACACTGACGGGGTGCAGCGTGCGCGTCGGCACCAGCGGCTCTTCTCGGCTCTCGCGTTCGCGCTCCTAGCGCTCGTCGCGGAGCTCGCCGGCCGCAGCCTTGCCCACCGGATCGACGTCGGGCGGCACGTCCGCTCACCGAGCTACTCGGGCGCCGACTACTACCCGTTCCTGCTCGGAGCGGTCAAGCTCGGGCTCGCGCTGCTGGCGGCGCGCCTCGTCTGGCGCTTCGTCCGCGCCCGAGCGGCCGCGCGCGCGGGCCACCGCGTGCTCACCGCGTTCGGCAAGAGCTCCGGGCCGGCGCCGCGAGTCAAGCTCGAACTCTCACCGCGCCTCTGGCTCGTGGCCTTCACGGTCACCTCGATCTTCGCGCTGGTCCACTTCGAGACCGAGCAGGCCGCGTCGGGCCGCTGGGGGCTCCTCTGGCCGTGGCTGCACACGTCGGCGCTGCCCGTCTTCGCCGTGCTCTCGGTGTTCGTCGCGCTCGCGTGGAGCGCCGTCTCGCGCTGGCTGAACGAGTACGAGCGCTACGCGCACGAGACCTGCGCCCGCGCCGACCGGCTTGCAGCCGCCTCCGGACTCACCGAGACGCAGCCTTCCGCGCGACCGGCCAACCTGCCGCCGCGCAAGCTCTTCGGCCTCGCCTTCGAGTGCCGACCGCCTCCCGTGCCCGCCTAGCCCGCGGTCACGCCCAGAGCCCGCGGGCCGGCCTGTCGGCTCGAACGGGAGGTGGAATTGAGCACACAACTCGTATCCGAAAGGACGGCCGTCCGGCGCAGATCCGCGCGGGCCCGCGCCGTCTCCGCCCTCGGCCCCGCGACGATGCTCGCCGGCGTCGCCTGGGCGTTCCTGCAGCCGTATCGCCTCACCCTGCTGCACCCGCACGGCCAGGGCTTCTGGTGGCTCGCGATCGAGCCGCCACTGCTCGTGATCCTGGCCGGCGTCGTCTTCGCGCTCCTCGTCGCGCCGGGCGTGATCGAGGATCTTGAAGACCAAGAGGACAGACCCTGATGCAGCCGCCGGCGGAGTTCGTCCACTGGATGTTCGCCACGGGCCTCGTCCTCGTCGGGCTCTGCCTGCTCGCGCAGGCGGTGGTCGGCGACGAGGTCTGGAGGCGTCGGCCCTGGCGCGCGTACCTGTGGCCGAGCCTCGCCTTCACGATGGGTGTCCTGATGTGGCCGGTGATGGTGTTCTTCACCAACTCGACGATCCACATGCTCGCCCACGGCTCGTGGGCCCAGGTGATGATGTTCTCCGGCGCGGCCGAGCTCGGGCTCGTGCGCGGGAAGCTGCACAGCCGCTACTGGCGCCTGGCGATGCCGTTCGCGTTCCTCGTCTCGGGCGCGGCGTTCCTGATCCACGAGCAGAACAGCTGGTTCTTCGCGCGCGCGGCGTTCCTGCACCACCTGATCGGCTGGACACTGATCATCGGCGCGATCTTTCCCTTGCTCGCGGTGTTCCGGCCGCGCTCGGAGGCCGTGCGCGCGGGCTTCGCTCTGACGTTCGTCGTGCTCGGCGTGATGCTCTATTGCGACCGCGACACAGCACCGGTCTTCGGACACTTGTCGCCGCTGGCGGGAGCGCAGCACCGGTGAAACGCGCGCTCGCCGCCGCCGCGTTTCTCGCGCTCGCAGCGCCCGCGTCCGCCTGGGCGCACGCGACGCTCCTTCAGACAAAGCCGGCCTTCGCGCAGCGCGTGGAGCGGTCGCCGCGAGTGGTATTGCTGCGGTTCGACCAGTCCGTCGAGGCGTTGCCGAACGCGATCACCGTCTACACGAGCAAGGGCCACGTCGTCTCCGGGCTGACCAGGTCGACTGCGGACAAGCGAGCCGTGACCGTGCCGGTGCAGCAGCTCGCCCGCGGCGGCTACACCGTCCGCTGGCGCGTGACCTCGGCCGACAGCCACACGGTCTCGGGCGTCTTCACGTTCGGGGTCAGACATCGCGCGCCGCCCGCGACCGAGGCGTTCGGCGCCTCCGGCCCGACGACGACCGAGCACATCGTCCGCTGGCTCTATTTCCTCGCGCTGGCGCTCGTCGCCGGCGGGCTCGGGTTCCGCCTGCTGATCGTGCGCGGGCCGCTGCCGCCGCAGGCCGAGCGGCGCTTCTACTGGATCGCCGGCGTGGGGGCGGTCGGCGTCATCGAGGTCGGAATCGCCGCGTTCCTGCTGCGCGCGGAGGACGCGCTGCAGCTGCCGTTCGGCTACTTCCTCTACGGCGACCTCTCGCCGCTTGCGAAGCTCCGCTTCGGGCTCGCGTTCATGGCGATGACCCTGGGCTTCGCGCTCGTCAGCGCGCTCCTTTTCCTCGCGTGGCTGACCGACAGGCGCGTGCTGCTCTGGCCTGCGTTCCTCGTCGCGCTCGGGTTCGCCTCGGGCCTCTCGCTCTCAGGGCACTCGGCCGTGGACTCGGGCTCGTCGTGGCTCTCGGAGCTGGCGGACTGGCTCCACCTCTCCGCGGCGGCGCTCTGGGTCGGCGGGCTCGTCCAGCTCGCGTTCGTCGTCTGGCCGCTGGCACCGGAGCTGCGCCGCCAAGCCTTCCTGCGCTTCTCGAGGCTCGCGACCGTCCTGATCGCCGTGCTGCTCTCGGCTGGGATCTACCTGAGCGTGCTGCGCCTGCCGCGCCTCTCCGACCTCTGGAGCGCCGGCTACGGGCAGGTGCTCCTGGTCAAGCTCGCGCTCGTCTCGCTGGCGCTGCTCTGGGGCGCGGCCCACCACTTCATCGTGCGCCCGGCACTCGAGCGGGGCGCACCGCTCTTCGCGGGCCTGCCGCGGAGCCTGATCGGCGAGAGCGCGGTCGGGATCGCGATCCTGCTCGTCGCGGCGATCTTGGTCGAGTCGAAGCCTCCGGCGCGGCCGGCGACCCCGCAGGTGGCGTTACACGCCCCGGCGCCGTAGCGCGAGCACATTCCGGACGAAGACGCGCGTCCCCGGCTGCAGGCCGTGGCTGCGCACCGACGCCGGCCCCTGGTACCAGGCCGCGAGTGCGAGCGACCGGCTCCCGTTGAACTCCCGCAGGAGCTGCCGCAGGTAGACGACGCCGACGCGGATCCCGCCCGACACCGTCCACGGCACGCGCCTCCGCAGAAGCACCGTCTCGACGTAGTCCTTCGTGCTCGGCAGGACCTGCATGACGCCGCGAGCGCCTGCCGGCGAGACGAGCCCCGGCTGGTAGCCGGACTCCATCCACGCGAGCGCGCGGACGAGGCTCAGGTCGACGCCGTAGACGCCCGCCCAGTGCTGGAGCAGCCCGCGGACGCCTTTGGGCGCGGCGCGGGCCTTGCCGATCGACAGCTCAGCGCGGCCGCTCGCAAGCGCGGTCAGCGTGTGCGGCCCTGCGATCCCGTCCACCTGCAGGCGCCGCGAGCGCTGGTAGCGCTTGAGCGCACGCGAGGTCGCTGCGTCGAAGTAGCCGTCGACGGGGACGAGCAGGCCGCGGCGGGCGAGCAGGAACTGGAGCACCGAGACGTCCCAGCCGAAGCGGCCTGTCCGGAGCGTGCGGCGCCCAAAGAGTGGCTCGCCGAGCGGGCCGAGCGCGCGGCGCGTCTGCGGTCCTGCCCGGCCGGTGGCGACGAGCCCGACCCGGCGCTGGAACGCCTTCGTCGCACGGACCGTCCCCGGCCCCGCGATCGCGTCGATCGGGCCGGTGTAGAGGCCGTACGCGCGCAGGGCGACCTGGAGCCCCGCGATTTGCGGGTTCGAGGCGTTGGCGGCCGCCGCCAGCGACAGTGCCGCCAGCGACGCCGCGCCGAGTGCGACGAGTCTGCCGGTCACGGACGGTCCCGGTTCGTCCGATCAGGAAGGATTCCTGCAATGCGATGGGCGATCTCCGGCGGCGCCGGCTTCCTCGGCCTCCACCTTGCGCGGCGACTGCTCGCGGACGGGCACGAGGTCCGGACGCTCGACGTCGCGCCGCTCGACGACACGGAGCTCGAGCGCGAGGTCGAGGAGCTGCGCGGCGACGTGCGCGATCCGTCTGCCACGGCGCGGCTCGCCGGCGGCGCCGACGTCCTGGTCCACGCGGCTGCCGCGCTGCCGATCCAGGCTTCGCGAGAGTCGATCCGCTCGGTCAACGTCGACGGCGCGGCGGTCACGCTCGTCGCGGGGCTCGAGGCGGGCGTGGGCCGAGCGGTCCTGATCTCGTCGACCGCGGTCTACGGCGTCCCGAAGCATCACCCGCTGCGCGAGGACGCGCCGCTCGTCGGCGTCGGCCACTACGGCGAGTCGAAGATCGAGGCCGAGCGGGTGGCGCGGCGCATCGGGCGGCGCGGGCTCGAGGTCGTCGTGATCCGGCCGAAGACGTTCATCGGACCGGAGCGGCTCGGCGTCTTCGAGATCCTGTTCGACTGGATCCGCGAAGGGCGCCGAATCCCGATCCTCGGCGACGGCTCGAACCGCTACCAGCTGCTCGCCGTCGAGGACCTCGTCGACGCGACCATGAGCGCAGCGACGAAGGACGTCGCCGGCGAGACGTTCAACGTCGGCGCGGCCGAGTTCGGCACCGTCCGCTCCGACCTCGAGGGCCTGATCGCCCACGCGGGCTCTGGCAGCCGCCTGCAGCCGTTCCCTGCGCGCCCCGCGGAGCTCGGCCTGCGCGCGCTCGAGGTGGCGCGGCTCTCACCGCTCGTCGAATGGCACTACCGCACAGCCCACCGCGACTCGTACGTCGACATCGCGAAGGCGCAGCGGCTGCTCGGCTATGAGCCGCGGCTCTCGAACGAGCAGGCGCTCTGCGAGACCTACGACTGGTACCTCGCGCATCGCGGCGAGCTGGGCGGTGCGGGCGTGACGCACCGTGTTCCTTGGGACCAGCGGGCGCTCGGCGTGCTGAAGCGGGTGTTTTAGCCGACGTCGCCGTAGACGTTCACGGCGTCCGACCAGGAGACGTCCGACCACGACACGTCCGACCAGGAGACGTCCGACCAGGAGACGTCCGACCACGAGACCGCGCTCCACGAGATCACAGACCAGGCCGCGTCTGACCAGGAGACATCGGACCAGGAGACGTCGTTCCAGGCGCGGGACGTCTTCGCGGCCGCGAGCCATGAGACGTCATCGAAGACGAGGCCGTCGCCGGACGGGTCCTGCACCAGGAACCTGTCGAGCCCCCGGTTCGGGTTCGGGAGCATGCGAGCTGCCACCGCTGCCGGCCCCGAGATCTCGCCGACGCCCGCCGCGAAGCCGCGCACCTTTCGTAGTGTCTGGGCGCTGAGCATCAGCGCGCCCTTCACCTGGTCGGGCGTCAGCGTCGGGCGCAGCGCGAGCAGGTCGGAGACGATCCCG
>VAXD01000021.1:1129-10084 GCA_005884155.1 Actinomycetota bacterium | reverse complement strand
ACGAAGCCGGCGGCGGCGATCGTCTTGCCCGAGGCAGTCGGGTGGCGGAAGCGGTAGCGCCGGCCCGCGCCCGGATCGCGGCCGGCCGGCGTCTCGGGCAGCTCGAGCTCCTCCAGGACCCCCTCGAGGTGGACGCCGAGGTCTTCCTCCTCTTCGTCGGGCTCGACCTCCTCCGCGGCTGTGCCGCCGTTGCCGTTCAGCTCGGGCTCGACCTGGGTCGCGGCGATCAGCTCGGTCAGCATTCCCGCGAGCGCGTCGATCTGGTGGCGTCGGAGCTCGGTGCCCGAGGCGAGGCGCGGCGGTTTCTCGCTCAGCACCCGCTCGAGGCCGAGCATCAGCGAGTAGCGGATCTTCCAGCCGTACGACGGCTCGTCCGCCCCTTTTTCCATCTCTGCGAGGGCGTCGTCGAGCGCGCGCCTGCGGGCGGTTCCGGGCGCGAGGACTACGCCGGGGTCCTCTTCCGGGTGGAGGAAGGGCTCCCCGGCCCAGGCTTCGGCCTGGAGGGCGGAGGCGGCTAGGCCGTCCGCAGCCTCCGGCGCTAGCGTCGGCTGCTCGGTCGCTTCGTGCATGTCCGGCAGCACGTCCGGTGCTGCCAAAGTCTCAGGAAGAGAGCGCGCTCGCGGTCAAATCCGCTGGCGAGCGTCGCACTCCGAATAGTACCCGATTCCGGGCGGGCTAGACGCCTAGGCCGCCGAAGATGGCGAAGGGATTCTGCGGTGTGGCTTCCCAGACGAGCTCGCCGCCGGGCTCGGCTTCGCCGTGCAGGCGCCGCGCGAGCGCCTCAGCCTCTTCCTTCGAGGCGGTGCCGACGATCACGTAACGGAAGCGGCGGATCACGCGATAGCCCTCCTGCTCGAGCTCGTCCGCCAGCTTGCTCGCCTCGTGGTGCGACGGCCGCTCGACGCGAACCTCCCAGGGCGCGTGCCCGTGCTCCACCTCTTCCTCCTCCCAGGTCTCGTCGGGCGGCTCGTTCGACCAGCGCTCCTCGTCGTGCAGCCAGCGCTCGGGCTGGGAGACCTTGCCCTGGATGCCTTCTTCGGCGAGCTCGGCCTCGACGATTCCGCGCGCCTGTTCGGCCTGCGTCTGCGAGGACGCGTAGACGAAGAGGTCGTTCTCGTCCTGCGAGACGGCGAGGCGGCGGCCCTCAAGCTCTTCGGCCAGGCGGCGGCCCTCGTCGCTGGTGAGCTCCAGGCCGAACCGGCCGAGCAGGGTGCCGGCGTGGTGCTCTTCCGGGAGCTCGATACGGATGCGCCAGTCGTCGCTCATGCGAAGGTCCTGCCGAACATCCTCTCCGATCTGCCGGTCTGATCGAGGTACTTGGTGATCCCGCCGAGCCAGAATGGCCAACCCGCGCCGAGCAGGACGGCGGTGTCGACGTCGGCGGCCTCGGCCACGACGCCTTCTTCGAGCAGGTGGTGGATCTCGTTCGAGGATCTGCTCTTGCGTGCGTGGGTCGTTGTCGGTGACGGCGATCTCGCCGTTGCCGTCGGCGTAGTTCTGGAGGGTCTGCGAGAGCGGGAAACGGTCGGGGTAGGCGGCGTGGAGGGTCTCGAGGACGTGGTTGGCGACGCGCGGGCCGACCATCTGGAGGAGCACCGAAGGCGCCATCGGCAGGCCGAGCTCGAGGATCGCCTCGTCGGCGTCGTCGGGCATGGTGCCGTGTTCCAGCGCGTCGAGGACGACGCGCATGAGGCGGGTGAGGACGCGGTTGACGACGAACGCCGGCGCGTCGCGGACGAGCACCGGGCGTTTGCGCAGGCGCTCGGCGAAGGCCCACGCGGTCGCGAGCGCCTCGTCTGTGGTGTCGTCGGTGCGGACGAGCTCCACGAGCGGGAGCAGCGCGACCGGGTTGAAGAAGTGGATGCCGACGTCGGCGCCCATCTCGGCGACGGAAAGGCTCGACGTGTTGGTCGCGAGGACGCAACCCGCGGCGACGCGCTCACGCACTTCCTCGAAGACCTCGCGCTTGACGTCGAGCTCCTCGAAAACGGCCTCGAGCACGAGGTCGCAGCCGGTGAAGTCGTCGTAGGTCGTCGATGTGGAGACGAGCGAGGCCAGGAAGCGCGCCTTGCCTTCGTCGTAGCGGCCCTTCGCGACTTGCTCGGCGAGGTCTGAGTCGATGCTCGCGCGGGCGGTTTGGAGCGCCTCCTCGCTGACGTCGCGGATGGCGATGGGCAGCTCCAGCCGCCGCAGGAAGAGCGTCGCGAGCTGGGCTGCCATCAGGCCCGCGCCGACGAGGCCGATCTTCTCGAGCCGACGCGGCTCGGCTTGCGGCCTCCCAGGTGGATTCTTCGCGCGCCGCTCGACAAGGTCGAACGCGTAGAGCGACGCCTGCGCCTCGCGGCCGGGCAGCAGGTCGGCGACGGCCTCCTCCTCGGCGCGGTAGCCCTCCTCGAGCGACCAGCCGGAGAGAGCGCCCTCGATCAGCTCGAGCGCACGGTAGGGCGCCGGCGCCGCGCCGTGCACCTGCCCGTCGAGGCGCGACCGAGCTTTCCGGATCACCTCCGTGACGCTTTCGTCACGGTGCCTGGCACCGGCGCGGGACGGTGACGCCGCGAGCTCGCGCGCGAAGGCGAGCGAGTCGTCCAGGAACTCGGCCGGCTCGAGCAGGCGGTCGGCGAAGCCGAGCTCAAAGGCCTGCGGCCCCGTGAGCATGCGGTTCTGGCGCATCGCGTTCTCGACGATGAACTTGACCGCGGTCTCCGCTCCGACGAGCCGCGGCACCAGTTGCGTCCCGCCCCAGGCGGGCACGATCCCCAGGAAGCACTCGGGGCAGGCGAAGTGCCTGGCACCGGTCGAGATCGTGCGCGCGTCGCAGTGGAGCGCGAGCTCGACACCGCCGCCGAGACAGGCGCCGTTGACCGCCGCGACCGTCGGGTACGGCAATGCGCGGATCCGGCCGAACAGCTCGTGGCCCGCGCGACTGCCCTCCAGAGCGAGCTCGCGCGTCGCGCCGGGGAACTGCGTGACGTCGGCGCCTGCTGCGAAGACGAACGGCTTACCGGTGATCACGAGCGCGGCCCAGTCGCCGTCCTCGAGCTCGGGCAGCAGCCGCTCGAGCGACTCGAGCGCCACGCGGCCGAAGAACGTCGGCTTAGTGTGGTCCTCGCCGTTGTCGATCGTGACGAGCGCGACGTCGCCGGCACGCGCAAGCTTGAACTCAGTCTCCGGCAGCGTCCTCGGGCTCCTGGGATGTCGGCGGCGGTGCGAGGCCGGAGGGCACAGTGTGTCCCAACACGGGCCCGGAGAGCATCGTGCCGTCACCGGCATCAGCCGGGGCCGGAGCCCGGCTCCGCCGGGCGGGAGGCTCCGGCGGCCAGGGGCGCGAGAGGTTCTCCCAGACGAGCGCGGCGCCCATCCCCATGCCGACGCAGAGCGCGGTCAGGCCGTAGCGGACGCCGGGTCGCTCGCGGAAGCCGAACGCGAGCTGCGCCGTGAGGCGCACTCCTGTCGCCGCAAGCGGGTGGCCACACGCGATCGCGCCGCCGTACGGGTTGAGCCGCTCGTCCTCGGGGTCGACGCCGAGCTCGTCGCACCATGTCAATACCTGCACCGCGAACGGCTCGTTCAGCTCGAAGAGGCCGAGCTCGTCGAGTCTCAGGCCCGCGAGCTCGAGTGCCTTGCGCGTGGCCGGCACCGGCCCGAGGCCCATCAGCTCCGGCTCGACACCCGCGAAGGCATAGGAGACGAGGCGCATCCGCGCGGCCAGGCCGAGCTCTCGCGCGGTCTCCTGCGCGGCGAGCAGGCAGACCGCGGCCCCGTCCGTCAGGCCGGCCGAGTTCCCGGCGGTGACGCGCCCACCGGCGCGGAACGGCGTCGGCAAGTCGGCCAGACCCTCCATGCTCGTGTCCGGCCGCAGGAACTCGTCGCGATCGGCCACGGACCAGCCGTCGTCGCCGAAGACCGACATCGGCACGACGATCTCGCGCATGACGCCGTTCTGCCACGCCGCGGCCGCGCGCTGCTGCGAGCGCACCGCGAAGGCGTCCGCATCCTCCTTGGTCAGCTGCGGGAAGCGGTCGTGCAGGTTCTCGGCGGTCGCGCCCATCGTGACGGCGGACGGGTCGACGAGCCGCTCCGCGACGAAGCGCGGGTTGAAGTCGACGTCCTCGCCCATCGGGTGGTGGCCCATGTGCTCGATCCCGCCGGCGAGCACGACGTCGGCGGCGCCCATCGCGATCTCGCCCGCCCCGGAGGTGACGGCCGTGAGCGCGCCCGCGCACATGCGGTCGACGGCGAACCCGGGAACGGACTGTGGCAGCCCTGCGAGCAGCGCAACGTCGCGCCCGAGGGTCAGTCCCTGGTCGCCGACCTGCGCGGTCGCCGCCATGATGACGTCGTCGATCCGCTCCGGGGGCAGGCTCGGATTCCGCCGCAGGAGCTCGCGGACGACCTTCACGCCGAGGTCGTCGGCGCGCGTGCGCCAGAAGACGCCCTTCGGCCCGGCGCGCCCAAAGGCCGTGCGGACGCCGTCCACGTACACGACCTCGCGCAACTCCCGGCCCACGCCGAGGAGCCTAGTCAATCGCGCTGGGGGCGATCCGGCACAATTTCGGCACGCTCTCGTGACCCACCCGTGCGACTTTCCCGGTTACGATCGCAGCGGGGAGGAGGTTGGGTGTGCCTGAGGCGGAGGACTGGAATGCGCATTTCGAGCGAGAAAAGGCCCGCTTTCGTGACGGAGAGGCACGCCTCACCAACGCAGAGGGCGCCGACGCTCGCCAGCGGCAGCTGACCCGGCTCGGCAACGCCGCGGGCGGAGCCGGCCTCGCGCTGCTGATGGAGGGCCGCGAGCAAGAGGCCGCCGAGTGGCTCCACCGCGCGGCCGAGCGCTACCGCGAGAGCTTCGGGGACGCACCGCCCGGCAGCTGGGGCCGCCCGATCGGCGCGATCAAGGCGCTCCTCCTCGCAGGCGACTGGCCTGCTGCTGAAGACGCTGCCCGCTGGGCGCTGGACGCAGGGGCCGCGGAGGCCGAGTCGCCGATTGGCCGCTACGCCGCTGCGCTCGCCGAGCTCGTCCTCGGCCGCCGGACCGAGGCGCGCGAGCACGCGGACTGGATCCGCACGCACGACGACTTCCCAACCGACGTCGGTGATGCGCTGGCCTTCCTCGCGGCGCAGGACATTCTCGGCTACGAGGTCGCCGTCGAAGCGGTCCTCGAGTCCTTCGAGAAGCGCGAGGAATACCTCGAGGACATCCCCGTCGCCGACACCGTGCTCGTGCTGCAGACGCTCGCCGGGCGCGACGGCCTGGCCGCCGACCTCAGCTCCGGGCTGCTCCCCCCGTCTCCTGCCGAGACGGCGGATGCAGGACAGCCGTGATCACGAGCGGGTCCGCGTCCTCTTCTTCCGCCTGCCGCACGGCCTCGACGAGCTCGGTCACGAGCTCGAGCGCCCGCTCCGGCCGGATCCGCGCGGTCACCTGGGCCGAGCGGAATGTGCCCTCAGCGCTGTGCTCGTCCCAGCCGCGCTGGACTTCGCCGAGCATCGCTTCTCGCAGGTCGCTCGTCAGCCCGGAGGCGAGTAGCTCGGGAGCGACCCTCAGCGTGCGCGCGGTCGCGCGATAGGGCTTCTCGCGCCCTCGGGCGTCCCCGACCAGCGTGATCAGGCCTGCGCGGAGGAGCATGCGCACGTGGAAGTGCAGGTGTCCCGGATCGACGCCGAGGCGGGCCGCGAGCTCGCGGTTGGTGAGCGCCTCGTCCTCGCCGTTCGTCCCGAGCGTTTCGAGGATGCGCAGCCTGAGGGGATGGCCGAGCGCCTTCAGCTGCTCGGGCTTGTTGAGCAGGAGGACGTCAATCATCCCGGGCGGCTCGGGAGGTGCCACAGTGGTTCTATATATACGCCTCCGGAGCGTCCTAGCGCAATACCGTGGTCGCAGCCGCGTCCGTGACGACGCGGGTCCGGCCGCTCGCCGACCGGACGAGGCTCGCGGGCGTGTCGGGGCTCGGCGGGCTGCCGAACGCGCGACCGACGGCGCCGGCCTTCGCGTCGCCGGTCGCGATGAACAGCACTTCCGGGGCCGAGCAGAGCACCGGCAGCGTCATCGTCACGCGGTCGACGAACGGCTCGAGCTTCGCCTCGGCCGGGATTGCCCGGCGCTCACGCTCGTCGAGCGTCGCTTGGCCCGGAAAGAGCGAGGCGACGTGGCCGTCGGGCCCGATCCCGAGCAGGACGAGGTCGAGGCTCGCGCCGGTCAGCGCCTCGTCGTACTCCGCCGCTGCTGCCTCCGCGCCGAGCTCGCCGCGGATCCGGTGTGTCGCACGAGGCTGCGCCGAGAGGCCGTTGAGCAGCTTCTCGTGCGCGAGCCGGTAGTTCGAGCGCTCGTCGTCCGGGGGTACGCACCGCTCGTCGCCCCACCAGAGCGTCGCGCCGCTCCAGTCGGGCTCGCGCTCCGCGGCCAGCTCATAGGCCCGGCCCGGGGATCCGCCGCCCGTCAGCGCGATCGCTTGCCCGGCGCGCGCGGCCTCGACAAGAACATCCGCGGCTGTAGAGGCGGCCGCCTCCTCGTCGGCCAGCACGGTCAGCTCGACGCCGTAGAGCGTCGTCACGCGTCGCCCTGAGCCAGCTCCTGCGAGCGCTCCATCGCGGCCTGAATCGCGTTCAGAAAGGCCGCTCGGACGCCCGCGCGCTCGAGCTCGCGGATCGCGCGGATCGTCGTCCCGCCCGGCGAGGTCACCTGCTCGCGCAGCTCGACCGGGTGGATGTTCTCGTCACGAAGCAGGTGCGCGGTGCCGAGCATCGTCTGGACGACGAGCTGCGTCGAGACCTCACGTGAGAGCCCGAGCAGGATCCCCGCCTCGATCATCGCCTCCGCGAGCAGCGCGAAGTAGGCGGGGCCCGAGCCGGAGACCGCGGTGACCGCGTCCATGTAGCGCTCTGGGACCCGCACGACCGCGCCAAGGTGGCTGAGCGCCTCCTCCGCGAGAGCGAGGTGCTCCTCGCTCGCATGTGCGCCCGCGCAGATGCCCGCGATGCCCTCGTGCACCGTCGCCGGGCGGTTCGGCATCGAGCGGACCACCGGAACCCCGGAGCCGATCCGGCTCTCGATCGCGGACGTCGGGATCGCCGCCGCGACAGACAGCACCGTCTGCTCCGGCGTCAGCAAGCCGCCGATCTCGCCGAGCAGGACGTCGAAGTCCTGTGGCTTGACCGCGATCACGACGAGCGCTGCGCCCGCGATCGCCTCCGCGTTCGAGGTGCCCGCCGTCACCCCGTACGTCGAGCCGAGCTCGGCCGCGCGGGTATCGTCGCGGACGGTCGCAGAGACCTCCGACGGCTCGCGCCAGCCGCTGCTTAGCAGGCCTTTGAGGAGAGACTCGCCGATCGTCCCCAGGCCAAGGATCGCGACCTTGCGCGCGTTGCCGGCCATGCTCGGAGTCTAGGCGGCTTGGCGCTGCGGCAAAGGAACCAGCCCGAGGCGGAATGCCTGTAGCAAGTAGACGCTCGCGAGCCCGGCCCACTCGCCATACGGCTCGAGCAGCTCGGCCGTCTCCCACGGCTCGACCCAGCGGCCGCGCAACGCTGAGCAGAGCTTCACCAGCCCGAGGTCGCCGACGAGCCCGCGCTCGTGGCGGCCGAGCCCCTCCACGCAGACGACGCCGACCGACCAGGGCCCGAGCCCGCGCTCACGCTCGAGCCGGTCCGCAGCCGCGGCGGTCGGCTGCGAGCGGAGGCGCTCGAGGTCGAGCGAGCGGCAGAGCCGGATCAGCGTCGCGCTTCGGCGGGCGCCGAGGCCGAGGCGCCGCAGCTGCGCCGGAGAAAACGAGGCGAAGGAGGCCGGCGTGGGCGGCGTGTGCAACCAGGCGGCCGGCGGCCTCGACGTGGTCGCGCGGATCACGTTTCGCTCGATCTGACGCGCGCGGCTCGCCTGGATCAGCTGGCCGCAGACGGCTCGCAGAAGTGCGTGCGTGACGGTCGACAGGCGAAGCGGCCGGTAGCCGCGCAGCCGCGGCAGCGCGCGGCGCAGGAGTGGGTCGTCGCGGAAGCGCTCGAGGAACTCCGAGTGGTCGTCGTCGAGCGCGAGCACGAAGCTGAGCTCGTCGATTCCCCGGTCGTCAGGCGCGCGCAGCTGGACGACGCCGTCCGGCTGCTGCCAGGCTCGCCCGACCCCGCCGGCAGCGAGCGCTGCGAGGAGCGGCCCCGAGGAAAACGTGCGCGTCGCGTCGCCCGCGAGTCTGGATGAGAGTCGGAGCGAGAACGGGCCGCGCGGACGAACCGCGGCCGAGATCACTTCTGGCCGTGCGTTTCGATGGTCAGCGGCTCGGACGCAAGATCGGCGGCGCGTTCGAAGACTTCGAGCGCCTCTTCCTCGCGGCCCGAGCGCCGCAGGAACTTCCCCCATGAGCGGCATGCCTCGACGACGTCGCGCCGGTGGCCGTGCTCCTCGAGCAGCTTGGTCGCCTCTCGAAAAGCAGTGTCCGCCTCATCCGCCTCGCCGGTGAGCGCGAGGCCCTCGGCGAGAGCCCAGAGCGCATTCCCGCGCTCGTGCGGATTCTCCTCGCCTGCCGACTCCAGGGCGTGACGCGCGTACGCCACCGCCTGCTCGCCGTTGCCGGCCCGTGCGGCGTGCTTCGCCTGGTCGCGGCGAAGGTTCGTGAGATCGAGCGCCTCGGCTTGTGTGCCGAACAGCTGCTCGGCGAGGGCCAGATGTCGGCCCGCCAGCTCGTGCCGGTCCTGCGTCATCAGGATGTCCGCGCAGAGCAGGTGCGCGCGGGCGAGGTGAAGCGTGTCGTCGGTCACTTCCAGCAGCGCCATCGCGCGCCGGATGCAGTCGAGGGCGGCAGCCGACCGTCCGCGCACGTCGTTCAGGCGCGCCAGCGACCAGTAGAGGCGCACGCGCGAGTACGCATCCGTGACGACCTCGGCCCGCTCGAGCGCCTCGTCCAGCACGCTCTGTGCTCCCGGGAGATCGCCGAGGTCGGTCAGCGCGTAGCTGAGGTAGGTCGTGAATCGCAC
>VAXD01000021.1:0-1051 GCA_005884155.1 Actinomycetota bacterium | reverse complement strand
CGGGCGCGAGCTCGAGCCCGTGCTGGAGCCGCTCGATCGCCTCGGCATACTGTCCGGCCGCCGACGCCGCCAGCCCAAGTGCGATGCTGGCGCGCGACGCGGCCAGGAGATCTCCGGCGTCGAGCGCCTCGTCTCGCAGCCGAGCGAGCCTGTCCTCGGCGTCAGGGGAGCTTCCTGCCAGACGCAGCTCGAGCTCTGCATCCGCGATTCGGAGCTCGCGCTCATCGCTGTCGCGGATCTCCGACCCCGTCTCGAGGTAATCGGCCGACACGCCGAGCTTGCGGGCCAGCATTCGCAGCGCCTTGACGGACGGACGCCGGGCGCCTCCCTCGATCCGCGAGATGTACGCGTAGGAAACGCCGGGCTCCGAGAGCTCGCGCTGCGAAAGGCCGCGCTCGAGCCGGAGTCGCCTCAGACGCTCGCCGATGGTCTCGGTCGAGCTGTGTTGCTCCATGCCGGTCACGATTCCCAATCTTGACGCTCAACGTAGACATCGTCAATTGACTACTTCGGCTTGACAACAAATGACTACCCCGCTTGGGTACTCGTGCGTTTCTGTGGCCGTCCTCTGAAAGGGAAGGGGGTGTTTCGGATGACGAAGATCAAGACCGTGCTGCTCGCGCTCGGTGTGTTCGCGCTCGCAGCGTTCAACGGTTCCACTCCGTGGGGCCCGTAAGCCGGTGGGTGCTTGGGGGCGGGAGCGATCCAACGCTCCCGCTTCCAACTCGCGCTATCGTCGCCGCGGTGAGCATCGACCCGCGCGTCGACATCGGCCACGTCCACCTCAAGGTCTCGGACATCGACCGGGCGCTGGCCTTTTACCGCGACATTCTCGGCTTCGACGTGACGCAGCGCATCGGTGACCAGGCTGCGTTCATCTCGGCCGGCGGCTACCACCATCATCTCGGCCTCAACACCTGGGAGTCGCGCGGCGGCTCGGCGCCACCGGCCGGGACGACGGGGCTCTACCACGTCGCGATCCGCTACCCGGACCGGCGAACGCTCGGCGATGCGTTGCGGCGGCTCGCCGAGGCGGAGTGGCCAATCGACG
>VAXD01000231.1:304-2763 GCA_005884155.1 Actinomycetota bacterium | reverse complement strand
GCTCGCAAACGGCGGCTTCCTGGTCGTGACCGGGCCGAACGGGGCCGGCAAGACGACGTTGCTGCGGCTCTGCACGGGGCTCGCGATTCCGAGCGGCGGAACGCTCGAGGTCGACGCCGACCGCAGCCGGATCGGGTTCCTCGCACACGAGCCGCTCGTCTACCGCGAGCTGACGGCGCTGGAGAACCTCGACCTGTTCGGGCGGCTCTATCGCGTGCCGGAGCGGCGTGAACGGATCGGGATGCTGCTCGAGCGCTTCGGGCTCTGGGAGCAACGTCGCGAGCGGGCGTCGGCGCTGTCTCGGGGTCAGCTCCAGCGGCTCGCGCTCTGCCGGTCGCTCTTGCACAAGCCGGAGCTGCTGATCCTCGACGAGCCGTTCTCCGGCCTCGACACCGAGGGTGCCGAGCTGCTCGACCGCGAGCTTGCGGACATGCGCGGCCGCCGGACGCTGCTCGTCGCGACACACGATCCGGAGCGCGTCGGGCCGCTGCAAACCGGGAGGCTCGCGCTTGCCTAGGTACCTCTCGGATGCGGCCGTGCTGAGCTGCGGGCACGCGACACGCTCCCGGCGATGCTGCTCTTCGTGGTCGCGATGCTGGCCGTCTTCCACTTCGCGCTGCCGTCGGGCTCGTCACGGCTCGCCGAGTACGGCCTCCTCTGGGTCGCGATCATCTTCACGGCTCTGCTCGGCCTCGGCCGCGCGTTCGTCGCCGAGCGGGAGCAGGGGTTGCTGGACGCGCTCGTGCTCGCGCCGTGCGACCGCAGCGCGATCTGGCTCGCCAAAGGTGTCGCAACGTTCGTCTTCCTCGCGCTCGCGGAGGTCGTCGCGCTTCCGGCGTTCGCGCTTTTCTTCTCGCCTGTCAGCTGGGCCGCGATCGCCGGCGTCCTGCTCGCCGACCTCGGCATCTGCGCTGTAGGCGTCCTCCTCTCGGCGATGGCCGCGGCGGGCCGCGCCCGCGAGCTGCTTCTTCCGCTCCTCTTCCTGCCGCTGGCCCTGCCGATCGTCGTCGGCGGCGTTGGCGCGAGCGTCGTCGCCGACCCCGGGCGCTACCTCGCCTTCCTCGCGCTCTACGACGCGATCTTCACGCTGCTCGCCTGGGCGTCGTTCGAGTACGTCGTCACGGAGTGACTGGCACCGGCTCGGCGCGGCTCGCCAGCCGGCGTTGCTCGCGCGCGTCCGGCCACATCGCGATCAAGGCGCCGAGGAGGAAGACGAGGCCGGCGAGCCAGACGAACGGCACGAGCGGGTTCACCAGGACCTTCAGGACGACCGAGCCGTCTTTGTTGAACTGATCGCCGATCACGAACAGGTCCTGGGCTCGCACCCAGTCGGTGTGGATCGCGACCTCGTTCGAGACCTGCTGCTCGGCCGGGTAGCTGTTCTTGCCGGCCATCAGCGCCCAGCCGCCCGAGCCCCCGCGCGAGACGTCGAGCCGCGCGCGCTCCTCGAGGGCGTTCGGGCCCTGGCGGACGACGGTGCCGAGATAGTGCAACCGGTAGCCGCGGATCGTCATCGACTCCCCGGGCTTCAAGTGCTGAACGCGGGTCGCGCCGTAGGCGCCGCCGGCGATCCCGATCGCGAGCAGCACGATCGCGGCGTGGACGATGTAGCCGCCGTAGCGGCGCCGGTTGCGGCTGACGAGCGAGTTGAAGGCGCCGAGCCAGGTCCGCTCGCCGAGCGCCTTGCGCGCTCTCGTGCCGCGCACGAACTCTTCGACGATCGCCGCGAGCACGAAGACGGAGAACGTGTATGCGACGAGCCCGGCGACGTTCGAGCCGGCGCCGAGCACGATCAGCACGACGCCCGCGACGAGCGCCGCGACCGCCGGCCAGATCAGGCTCTTCCCGACCGCGCGTAACGAGCTCCGCCTCCAGGCGACTAGCGGTCCGATTCCCATCAAGAGCAGCAGCGGAATCCCGAAGACGCGCAGGAAGAAGTCGAAGTACGGCGGACCGACGGTGAACTTCTCTCCGCGTACCGCCTCGGAGAGCAGCGGGAAAGCGACTCCCCAGAGCACCGTCAGCGTCAGCGCGACGAGCAGCAGGTTGTTGTAGAGGAACGCGGCCTCCCGCGAGACGAGCGACTCGAGCCGTGTCCGCGTCCGCAGGAGAGGCAGCCGCCAGATGATCAGTGCCGTCGAGAAGCAGGCCGCAAAGACGATGAAGCCGAGGAACCAGGGCCCGATCGACGACTGGGCGAAGCTGTGGATCGAGCTGAGCACGCCGCTCCGCGTGAGGAACGTCCCAAAGAGCGAGAGGCAGAACGCGAGCGAGACGAGCACCGCGTTCCAGACCCTGAGCATGTTTTTCTTCTCCTGCACCATCACGGAGTGGAGGAACGCGGTCGACGCGAGCCACGGCATCAGCGCAGCGTTCTCGACCGGGTCCCAGGCGTAGTAGCCGCCCCAGCCGACCTCCTCGTAGGCCCACTTCGCGCCGAGCAGGATCCCGATCCCGAG
>VAXD01000231.1:0-221 GCA_005884155.1 Actinomycetota bacterium | reverse complement strand
GCGAGCAGCGTCCAGCGGCGCGTCGCGATGATCCAGCGTTCGTCGGTGCGGCCGGAGAGCAGCGCGCCTGCGGCGAAGGCGAACGGGATCGTCATCCCGACGTAGCCGAGGTAGAGCAATGGCGGGTGGATCATCATGTACGGGTTCTGCAGGCTCGGCGTCAGGCCTGAGCCGTCGACCGGCGCGACCTGGCGCGCGAACGGGCTGGCGACGAACGCGAG
>VAXD01000017.1:5290-12917 GCA_005884155.1 Actinomycetota bacterium | reverse complement strand
CACCGACAGCCTCTGGGACGAGACGCTCACGGGCGTGCCTTACCCCGGCTCGGGCGACGCGTTCCTCTGGTTCGTAGTGGGCGACGGTCAGACCGCAAACGACGGCGCGATCTCGGTCAACAACACCCAAATCGTCCCCGCAGGCGGGATCTTCCAGGGCGCCCAGGCGCAGCACGGGCCTGCCGATGCGAACGGCAATCTGTGGGACACCTTTGTTACTGACCCGCTCCCGTCGGGCGTTCTCACAGCGGGATCGAACACGCTCCATGTGACGTCCCCGTTGCTGAACGATTGCCTGTCGCTCGTCGCGCTCGCGGCCGACATGCCGGCCTCGGGGGAGCCTCCCCCCGGCTCTCCGGCTCATCAGCCTCAGGAGGTGCCCTCTAGGCCGTCTGCGCACGAAGGGCATCCCGTTCGCCAGGCAGGCCGCCTGGCCGGCGGCGTTCGCTAGGCGTTCACGTAGAGGGGCCGGTGGGAGCCGGCCCCTCTACCAGCTCTGCAAGCTCGCGGTCGATCGCGTCTCGCTGCGTCGTCGCGCCGATGCGGACGAAGATCGCCCGCGCGCGCTCGAGCTCGGTTCTGGCGCCGGTGAAGTTGCCGAACGCCCGGAGCGACCGGCCGAGCGCCAGTCGGGCCTCGGCCAGGTCGATCGGGACGTTGAGCTCCTCGAACAGTCGTAGCGCCTCGGCATACGCCGTCGCGGCCGCCGTCGACTCGCCCGTGGCGGTCGCGACGGCCGCCTCCGCCATCAGCAGCGCTGCGCGTGCGTCGGCAGCTTCCTCCGGCACGCTCCGCGCTGCGAACGCGACGAGCTCCCGGGCGTCGTCGAGTCGGTCTTGCGCGATGAGCGCTTCGACCAGCCGCCAATACGTAAAGACCACAACCCAGCCGCCGATCTGGAGCGCGACCGGAAGCGCCTCGCGCAGCCACGCCTCGGCTTCCTCGGCCCGATCGTCGGCGAGCGCGAAGATAGCGAGCCCCCCGATGATGTTCTGAACCTGGAAGTAGGTGTCACCGGTACGCTCGAACCACGTTCGGGCCTGCAGGCAGAGGCGCTCGGCCTCCTCGGGCCGACCGCGCGAATAGGCGACGATTCCGAGCCACGACGTCGCCTCCGCTTCCATTCTGTGACTGCCCAGCTCGGAGGCCAGCTCGAGGCAGCGGCGTAACTCCGGTTCCGCGGCCGCGAGATCTCGGCTGTGGAGCAGGGCCGCGATTCGAAGGTGGCCTTCCGCGACGAGCGCCTTGTCGTCCATCTTCTCCGCGGTGGCGATTGCGGTTCGTAGGCTTTCGATCGCGTCGTCATGCCGACTCTCGTAGTCACCGACGAACGTGGCAAACACGAACGGCACCTTAACCTGGAGAGACGAAGGTTCGGAGAGGCTCGCCAACCTCTGGGCTTCGGTGAGCCGAGCTTTGGCCTCCGACGTGCGTCCCTGGCGCTGGTCGATGTCGCCGAGCAGGAGCAACGCCTCGGACTCGACGTCTGTACGACCGAGCCGCTGGGCGTTCTCCGCCACCTCGAGCAGCTCATCGGACGCCTCCTTGAGCTGCCCGAGCATCATCGCCATGTCCGCGCGGCGCAGGCGCAGCTCGACGCGCAGCTCGTCGTGTCTATCGTCGAGCACCTCGAGGGCGCGGGTGTAGTACCGGTGTGCCTCGCGGAGGCTCTCGCGCCGCTCAGCGCGCCTCGCGGCGTCGGCGAGGGCGGCGGCGGCCTCGCGGATCGGCGGCTCGATGGGGCTTCGAGCGACCTCGCGCGAAAGCAGGCACGCCTGCTCGAGGTGCCACGCCACGATCTCGACGAACTCGTCCGCCGTGCTCGGGAGGGACGAGACCCAGTCGGAGAAGCGCACGTGGAGCTCCACCCGCCGCCCCTTTGGAACCTGGCCGTAGGCGACGTCGCGCATCAGGATGTGCTTGAAGGCGTACTCGGCGTCATCCGCGACCGTCGACGGCGTGTGCGGCTCGACGAAGTCGCGCCGCTCGAGCTCCGTGAGGCCCTGGCTTGGATCCTGCGGCTCCTCTCCTTCGCTTGCGCCGAGATACGCGACCGCTCCTGCCCAGAACACGGCTCCGACCACGGAGGCGTGGTGGGCAAGCTGCTTCTCGGCGCTGGCAAGCCGGTCGAGCCGGGAGCTGATCAGGCCCTGGACGGTCGTGGGCACAGGCAGGTCGCGCATCTCGTCGGTCGCCCACCGCGCGCGGTCGAGCAGGTCACGCTCGCGCAGCATCCGCACTGTCTCTTCGAGGAAGAGCGGATTGCCGCCGGCGTTGGAAATGAGCGCGGATGCCAACGGCGTCTGCGCCAGACCTGGGTCGCCGACCAGGCCCGTTAGCAGAGCGGCCGATTGGTCGCGGTCGAGCGTGCTGAGCTCGACGGTCCGCCTGCGTCCCTCCCCGCTCAGGAATCCGGGGGCCACTTCCTCGAGGTCCGGGCGTGCGGTGCAGACGAGAACGAGCGGAGCCTCGGCTTCGCCGGCCGCGATATAGGCGATCAGCTCGAGCAGGGTCTGCTCGGCCCAGTGGAGATCCTCGACGACGATCGTGGTCGCCTCTGCTCTGGAGCGCAGCTGGAGAGCGCGACGAATGCCCCAGTGCAGCTCGGCCTGCGAGATCTCGCTCGTCGCGTACGTTCCGCGCGGGGTCGTCGGGATCCCGAACAGGTTCGAGAGGGCCGAAGCGATCGTCCGCAGCTCGTCGAGGTCATCGGACTCGAGCGCCTCCAGGAATGCGTCGAGCTTGGCCGCAGTCGTCTCGCCGTCGTCGCTCTGCAGGATTCCGGCGGCGGACTTGAAGATCTCCGTGACGGGCCAGTAGGTGATGCCCTCCCCGTACGACAGGCACCGGCCGGAGTGGACGGCGCAGCTCGACTCCAGGCGGCGCACGAGCTCGCGGAGGAGCCGGCTTTTGCCGATTCCCGGAGGCCCGACGATCGTGGCGATGCCGACTTGTCGCTCTTCGAGGGCGCTGTCGCAGAAGCCGGCCAGTTCCTGGAGCTCGCCTTGGCGTCCAACAAGCGTCGTTTCGTCTTGCTGCTCGACCGGCGAGCCGTCGCGCGCCCCGACCACCTCCCACACGTGGACCGGCTCCTGCTTCCCCTTCGCCTGCACCGGTTGTGCCTCGCGGAATTCGAAGGACTTGCCAGCAGCGAGATACGTTTCCTTGCCGACCAGAACTCCGTCCGTCGGGGCGGCCGACTGGATCCGTGCGGCCGTGTTGAGGACGTCACCGGCCGCCGACCACTCTCCCTCGCCGGGCCGTGCGCCGAGCATGACGAGCGCCTCACCCGTGTGGATGCCGATGCGAATGTGAAGGTCGAGCCACTCGTCCTCGCGATTCAGCTCGGCAATCGAGCTCTGCACAGCGAGCGCTGCACGAACGGCTCGCTCTGGATCGTCCTCGTGCGCTTTCGGCGTGCCGAACAGCGCCAGCACCGCGTCGCCGCTGAACTTCTCGAAGGTTCCCCCATGGCGCTCGAGCTCGGCCCGCACCCGCGCGTGGTAGGGCGCGACCAGGGCCTTGACGTCCTCGGGGTCGAGCTGTTCCGAGCGCGACGTCGAGCCCACGAGGTCGACGAAGATTGCGGTGATCACCTTTCGCTCCTCGCCAGCCGCTGGCGTAGGAGCCGCGGTATCGGCAAGCGCCGTGCCGCACTCATGGCAGAACCGAGCTCTCTCCGGGTTCTCCGTCCCGCATGCAGGACACACGCGCATACGTCAAGCGTACGGCGGTGGGCGAGAGGCTTCTAGTCGGTTCGCGGGGGTTCGAGCTAGCGGCCGGCGAAGTCCGTCGTGATCAGCGCGGCGCCGGCGCTGCCCTGGAAGCTGCCGCGCATCACGCCGACGCCGACGGTGCGGTAGCCGCGGTAGAGCAGGTTCGCGCGGTGCTCCGGGCTGGCGAGCCAGAGATTGACGATCGCCCGCGCCCGCGCGAGGGTCCCGCTGCCCCACGCGAGGTTCTCGCCGACCTTCGGTGCCCTGACGCCGACGTGCCGGATCCGCCCCACGAAATTCCCGTGGAACATGCTCTGTAAGCGCAGCTCCTTCTCGGAGTGGGCACGGGCCGCGAGCTCGAGGCGCGGGTCTACGCGGAGTGGCCGGAGGCCGGTCGCGCCGCGGACACTGTTCATGACCCTGAGGAGAGACGCCTCATTCCGGGTCAGCGAAGCTGACTGCGCCTTCCCACATAATGCCCCCGCGAGGGCGACAACCGCCGTCAGGCTGATTACTCGTCTGGGCACGAGCGCGGGCATATTGGCACATCTTTCGGACGGAAAGCCGCCGGAACGTGCTGTTTTACACTTCTCGAACAATCAAAATTGACCGTAATAGCGGGAACTTTGCTTTTCCCACGCCAGCGCTAGACTGAGCCCACGGGACGTAGCGCAGCCTGGTTAGCGCGCCTGCTTTGGGAGCAGGAGGCCGGCGGTTCGAATCCGCCCGTCCCGACTCGGAGCGACGATTCGGTGGCGGCTACCGCCAGGTCGGGGCGCTCACCCAGCGCTCCAGCACGTCGACTGCCCGGCTGAGCTGGTTGGCGTCAAGCTCGAACGGCTCGGCGTACGGAACCTGCTCGACGGCGGGAGCCGGAAGCGTGCCTGCGGCGGCGTCGAGCGCGTAGCGGATGGGCAGGCTGTGCGCGACGACGAGGATTGTCCGGTCGGGCCGCGCGAGCAGCGCGCGAAATGCCTCGGCGTAGCGGCGGACCGTCGCTGCTCGGCTATCTCCGCCCGGCACGACGTCCTCAGGGCCGTGCGCGCGTGCCCAGCGCCGGTAGTCCGACAACGGCTGCCCTTCGAACTCTCCGAAGCGGATGTCGTTCAGCCCGGGCAGTACGAGCCGGGGGACCTCGCGCCCGGCGAGCGCGATGTCCGCGGTTTCCTGCGCGCGCCGGAACTCGCTCACCGCGCAGAGCTCGATCTGAGCGTTCGCGAGCTGCTCGCCAAGACGTCGCGCTTGCTCGCTGCCTAGCGCGGTGAGCCCGATCTCACGTCTAGGGTCGCCGTTGGTCAAGCCCGCGACGGATGCCTCGCTCTCGGCGTGGCGGGTGAGAAGGGCGTGCTCCATTCGGCCATTCTCTCGGGACGAATCACCCAAGCGGGGGATGGCGGGTGTTGCCACGAAACCGAAGATGACAACTACAGACAACGCGGGGTCAGTCTGAAGTCCCGCCGCAGGGTCTCCGGAAATGCTCGCCGCATTGACCCCGGGTAATGAAGCAACGGCCTCCCTTCGGGGAGGCCGTTCACGTTCAGGGGCTAGTCTTTCGAATCGCGCGGGCGTAGCTCAATGGTAGAGCCCCAGCCTTCCAAGCTGGTTATGCGGGTTCGATCCCCGCCGCCCGCTCTTCAGCGCGGCTCGTCGGCCAGGGGCTCGATTGCCGCGGCCGTCGGCTCGAGCTCGCCGGACTCGAGGCCCTTGACGATCTCTCGCGCCAGCTGGAGGGCCTCGCTCTGCTGCCGAGGCCCCAGCACCGTGTTCACGACGGCCAGGTGGCGGTCGCCCTCGTACAGCTCGACGTCGACTGTCTCGAGCTCCTTGCGCGGGATGTAGGAGTCCTGCGGCACGCCGACCCAGACGCGTATCTCGCGGCCGTCGGGAAGCGACGCAGTCTGCTCGATAGGGCTCCCGCGGAGGCTCACGGCGGCAGCTTACTCAGGCCGGCGCAGGTCTAAACGTCCGGCTCGTCCGCGATCCTGGGAGCGTGATCCCGGAGCGCCTCGTCCGCCTCCGAGCGCGGACGATCCTGTCAGTGCTCGCGATCGTGATCGCGGTCGCGCTGACCTTGGAGGTGATCTGGATCGCGCGCCACGTGCTCGCGTGGGTCGTGATCTCGATCTTCCTGGCGCTCGCGCTCAACCCCGCCGTGGAGTGGTTCCAGCGCCGCGGGATCCGGAGCCGCGGCTGGGCGGCGGCACTGACCTACGTGCTCGCGATCCTGTTCCTCGTCGGGATCGCCGTCACGTTCGTGCCGACGCTCGTCAACCAGCTGAACGACTTCGTGCACAAGCTTCCGGACTACGTGCACGACCTCACGCACGGGCGCGGCCGCCTCGGCTTCCTCGAGACGAAGTACCACATCCAGGAGCGGATCAACCACGCCGTCAAGACCGGCGGTGCGGCGAAGGTGCTCGGCCTCTCGGGCGTGGCCGTCTCGGTCGCGAAAGGCGTGATCACGATCGTGGTCGCGTCGATCACGATCGTCTTCATGACCTTCTTCATGCTGCTCGAGGGGCCGATCTGGGTCGAGCGCTTCTACTCGGCGCTTCCCGCGGACTCGCAACCTCGCTGGCGGAAGGTCGGCTACGACATCTACCGGACGGTCGGCGGGTACGTCACAGGAAACCTGCTGATCAGCCTGATCGCGGGAGGTTTGACGACGATCGTCCTGATCGTGATGGGCGTGCCGTTCGCAGTCGCCCTCGGGCTGATCGTCGCGATCCTCGACCTGATCCCGCTCGCCGGGGCGACCATGGCCGCGATCCTGATCGGGATCGTCGCCTTCCTGCATTCGATCCCGGCCGGGATCGTCGTCGTCGTCTTCTTCATCCTCTACCAGCAGGTCGAGAACCACGTGCTCCAGCCGGTGATCTACGGACGGACCGTCGAGCTCTCGCCGCTCGCGGTGCTGATCTCGATCCTCATCGGTGCGGAGCTCGCGGGGATCCTCGGTGCCCTCGCCGCGATCCCCGTGGCGGGCTCGCTCCAGGTGCTGCTCCTCGACTGGCGGGCCCACCGCCGCGAGCACGCGCCCGCCGCTCTCTAACGACACTTCCTGACCACTTCAGGCCTCAGGCCGGCCTGCCGATGAGGAAATCATGCACCGCAGGATCGCCCTGCTCGCAGCGCTCACCGTGCTCGCCGGGCCTGCAACGGGCTCGGCGCGGCCGCAAGGCGCGGTCAGTCCGTCCGGCAGCGTCCAGGCGGCGCTCGTCCAGCAGATGAACGCTCTCCGCGCGGCCCGCGGCCTCTCGCGCCTGCGACTTTCGCCGGCGCTGAACGCCGCCGCGGCCGCGCATTCGACGCAGATGGCCCGGATGGGCTACTTCAGCCACAACTCCGCCAACGGCCAGTCCTTCTCGCAGCGCGTCGCCTCGTACTACCCGCCGCGCGGCTACCGCAGCTGGACCGTCGGCGAGAACCTCGTCTACGGATCGCCCGACCTCGGCGCGGCCCGCGCGCTGAGGCTCTGGCTCTCGAGCCCGCCACACCGTGCAAACCTGCTCAACCCCCACTGGCACGAGCTCGGCCTCTCCGCGGTCCACGCGACCAGCGCGCCCGGGGTCTACGGCGGATCGCCCGCGACGATCGTCACGGCCGACTTCGGCGCTAGATCCCGCTAGCGGTACCGGTACCCTTTTCCAGTTCGCGCCTGTAGCTCAGTGGAAGAGCAGCGGCCTTCTAAGCCGCCGGTCGGAGGTTCGAATCCTCCCAGGCGCATCGCGAGGTTCGGAATCCCGGCGGTCGGGAAGTGAAGGCCACGATGGGAATCGTCATCAGTTTGGTCCTGATCGCTTTCGGGGCGATCCTGACGTGGGCCGTCAACACCAGCGGTGGGACCGTCGACCCGCAGGTGGTCGGCGTGATCCTGATGGTCATCGGGATCATCGTCTTCGTTATCTCGC
>VAXD01000017.1:0-5228 GCA_005884155.1 Actinomycetota bacterium | reverse complement strand
TCGATGCCGTACACGCGTCGCCGGACGACGACCTACTTCGAGGATGAGCCGCCGCCTCCGCCGGGCCCGTAAAAGGATCGAGACAACGGAGGGAGCTGACGTGTCCAAGAAGCTTGAGGGCAAGCGAATCGCATTTCTCGCGACCGACATGGTCGAGCAGGTCGAGTTGACCGAGCCGTGGAAGGCAGTCCGCGACGAGGGCGCCAAGGTCGAGCTCGTCTCGCTCGAGGAGGGAAAGATCCAGGGGTTCAACCACTACGACAAGGGCGACATGTTCGGCGTCGACCGTGTCGTCGAGGAGGCGAGCGCATCCGACTACGACGCGCTCGTGATCCCGGGCGGGGTCGGGAACCCGGACACGATGCGCACGGACGAGAACGCCGTCGCCTTCGTGCGTGACTTCTTCGAGCAGGGCAAGCCGGTCGGCGTCATCTGCCACGGCCCGTGGATGCTGGTCGAGGCCGGCGTGGTGCGCGGCCGCAAGGTCACGTCGTGGCCGAGTCTCCAGACCGACATCCGCAACGCCGGGGGCGAGTGGGTCGACAAGGAGGTCGTGGTCGACCAGGGTCTCGTCACGAGCCGGAAACCGGACGACCTCCCTGCGTTCAACGAGAAGATCGTCGAAGAGTTCTGCGAGGGCCGGCACGAGGAGCAGGCGGAGAAGGCCCAGAACGCGGTCCACGCGGACGCGACTCCGAAGTAGGAACGAAACGAATGAGGGCGGCTCGCGCCGCCCTCATTCAGCAGGAGCAACTGGTGTTTCGAGTTACGGGGTGTGCTTGACCTTGCTCGAGACGCACTTGCCGAACGCGTTCGACTTGTTCGCGTTCGTCCCGTACTGAGCCTTGAACGCAGCGGGGTCGGCCTGCTGCTCGGTCCGGCACTGCTTGGCAGCGTTGACGACCGCGTGGGTCTGCTTCGCTTCCGCCGACTTCGCCTTCGAGGAGACGCACTTGCCGAAGGCGTTCTTGTGGTTCTTGCCGGTGCCGTAGGCGGCCGCAAAGGCCGCTGGGTCTGCCGCGCGCTCCGAGCGGCACTGCCCCGCTGCATTGGAGCGGGCCTGCTGGTTCTGCTTCGCGCGCTGCGAGACGCACTTGCCGAACGCGTTCGACTTGTTCGCGTTCGTGCCGTAGGTCTGCTTGAAGAGGTCGGTGCCCATCGCCTGGTGCTCGGACGCGCACTGCTTGGCCGCATTCGTGCGATCGCCGGCGCTCGGCGATCCTGCGGTGGCCCAGGCAGGTACGGCGAGGGCCGCTACGAGCGTGAGAAAGATGAGTTTCCGCATGGGGGTAGCTCCTTTTGGAGTTGACGCCAAGAAGACCCCTGAATTGGAGCGAACCTGCGTTATGCAGGCAGGAATCCCTCGAAAGGGGTACGAGTGGCCCCGGGAGGAGTCGAACCTCCGCACGCGGATTCGAAGTCCGCCGCTCTATCCACTGAGCTACGGGGCCGTCGAAGCTGAGTGTGCCAGACCCCCTCCTCGCGCCTCCGGCGCGTTGCTGGCGGTGCCGGGCCGGAGGGCACAGTGCAAAGGAGCACGGGCCCGGAGAGCCCGGTGCCGTCAGCGATGCGAGGCGGGCTCGGAGGCCGGCTCCGCCGGCCGCAGGCCCGCAGGCCGGTGGCGCGAGGGGTGGCGGAGGGGACTCGAACCCCCGACCACCGGGACCACAACCCGGGGCTCTACCAACTGAGCTACCGCCACCGTGTGAAGCGAGGATAGAATAGCCCTCGCGGGAGAAAGCGGATCAGGCCGCCGCGGGTCGGTACCGGCGGATCAGCGCGTGCACGAGGTTCTGCTGCCGGTGGACGAGCTCGACGCGATTGCGCTCGAGCTGCTCGCGAGGCGCGCCGACCGCCCGCAGGGTCTGGCGCTCGTACACGAGGCCGCGAATCTCCTCGGTGAGGGATTCGACGGTCGGAAGTTCGATCACAGTTGCGCTCACGATCACCCTGTGACGGAGCGCTTCGCGATTAGTTAGTCGGATCCTGCTCCGGCTCGGGCGGCGGGTTCTCGCGCAGATGCTCCGCGGTCTCGTGGGGCTCCTCGGACTCGCGCTGAAGGAGCTCCTCGTACTGCATCCGCGGCGACTTGCGGCTCTCTTCTTCCCGCTCTTCTGGCGTCGACATGCACCAGGCTTGCTCGGATCTATGCTTTGCGAAACGCGGGTGTGGTGGAACTGGCAGACACGCCGGTTTTAGGGGCCGGTGCTCGAGAGAGCTTGAGGGTTCGAATCCCTCCGCCCGCACCTGGAATACTCGGCTCGTGCTGGCGCACTGGGACGAGGTTGAGGGTCGTCTGAACGAGAAGGGCCCGATGGCCGCGACCTGGCAGCGGCTCGGCGACGCGGCCGGCGCGAAGGGGATCGGCCTCAATCGTGTGCGGATTGAGCCCGGCCGGCTCCCGACGCCGCCGCACTCGCACGGCCGTTCCGAGGAGATCTACTACGTCCTCGGCGGCTCGGGGCTGCTCTGGCAGGACGAGGCCGTCTTCGAGGTTCGCGCCGGCGACACGATCGTTCAGGTCGCCGACCACTTCGAGCACACGTTCAAGGCTGGCCCGGATGGGCTCGACTACCTCGTCTTCGGAACCCGTCACCCGGTCGAGTACGGGTGGCTGCCGCGTTCGCGAGCGATCAGGCTCGGCTACCCGTGGGTCGAGGGGCGCGTGGACAACCCCTGGGATGTCGAGGCCGAGGTGGGCGACCTCGAGTTCGCCGAGCCCGGGGAGCGGCCCGACAACGTCGTCGCGTTCGACGACGTGCCCTTCGACGAAGACGGCGACAAGGTGCTCGCCGCGGCCGCCGGCTCGGAGCGCTCGGGCCTGAACTGGATCCGCCGCGAGCACCCTAAGCGCGGCTGCCCACCGCACTGCCACTCGGAGGAGTCCGAGGCGTTCGTCGTGCTCGAGGGGACCGGGACGCTGGAGCTCTGGCCGGCGCCTGCGAACGCGGGGGGCGAGCCCGAGACGCATGACCTCCGTCCGGGCCACGTCGTCGCCCGGCCGCCGGGAACTCGGATCTCGCATGCGATCGTTGCCGGCCCCGACGGGATCACCTACCTCGCCTACGGCACCCGCGAGCCGAACGACATCGTTTGGTACCCGCGCTCGAACAAGGTCTACTTCCGCGGCGTCGGCCTGATGACGCGGCTTGAGCACCTCGACTACGACGACGGCGAGCCGGACGACTGGTAGCGCTCTCACCGGCAGGCCGAGCCCCTTTGCTTGAATGGGCCGGGTGATGGCGACGCAGGTCGAGGAGCTTCCGGACAACCGGGTCCGGCTGAGGGTTGACGTGCCGCAGGCGGACCTGCGGCACGCCGTCGAGCACGCGACCTCCGATCTCGCGCGCTCGGTCAAGATTCCCGGCTTCCGCAAGGGCAAGGTGCCGCAGCGGGTTCTCGAGACGCGGATCGGCCGCGAGCGCATCTTCAGCGAAGCGGTCGAGAGCCACATCGGGGGCTGGTTCATGAACGCAGCTGCGGACACACGCATCCGTCCCGTGGCCGCGCCCGAGTACGACTACGACCTGCCCGACTCGGAGGACGACGAGTTCAGCTTCACCGCGACCGTCTCGGTCCAGCCGAAGCCGGAGCCGGCCGACTGGACCCAGATCGAGGTCCCGTATGCCGAGCCGGACGTCCCCGAGGAGGTCGTCGACGAGGAGATCGAGGCGCTGCGCGGCTCGGTTGCCGAGCTGACGCCGGTCGACGACCGTCCGGCGCGAACGGGCGACGTCGTCGTGATCGACGTTATCTCCCAGTCCAAAGACGGCACGCCCGGAGAGGGGCAGCGCGACCTCGTCGTCGAGCTCGGTGCCGGCCGGCTTGTCGAGGAGCTCGAGCGCGCGCTCACCGGCGCAAGCCCCGGCGAGGCGAAGGAGGTCGAGCTGCCGCAGCCGGACGGCACCAATGCGAAGGCGACGGTCGCGCTCAAGGAGCTGAAGGAGAAGGTGCTGCCGCCGCTCGACGACGAGCTGGCGCGCGCAGCGAGCGAGTTCGACACGCTCGGCGAGCTGCGCGCCGACATCGAGCAGCGCATCCGAGAAGTGCTCGAGGAGCAGTCCGAGACCGACTTCCGCGCCTCAGCCGCCGACCTGCTTGTCCAGGAGACCGGCGTCCAGGCCGCGGGCCCGCTGGTCGAGGCCCGTACGCGCGAGCTGCTGAACGCTTTCGCGCGTTCGCTCGAACGGCGCGGGATCAGCCCGGACGCCTACCTGCAGCTCACCGGCCAGACCGGCGAGCAGCTCGTCGAGAACCTGCGCGCCGAGGCCGAGCAGTCGGTCGCGCGTGAGCTCGTCCTCGAGGCCGTTGCCGACAAGCTCGGGCTCGAGGTCGACGACGCGGAGATCGAAGAGCTGATCCGCGATCAGGCCGAGACGCACGGCGACGATCCCGACGAGGCGGTCCAGCAGGTCTTCGCGAGCGGCGCCCTCGAGACGCTGCGCGCCGACCTGCGCCTGCGCAAGGCGCTCGACCGCGTCGCATCCGAGGCGAAGCGCGTGCCGGTCGAGCTCGCGCGCGCCCGCGAGAGCATCTGGACCCCCGACAAGGAATCTTCCCCGACAGAGACGAAACTGTGGACCCCCGGCAGCAAGGAGCCAGCATGAGCCCGTTGATCCCGATGGTGATCGAGCAGACCTCGCGCGGCGAGCGCGCGTTCGACATCTACTCGCGCTTGCTGAACGAGCGCATCATCTTCCTCGGAACCCCCGTCGACGACCAGATCGCCAACCTGATCATCGCCCAGCTCCTCCACCTCGAGTCGGAGGACCCAGACAAGGACCTCTCGATCTACATCAACTCGCCGGGCGGCTCCGTGTACCACGGGCTCGCGATCTACGACACGATGCAGTTCATCAAGCCGGACGTGCAGACGATCTGCGTCGGGACCGCGATGTCGATGGGCGCGCTCTTGCTCGCCGGCGGCGCGAAAGGAAAGCGGATGGCGCTGCCGAACGCCAAGATCCTGATCCACCAGGTCTGGGGCGGCTTCCAGGGGCAGGCGACCGACATCGAGATCCATGCCCGTGAGACGATCGCCCTCAAGCGACGCCTAGAGGAGATCATGTCGGAGCACACCGGGCAGCAGATGGACAAGGTTTCGAAGGACATGGAACGCGACTACTTCATGACCCCGCAAGAAGCCCAGGACTACGGCATCATCGACAGTGTGATCGTCCACCGCGACACGGCCAAGGACGGGGCCGGGGCCAAGGCCTAGACCTGGA
>VAXD01000016.1 GCA_005884155.1 Actinomycetota bacterium | reverse complement strand
TGATGTCGACACGGGGTTTTTCGCGCCCTTTCGGGTGACACCCACCTCTGGTCTTGACATATTCCGATACAGGAATATGATAGGGCCCGTGGCTCGCTCGCCCGCGACGGCGGATGTCTTCAACGCAATTGCCGAGGCGCACCGCCGCGAGATCCTCGACGCGCTGATCCCAGGCGAGAAGGCGGTCGGGACGATCGTGAACGACCTCTCGATGTCCCAGCCTCAGGTCTCGAAGCACCTGCGGGTGCTCAGCGAGGTCGGGCTCGTCAGTTGCCGGGCGGAGGGACGTCGCCGGCTGTACCGCCTGGAGCCCGCGCGGCTTCGGCCGATGCACGAGTGGTTGGGCAAGCACGAGCAGGCGTTGAACGACCGACTGGACCGGATGGACGACTACCTCAAACGACTACAAGGAGGCGGCGATGACGCCTGATCGGCATGGGTCGGCAGTGATCGAATTCCCGAGCGATCTCGAGATTGTCACCGTTCGAAAGTTCGACGCTCCGATCGAGCTCGTCTTCGACGTACTGACGAAGCCCGAGCATGTGAGCAAGTGGTTCGCTCCATTCACGGATGTGGTGACGGAGTGCTCGATCGACCTGCGCGTCGGGGGGAAATACCACATCGTCCTCGTGACCGAAGACGGAACCGAGTGCTCGTTTCGGGGCACCTACCTGGAGGTCGAGCCCCCGATCCGGACTGTCGCGACGTGGCTGTTCGAAGGGTGGCCGGATGCGCACGCCGTCGACTCCGTGGATCTGCATGAGACGGACGGAGTGACGACGATGACAACGAAGCTCGCGTTCCGCGACCAGGCCGGTCGTGACCACATGACCAAGTTCGACGGCCAGGAAGACGGTTTCAACAAGATGGAGGATTACTTGAGGTCACTGCTCGAGAAAAAGGGAAGTGCCTCTGCGTAGTTGAGGCTCGAGCCAGAGGCGGCTCCTTCAGGGGGCATTCGGCGGCGCTAGGCTCCCCGCGTGCCGAAGCTCGCCGACACGACGATCCGGCTGCTCGGGCAGGAGCCGCTTGCGGGCTACATGCCGACGGTCGATCTCCTGCGGCTCGCGGAGATCCTCGACGGTGCTGGGTTCGCGTATCTGGAGGTCTCGGGCGGCGGCGTCTTCGACACCGCCGTACGCCGCGGCGTCGAGAGCCCCTGGGAGCGGATCCGCGCACTCAACGAGCGCACGGAGACGCCGCTTGCGATGGCGCTGCGCGGCCGCTTCCTCGTCGGCTCGCACCCTGTCGGCGGCGATTTCGTCCGGCGCTTCGTTGCCTCGGCGGCCGAGAGCGGGATCGAGGTCTTCCGCCTGCACGACCCGTTGAACGACGTCGAGAATCTCCGCGAGGCGGGCGAGGCGATCACCGCCGCGGGCAAGGAGTTCGATGCCGGGCTCGTCTACGGGTCCGGCTACACGGGCGAGGTCGAGGCGCTCGTCGAGCAGGCGCGCAAGCTGCCCGGGCTCGGCGCCGCGCGTGTCCTCGTGCACGACCCGTCGAGCTCACTCGAGCCGCAGCAGGCGCAGGAGCTGACCACGACGCTGCGCGAGCAGAGCGGCCTGCCGGTCGGGCTGTACTGCCAGGGCGCCGGCGGGAACGCGCTCGCGGCGGGGCTCGAGGCCGCGCGCGGCGGCGCCGACCTGATCGCCTGCGCTGTCTACCCGGTCGCGCTCACGATCCATCGGGTGTCGGGCGAGGCGATCGCGCGGGCCCTCGCCGGCTTCGGCCTCGACACCGGTGTCGACGTCGACGCGCTCTGGCAGGCATCGGAGCTCGTCGACGAGCACATCGGCGACGAGCCGGTCACGCCGCTCGCTCCGCGGATCGCCGTGCGCGCGGCCGAGCACCGCCTGCCGCCGGGGCTCGTTGCGGCGCTGGAGACGCACCTGCGCGCACATGCGGCCGGCGACCGGCTCGACGAGGTGCTCGACGAGCTGGCCCGGATCCGCGAGGAGGTCGGCTGGCCGCCGCTCGCGGCGCCGATCGGCCAGATCCTCGGCTCGCAGGCGCTGTTGCACGTGCTTTCGGCGACCCGCTACCAGTCGGTGATCGATGAGTTGCGCGGCCTGATCGAAGGCCGCTTCGGCAGCCCGCCGGGGCCGATCGACCCCGCGGTTCGTCGTGCCGTCGAGCTCGTCTCGGCCGGCGCGGAGCCCGAGGAGGAGGAACCGCTCGATCTCGACGACGTCCGAGAGCAGTCCGAGGGGCTTGCCGCGAGTGAGGAGGAGCTGATCCTGCTCGCGCTCTTCGGTGAGGAGGCCGAGCCGCTGCTAGCGTCGATCCGCGGCCGCGCCCAGCGCGACGAGAGCCTCGCCGCCGGCGGCGTCGACCAGCGGCAGGCCGAGCGGATCCGGGAGATCGTCCGCATCGTCCAGGAGTCGGGTGTTGGGGAAGTGACGATCGAGGAGTCCGGGATGCGGGTCTCCGTTCGCCGAACGCCGGAGCCGCTCGAGGCGCGGCTGGCTGCCTCCGCGGCCGAGCAGAGCGACATGGCCGAGCCGGAGCTACCGCCGCGCCCGGAGACCGACGGCTTCGTGCGGGTCGAGGCGCCGATGGTCGGCGTCTTCTACCGCGCGCCGCAGCCGGGCGCGCCGCCGTTCGTGGAGGAAGGCGACGCGGTCGCCCCGGGCCAGACGCTCTGCATCCTCGAGGCGATGAAGCTGATGAACGAGATCAAGGCCGATGTCGCGGGCGTCGTCCGCCAGATCCACGTCGGCAACGCCGAGCCGGTCGAGTTCGGGCAGCTTCTATTCGAGCTCGAGCCGGTGACCGCGCCGCCCGTCGTCTGATGTTCAGCCGCGTTCTCGTCGCGAACCGCGGGGAAATCGCCGTCCGGGTGATCCGCGCGCTGCACGAGCTCGACGTGGAGGCGGTCGCGGTCTATTCGAGCGCCGACGAGGGCTCGCTGCACGTCCGCCTGGCCGACCGCGCGGTGCGGATCGGCCCGCCGCAGGCGAGCGAGAGCTACCTCCGCATCCCGTCCCTGATCGCGGCCGCGACGACGACCGGCTGCGAGGCCGTCCACCCGGGCTACGGCTTCCTGTCCGAGAACCCGGCCTTCGTCGAGGCGTGCGCCGACAACGACCTCGTCTTCGTCGGGCCGAGCGCCGAGACGATGGCGCGGATGGGCGACAAGGTGGAGGCGAAGGCCGAGATGCGCGCCGCCGACGTGCCGGTCGTCCCGGGAAGCGAGGGGGCGACGACGCTCGACGAGGCCGAGGCGGCCGCCGAGGAGGCCGGCTACCCGGTGCTGCTGAAGGCCTCCGCGGGAGGCGGCGGTAAGGGCATGCGCCTGGTCGGGCGCCCGGAGCAGCTCGCGTCCGCCTACAGCACGGCTTCGATGGAGGCCGAGGCCGCGTTCGGCGACGGCAGCCTCTACCTCGAGAAGGCGATCTCGCCTGCGCGGCACGTCGAGATCCAGGTGCTGGCGGACGGCGAGGGCGGGGTCCTGACTCTGGGCGAGCGCGAGTGCTCGATCCAGCGCCGCCACCAGAAGCTGATCGAGGAGTCCCCGTCGCCCGCGCTCACGCCTGAGCGGCGCGAGGAGATGGAGGCCGCGGCCGAGCGCGCCTGCCACGCGATCGGCTACCGCAACGCCGGTACGTTCGAGTTCCTGCTCGGTCCCGACGGCGCCTTCTACTTCATCGAGCTGAACGCGCGGCTGCAGGTCGAGCACCCGGTGTCGGAGCTCGTGACCGGGATCGACATCGTGCGCGAGCAGCTCAGGATCGCGTCGGGCCAACGGCTCGCACGCACCGGTCGGGCGGAACGCCGCGGCCACGCGCTCGAGGTGCGCCTGAACGCCGAGGACCCGCGGCTGGACTTCCGCCCGACGCCTGGCACGATCTCCGGCTTCCGGCCGCCGCTCGGCCCGGGCATCCGGCTCGACACGTTCGTCGAGGACGGCGCGACCGTCCCGCCGCACTACGACTCGCTGCTCGGCAAGCTGATCGTCTGGGACGAGACGCGCGACGACGCGATCGCGCGGGCGCTGAGGGCGCTCGGCGAGCTCCGGCTCGAAGGCGTGCAGACGACGCGCGAGCTGGCGATCGACATCCTGCGCAGCGAGGGCTTCGCGAGCGGCCGCTACTCGACCGGCTACCTCGAGGAGGCGGCCGCGGCGCTCCCGGCCCTCGCGGCGGCGCGCTGATGGCCGGCCGCCGCGCCGCTCGCCGCACCGCGCTCGTTCTCCTCTACCAGTGGGACGTGACCGGCCAGGAGCTCGCGTCGCTCTACGAGGGCGAGGTGGACGACTACTCGCGCGAGCTCGCAGAGGACGCCGTCGAGCGGCACGAGGAGCTCGACCGGCGGATCACGGACGCCGCCGACGAGTGGACGGCCGACCGCCTGGGCGCGCTCGAGCGGAACATCCTGCGCCTCGCGATCCTCGAGCTCGACCGTGGCGACGTGCCAGTCGAGGTGGCGATCGACGAAGCGGTTACGCTCGCGAAGCGCTACTCCTCGGAGGACGCCGGCCGCCTCGTCAACGGCATACTCGGCCGGATCGTGACGGAGCGGACGACGTGACGCCGGAGGACCGGCTCAAGCAGGCGGAGGAGCTGCTCGGCCGGCTCGAGCAGGCTCGCGGGCGGCTCGAGCAGACGAAGGACCCGGACGAGGCGATCGAGATCCTGCAGGAGCTGTCCGAAATCGCGAAGAACGTCGAGTCGCAGCTCCAGGAGGCCAAGCGGGAGGCTCAATGAGCGTAGGCTCGACGGAGCTCATCAGGGAGCGGAGGGGCCAGCTCTGCTGGCGCCGGGAGCGGGAGCACGTGTGACCGCGCCCGAAGAGCTGCGCGAGCTGATCGAGTCGTACCTGGACGAGCTGGCGCTGACGCCGGAGCTGGGCGGCCTGGAGGCGTCTGTGCGCTACTCGCTCGCGGGCGGCGGCAAACGGGTGCGGCCGGTGCTCTGCCTCGCGACGGCGGAGGCCGCGGGGGCCGAGCCCGAGACCGCGCTGCCGGCAGCGGCCGCGGTCGAGCTGGTGCACAACTTCTCGCTCGTCCACGACGACCTGCCGGCTCTCGACGACGACAAGCTGCGCCGCGGCAGGGCCAGCACCTGGGTGGAGTTCGGCGAGGCGATCGGCGTCCTCGCCGGGGACGCGCTGCTCGCCGAGGCGCTCCGGCTCGCGCTGACCTATCCCACGCCCGCGGTCGCCCGCGAACTGGTGCAGGCGACGCTCGGCATGATCGGCGGCCAGTACCTCGACATCGCCGGTGGGGCGCCCGACCTCGCCTCGCTGCACCGGCTCAAGACCGGCTGCCTCTTCTCGGCCTCGGTCGCCTGCGCGCTCTGGGCGGCCGAGGTGCCCGAGCGCGAGCAGGGCCCGTGGCGCGCCTTTGCGGACGAGGTCGGGCTGCTCTTCCAGATCGTGGACGACATCCTCGACGAGGACGGCTTCGCGCTCGAGCGCGGGGCCGAAGGCGCGCGGGCGCTCGCCGACGGGACGGCCGAGCGGGCGCAGGCGCTGCTCCTCGAAATCCCGGCCGAGACCTCGGTGCTGAGCGGGATCGTCGCAGGGCTCGCGGCCCGTACGTCCTGAACGGCGCCGATGCCCCGGCTCACGAACGACAATGCGCAGCTCGTGCCGCGCACCTCGTTCGACGGTCCTGAGCTGCGCTTCGATTTCCCGGGCCTCGAAATCGGCGTCGCGGAGTACGACGAGGGCCCGACCGGCTGCACGGTCTTCCACTTCCCCGGAGGACCTGCCGCGTGCTCGATCGACATTCGCGGCGGATCGCCGGCGGTCAGCGGTGCCGGGATCGAGCTGGTCGAGGCCGTCTGTTTCGCCGGTGGCTCGCTCTACGGTCTCGAGGCCGCAGCCGGGGTCGCCGCGGAGCTGCTCGCGCGCCGCGAGTACCGCACCGGCTGGCTGCAGATCCCGCTCGTAGCCGGCGCGATCATCTTCGACTGGGGCCCGCGCGACAACGCGGTGTATCCCGACAAGGAGCTTGGCCGGGCCGCCCTGAGATCGGCGGCAGCGGGCAGCTTCCCGCTCGGCCGGCGCGGCGCGGGCCGCTCGGCGACGGCGGGAAAGCTGTTCGCCTACGACGAGAGCGAGCCCGCCGGCCAGGGCGGGGCATTTCGCCGTATCGGAGCAACGGGGGTGGCGGTCTTCACGGTCGTGAACGCGATCGGCGCGATCGTCGACCGCGACGGGAATGTCGTCCTCGGCCACTTCGACGCGGGGAGCAGCACGCGGCGCGCGCTGGTGCCCACGGTTGAGGAGCGGCTGGCCGCGGGCCGGCCGGTGCGGCCGCCGCCCGGGAACACGACGCTGACGCTGCTCGTGACGGATCTCGGGCTCGACGCTCGGGAGCTCCGCACGCTCGGCCGGCAGGTGCACGCGTCGATGGCGCGCGCGATCCAGCCGTTCCACGCGCTCGAGGACGGCGACGTGCTCTTCGCGGTGTCGACCGGCGCCGTCGAGGGCGACCCGCTGCTCGACACGACCGCCCTCGGTGTCGTCGCGTCGGAACTGGCGTGGGACGCCGTCCTCTCGGTCGCGAGCTGATGGTGAAGAAGCGGCTCGACGTTCTGCTCGTCGAGCGCGGCCTCGCGGAGAGCCGCGCGCAGGCGCAGGCGCTCGTCATGGCCGGGCTCGTCCCGGGGCACGCGAAGGCGGGCGAGCAGGTGGACGAGTCGGCGGAGCTGACAGTGACGGCTCCTCCGCCGTACGTCTCGCGCGGCGGCGAGAAGCTGGCGCACGCGCTCGACGTGCTCGGTGTCGACCCGGCCGGCCGGGACTGCCTCGACGTCGGTGCGTCGACCGGGGGCTTCACCGACGTGCTGCTCCAGCGCGGTGCCGCCCACGTGATCGCGCTCGACGTCGGCCGCGGGCAGCTCCACCCGCGGCTGCGGGACGACTCTCGGGTCGTGGTGCTGGAGCGGACCAACGCGCGCTCGCTGCGAGAGCTCCCGTTCGCCCCCGAGCTCGTGACCTGCGACGTCTCGTTCATCTCGGTGCGAACGGCGCTGCCGGCGGTTCTCGCGCTGGCCGCGCCCGGCTGGGAGGCGCTCGTGCTGGTCAAGCCGCAGTTCGAGGCGGGCCGCGCCGAGTCTCCGAAGGGCGTCGTCCGGGACCCTGCGGTAGGTCGCGCGCGCGGCGCCGGAGTGGGGGGCCGAGGTCGCGGGCGTCGTAGACTCCGGCCTGCCCGGCCCGAAGGGGAACCGCGAGTTCTTCCTTCACCTCGTCAACCGCGAGCGGCCGGAGAATCCCGATGAGCTCGAACGCTGGATCGAAGACGCAACCCGCTGAGGTCAGACGCGTGGCCGTGGTCACGCACGGCAAGCCGGAGACGATCGGCTCGGCGCTGGACCGGTTGCGCGCGGTGGCGGCCGACCGTGGCGTCGAACTGCTGTTTCCGGACGAGGAGGCCGACAAGCACGGGCTCGGTCAGGACGGCGACCTCGCCGACCTCGACCTGGCGGTCGTGCTCGGCGGTGACGGGACGATGCTGCGGGGCCTGATGCGCTTTCTCGGCATGGACGTCCCCGTGATCGGCGTCAACTTCGGGCGGGTGGGCTTCCTGGCCTCGATCGCCGCCGACTCGCTCGAGGAGGGCCTCGGGCGGGCGTTCTCCGGCGACTACCTCGTCGTCGAGCTGCCCGCGCTGGAGGCGGAAGCGGGGGGC
>VAXD01000015.1:1058-8361 GCA_005884155.1 Actinomycetota bacterium | reverse complement strand
GTCGGCGGGCTCGAGGACGCGACTGGGCCGGAGGTCTGCCGGCGCCTGCGCGAGGGCGAGCCCGGACGCACCTGGGACCGCGACGTCCCGGTGATCGTCCTCGGCGAGGCACGCGCCGACGCGGTCGACCGCGTGCACGCCTTCGAGCGCGGCTGCGACGACTTCGTCCCGCGGCCTTTCCACTACGAGGAGCTGGTCGCGCGGATCCACGCGGTGCTGCGGCGCGCGCGCCCGCCCCAGCCGGAACGCCTCGCCGCCGGCCCGGTCGCGATCGACCGCGCCACCCGGCGCGTGACCGTCCACGGCTTCCCGGTCGCACTCGCCGCGAAGGAGTTCGAGCTGCTCGCGAAGTTGGCGACCGACCCGACGAGGGTCTTCACGAAGGAGGAGCTCCTGCGCGAGGTCTGGGGCTTCGTGGCGCTCGGCCGCACGCGCACGTTGGACTCCCACGCCTCGCGTCTTCGCCGCAAGCTCGCGCTCGCGGGCGCGGACGACTGCGTGCTCAACGTCTGGGGGGTCGGCTACCGGCTCCTCGCCGAGATCCCTGAGCTCGCTCGCAGCGCCTGACCGCCGGGTAGCCTCGTGAGCAATGCGAGCAACCGTCATGTACGGCGCGGGCGAGGTTCAGGTCGAAGACGTCCCTGACGCCCACCGGATCGAACCGACCGACGCGCTTGTCCGAGTGGCGTACGCAGCGATCTGCGGCAGCGACCTGTGGCCGTACAAGTCGATGCCGCACGATGACACCGGCCGCCGGATGGGCCACGAGTTCATCGGCGTGGTCGAAGCCGTCGGCGACGAGGTGCGCACTGTCAAGGCGGGTGATCTGGTCGTGTCGCCGTTCCTGTGGTCGGACGGAACCTGTGTCTTCTGCCGGGCCGGCCTGCACAGCGCGTGCCTACACGGAGGCCGCTACGGCTGGGACGATGTCGACGGCGGCCAGGGCGAGGCGGTGCGCGTACCCCAGGCCGACGGGACGCTCGTCGTTCTTCCCGTCGAGCAAGACGACGCACTGATGCCGTCGCTCTTGACCCTCTCCGACGTGATGGGCACGGGGCATCACGCCGCGGTCGTAGCGCAGGTCTCACCCGGCGAGACCACCGCGGTGGTCGGCGACGGCGCCGTCGGCCTCTGCGGCGTGATCGCCGCCACGCGGCTGGGCGCCGAGCAGATCATCCTGCTCGGCAGCAACCCTGAGCGGACCGCGCTCGGCCGGAAGTTTGGCGCCACGGACGTCGTCGCCGAACGCGGTGACGCCGCGGTCGAGCGCGTGCGCGAGCTCACAGACGGCCTCGGCGTCCACTCGGTGCTGGAGTGCGTCGGCCTCGAGCAAGCGGTGGTGACCGCTCTCGAGATCGCCCGTCCCGGCGGCGCCGTCGGCCGGGTCGGAATCCCAGAAAACGAAACGGCTCCGACGGGCATCGCGTTCTGGAAGAACGTCACCCTGGGCGGCGGCCCCGCGCCGGTCCGCGCCTACATCGAAGAGCTGCTGCCCGACGTCCTCGAAGGCCAAATCGAGCCGGGCCTCGTCTTCGACCGCACCGGCCCGCTCGACGAAGTCCCGGACGGCTATCGGGCCATGAACGACCGCGAGACGATCAAGTTCCTGATCGAGCTCTGAGAGCTGCCGGCGCGCGGCGGCGCTAAAGCGCGCCCTCGAGCTCGAGCAGCGCCCGCTTGCGATCGAGGCCCCCGGCATAGCCGGTCAGTGCGCCGGTCGAGCCGACGACGCGGTGGCACGGGAGCACGATCGGGACAGGGTTCCGGTTCATGACGGTGCCGACGGCGCGGGCGGCGCGAGGGCGGCCGGCCTTCGCCGCGAGCGCGCCGTAGGTGGTCAGCTCCCCGTAGGGAACCCGCGCAAGCTCGTCCAGCACGGCGCGGCCGAACTCGCGTGCGAGCCGCAGGTCGACGGGTAGCTCGAAGCTTCTCCGAGAGCCGGCGAAGTACTCGTCCAGCTGGCGGCGGGCCTCGTCGGTCGGCCGTGGTGAACGAAGCACACGCGCGCCGAAGCCGCGTGCGAGCTGGTCGAGCTCGCGCTCGGGCTCCGGGTCGTACGAGATCTCGCAGAGCCCGCGGTCGGTGACGGCGACAAGCAGCCGGCCGACCGGCGTGTCGGCGAAGTCGTAGGCGACGTCGAGCAGACCTTCGGCCGCCGCCGCGTCGCGGAAGCTGGCGTCCAATTCGGGAGAGACGGTCATGAGAGCTCCTTCCTGCGCAACCGGCGGACGCCCGAAGACGTCGCCTGCCGCGCGGCCTCGCCCGAGGAGCCGAGCGCGTCACCGATCTCCTCGTAGCTCAGGTCGTAGCCGTAGCGAAGGAAGACCGCGGCGCGCTCCTTCTCGGGCAGATCAGCCGTCAGCCGGCGCAGCTCCTCGTAGGGAAGCGGCTCGTCGACCGACTCGAGGTCGGGCACGTCGGCCGACGTGACTACGCGGCGGCGAGCGGTGTCGATCGCGACGTTGCGCGCGATCGTCAAGGCCCACGCCCGCAGGTGCCGGCCGTGCTCGAGACTGGGGTACGCCCGGAGCGCCCGCAGGAACGTCTCCTGGAACGCGTCGTCGGCGTCGTGCCGTCCGAGGAGCCGCCGGAGCTGCGCGAGCACCGGGCCTTTCTGCTCCTCGTAGAACCGCTCGAAGGGGGGAACGCTCACGGCCTCCATCATTCCTACAAACGCCGTCATGCGGTCCGGTGTGAGATCCGGTGCCATGCTTCCGGGCGATGAAGCTGAAGCAAGATCGCCGGGGCCTCGCAGCGCTGCGAACGCTGAGCGCATTCGTCGTAGGCATCACCGTGCTCGCGACCCTGCTTGCGACCGGCACCAACTGGGCGGTCGCGGTTTCGTGCGCGTGGGGCACGATGGCGCTCGTGACCGTCCTCGCGGTCTGGCTCCGCATCTACGGCATGGACGCCGCGGAGACAAAGGTGAACGCGCAGGACGAGGACTTCTCGCGGCCGGTCGCCGACCTGGTCATGCTCACGGCGAGCGTCGTCAGCCTGATCGCGATCGGCTACATGCTCCTCGAGGCCCGCAACCGCCACGGCACAGACAAGGCGCTGCTGCTCCTCCTCGCGATCGGCGTCGTCGCCCTCTCGTGGGCGACGGTGCACACCCTCTACGCCGTCCGCTACGGCGACCTCTATTACGGGCACCCCGTCGGCGGGATCGACTTCAACGAGAACGACCCGCCCGACTACCGCGATTTCGGCTACCTGGCGCTGACGATCGGGATGACCTATCAGGTCTCGGACACCGATCTGCAGACCAAGGCCATCCGCCACACCGCCGTCCGTCACGCGCTGCTCTCGTTCGTCTTCGGCGCGGTGATCGTCTCGCTGACGATCAACTCAGTCGCGTCGCTCCTTCAATAGCCGCGGGCGCCACGTTTGGCGCGGGCCCCAGCGTGGGCAAAAAGGGTTGCGTAGTGGGGAGTAGTGGTCTAAAGTGGGGCAGAGTGGAAGATGCTGTTAGGCGAATTCGAGCACACGATCGATGACAAGAGCCGCCTCACGCTACCGGCCAAGTTTCGGGAAGCGCTTTCCGGCGGGCTCGTCATCACGCGCGGTTTGGACCGGTGTCTCCACTGCTATCCCGAGGCGGACTGGGAGCAGCTGGTCGAGAGCAGGCTCGCCGGGCTCGACCCGTTCAGCAGTGAGGGCCGGATGATGAACCGCTGGTTCTTCGCGAGCGCGTCCGAGGCCAAGCCCGACAAGCAGGGCCGCGTGCTCGTGCCGGGGACGCTTGCGCGGAAGGCTGGGATCGACCGCGAGGTCGTGATCGTCGGGGTGCGCGACCACCTCGAGATCTGGGACCGCGCGGCCTGGGAGCAGCACGTCACGGAGATGGAAGGGAGTGCGGAGGATGTTGCCGAACGTCTTGCGACCAAACGCGACTGATCACGTTCCCGTCCTCGCTGAGGAGGTGCGGGAAGCGCTCGCCGTGCAACCGGGCGAGACGGTGGTGGATGCGACCTTCGGCGCTGGCGGCCACAGCGAGCTGCTGGCGGCTGATCTGCGCGGCAAGGGCAAGCTGATCGCGATCGACCGCGACCCGTCGGCGCGGGCCTACTTCGAGCGGTTCCGCAAGCAGACGGCCGTGCAGGGCCGCTTCCTGCGCGGCGAGTTCTCGGTGGTGCTCGAGCAGCTCGCCTCGAACGGCGTGCGCGCCGACGCGGTGCTATTCGACCTCGGCGTCTCGAGCATGCAGATCGACTTCCCCGAGCGCGGCTTCTCGTACGCGGTCGACGCGCCGCTCGACATGCGCATGGACCCGAACTCGGAGCTGTCCGCCCGCGAGCTCGTCAACGAGTCGAGCGAGCGCGAGCTGACCTCGATCTTCCGCCAGTTCGGCGAGGAGCGCTACGCCCGCCAGATCGCCCGGGCGATCGGCCGGCGAAGGCGTGAGCAGCCGTTCGAGCGGACCGGCGAGCTCGTCGACACGATCAAGTCCGCGATCCCGGCGCCCGCGCGCTTCGGCGACGGGCATCCAGCGAAGCGCGTCTTCCAGGCGCTGCGGATCGCCGTTAACGACGAGCTCGGCTCGCTCGAGGCGGCGCTGCCGGCGGCGCTCGAGCTGCTGCGGCCGGGCGGTCGGCTCGCGGCGATCAGCTTCCACTCCGGCGAGGACCGCATCGTGAAGCGCTTCCTGCGGACACAGGAGCACGGCTGCACCTGCCCGCCCGACCTGCCCGTGTGCGTCTGCGGCCACGAGCCGTCGCTGCGCGCGATCTCGCGCCGGGCGATCCGGCCGAGCGCGCAGGAGATCGCCGCGAATCCGCGCGCGGCCTCGGCGCGGCTGCGGGCTGCCGTCAAGGCGGGGGACGACTGAGCCGTGGCCTCCTGGAGCGATGCCGCCCACGCTCTCCCGTCCCCGCATCCGCGTGGGCGGCCAAAGCCGAAGCCGAAGCCCGCGCGTCGGCGCACCTCCGCCTCGGCCCGGCGCCACGGCGTCGCGGGCGGCGTGGTCTGGATCGCGGTCGTCGCGGTCCTGCTCGCCGGAGTGGTCGCGCTGAACGTCGCGGTACTGCGCCTGAACGTTCAGCTGAGCAAGGTCAACGCGGAGCGGACGCAGCTGAGGGCTGACAAGCAGGCCCTCGCATCGCAGCTCTCGCTCGCCGCGGCGACGACGAGGATCCAGACGCTCGCGCACCGTGACGGTCTCATCCCTGCGGACCCGACGCAGACCACGTACGTCCGGCTGAGGCCGCGCGCGCGTTGAGCCGCGTCGCCGGCCCTCGGGTCGCCAACCGCCGGATCCGGCTCCTCCTTGCGAGCTTCGTGCTCCTGTTCGGGATCGCCTTCCTGCGGGCGGCGTGGCTGCAGGGCGTGCGCGCCGGCTCGTACGGCAGCCTGGCTGCGAGCCAGCACAGCGAGGACGTGACGCTTCCGGCCGCGCGCGGGACGATCTACGACCGCGGCGGCCTGCAGCTCGCGATCGGCGAGCAGACGACGACGGTCTACGCCGACCCGCTGCAGGTGCGCGACCCGAACCGCGAGGCCGCGGTCGCGGCGCGGATCCTGCGGCTCGACCCGGTCGCGCTTGCCGCCGAGCTCGGCGACCGCACGCACGGCTTCGTCTACGTCGAGCGGAAGGCCGACCCGGTGCGCGCCGAGAGGCTGCGCAAGCGGCACCTGCCCGGCTTCGGCTTCTATCCGGAGGAGCAGCGCTTTTACCCGCAGGGCTCGCTCGCGTCGCAGGTGCTCGGCTACGCGGGCGTCGACAACCACGGGCTCGCCGGTCTAGAGCTCTCGCTCGACAAGGTGCTCGCGGGCAGGCCCGGGCGCGAGCGGCTCGTCAAGGACGCGTCCGGCCAGGCGATCGACACGATTCAGTCACAGGCCGAGCGCGACGGCACCGACGTCTACCTGACGCTCGACCACACGATTCAGGCGAACGCGCAGACCGTGCTCAAGCAGACGATCACGCGGTGGCACGCCAAGAGCGCGACCGCCGTCGTGCTCGATCCGCGCAGCGGTGCCGTCCTCGCGATGGCGACGGCGCCGGGGTTCAATGCGAACGCTTATGGCCAGGTCTGGCACCCGCTGCAGCGCAACCGCGCGGTCACGGACACCTACGAGCCGGGCTCGACCTTCAAGCTCGTCACCGTCGCGGGCGCTCTGTCGGAGCACCTCGTCACTCCGTCGACGAGCTTCATCCTCCCGTACTCGATCCACGTGGCCGACCGGATCATCCACGACGCCGAGCCGCGCGGGACCGAGACGATGACCGTCGCGCAGATCCTGGCGCGATCGTCCAACGTCGGCGCGATCACCCTCGCGGAGCGCCTCGGGCAGCACGCGCTGGCCGGCTGGATCTCGCGCTTCGGCTTCGGCCGCCGGACCGGGATCGACTTCCCCGGCGAAAGTCCTGGGATCGCGCTGCCCGAGAAGGATTGGTCCGGCTCGACGATCGGGAACGTGCCGATCGGCCAGGGGATCTCGGTCACGCCGGTGCAGCTCGCCTCCGCGTACGCGGCGATCGCGAACCGTGGCGTCTGGATCCGGCCGCACCTGATCGACCACATCGGCGACGGCGCTTCCGTGCACGCCGCACGGCGCCGGATCGTCTCGCGCGGTGTCGCGCGGCAGTTGCTGCTGATGCTGAAGAACGTCGTCCTCGACGGCACGGGCGCGCTCGCCGCCGTGCCCGGCTACGAGGTCGCCGGCAAGACCGGTACCGCATCGAAGGTCGACTCGGACGGGACCTACTCGAAGTCGCGCTACGTGGCGTCGTTCGTCGGGGTCGTGCCCGCATCGCGGCCGCGGCTGGTGATCCTCGTCTCGGTCGACGAGCCGCGGGGCGCGATCTGGGGCGGCGTCGTCGCGGCGCCGGCATTCTCGCAGATCGCGAAGTTCGACCTGCAGTACCTGGACGGCGGCATCACTCCGGACGCTCCGTCCACCACGCTCACGCGCTGAGCGCCACAATTGCCGCGATCTGCGGTACGTAGTCCCTCTAGCCCTCGCCTGGAGCGACAGGCCAACGCTGCTCGTCGCCGCCGTCCTGACGACCCTGCTGACGGCGGGGCTGCTCGTGTCCGTGCTGCGCTCGTCGGGCGGAACGGCGGCCGGCAGCGAGCCGCACGTCGACCGGCGCCGCGTCCACCGGTCGAACCGCGATCCTCGCGAGGCCCTGGCACTGGTGGGGAACGCGCTCGCGGCGACCCACGACGCGCGTGCGCTGACGCCGCTGATCCTCGAGGTGATCACAGAGGCCACCGGGGCGCGCGGCGGTCAGCTGGTGCAGGAGGGCGTGGAGATCGGCTGGTTCGGCAACGTCGGCGGGTCGCATCCGCTCGAGCTC
>VAXD01000015.1:0-1050 GCA_005884155.1 Actinomycetota bacterium | reverse complement strand
CCCACCGCGGCGCGGGTTCCGCAAGGAGACACGTGACCTTGCCGAGTGGCTTGCGGCCCAGGCGGGCATCGCGCTCGAGAACGCGCGGCTGCACGAGCGCGTCCAGAGACAGGCGACAACCGACGAGCTCACCGGCCTCGTCAACCGGCGCCGTTTCCTGGAGGCGCTCGAGACAGAGCTCGAGCGGGCCAGGCTGTTCGAGACGCCGCTCTCGCTGGTACTCGCCGACCTCGACGACTTCAAGCTTGTCAACGATCGCCACGGCCACCCCGCCGGCGATCACGCGCTGCAGACGTTCGGCGGCCTCCTGCAGGAGCACCTCCGCAAGATGGACGTCGCGGGCCGGCTGGGCGGGGAAGAGTTCGCGGTGCTGCTTCCCGAGACCGGGGCGGAGGAGGCCGCGCTCGTCGCCGATCGGATGCGCCACGCGCTTGGGGACGTACCCCTCGCGTTGCCGGGCGGCGCTCGGATCACGCTGACCGCGAGCTTCGGGATCGCGGAGCTCGTGCCGGGTCAGGCTGCCGAGCAGGTGCTCAGCCTGGCCGACGCCGCACTGTACGAAGCCAAGGCCGCCGGGAAGAACCGTGTCAGCCTCGCGCACCCAGTCCTCGGGGGTTGACGTCGTCGTCGGGTCCTGTTGCGACAATCCACGGCGATGCGCGGCTCTCCTGGTCCTCTTCGGATCCTGGCGCTCGTCTGCGCGGGCGTGGCTTCGGGTTACCTCTGGCGCGCCGCGCTCGAGTCGCCTCCAGGCTCCACCGGCGAGGCGGTGGCTCCTGCTCTCCCGGTGGGCCGGCCGGTGCCTTCACTGAGCCGGCCGCCGCACGTTGCGCAACGAGTGCAGACGCAGAAGCACGAGGCCACGCAACGAGTGCGCATGCACGTACACGTGAGGCAGCTCCATCACGCCGCGCGAGCGAGGGCAGCCCTTGCCTCGACCCAAACTCCCGGCGGGAGTTCAGGTGGTGGCCCCGGGTCCGGGCCGCCGCCGCCTCCACCACCTCCGCCACCTCCGCCTCCGCCACCACCGCCACCGCCTCCTCCTCCTCC
>VAXD01000014.1:505-12288 GCA_005884155.1 Actinomycetota bacterium | reverse complement strand
TGCGCTCGTTCATGTTCGAGCGCGTCTACCTCGCCGCGGACGCCAAGCCGCACCAGCAGCGCGCTCATGCAATCGTGCGCCGGATCTTCGACCATCTCGTCGACGAGGGCCGCTCGGCGCAGGACGCCACCGACTACGTGGCCGGCATGACCGACCGCTTCGCCCTAGCCTATGCGGCGAGGCTCGAGGACTGAGTGGCGCGGATCGCGGATGCCTCGGTCGAGGCGGTCAAGGCGGCCGCCGACGTCGTCGAGGTCATCTCCGGTCGCACCCCACTTCGCCGCTCGGGCGCGCGTTTCACCGGCCTCTGTCCGTTCCACGACGAGAGGACGCCGTCGTTTTCGGTCAGCCCTGAGAAGGGCACGTACTACTGCTTCGGCTGCCAGCGCGGCGGCGACGCGATCACGTTCGTCGAGGAAACCGAAGGCGTCGATTTCGTCGGTGCGATCGAGTGGCTGGCGCAGCGGTTCAACGTGCCGCTCGACTACGAGGAAGCCTCGCCCGAGCAGGACGCGAAGCGGCACCACCGAGAGCGGCTCCACGCGGTGCTCGACGCGGCCGCGTCTTTCTACGAGCGCTATCTCTGGGAGTCCCAGGCCGGGGCGCAGGCTCGTGCGTATCTGGAGAGCCGCGGGCTGGGTGAGGAGATCTGCCGGGAGTACCGGCTCGGTCTGGCCGCGCGCGGCGCGACCCTCGCGCGCAAAGCGGTCGAGCGCGGGTTCACGCGACAGGAGCTCACCGGCGCCGGCCTCGTCAACCGGCGGGGGAACGACTACTTCCAGGGCCGCCTGCTCTTCCCGATCGCGGACGCGCGTGGCCGGGTGGTCGGCTTCCAGGCGCGACGGTTGCGCGAAGACGATCCGCTGCAGGCGAAGTACGTCAACTCCCCCGAGGGCGAGCTCTTTCGCAAGGGGGATCTGCTTTACGGGCTCGACCGCGCGCGGACCGCGATCGCCCGCGAGGAGCGCGCCCTGATCGTCGAGGGGAACACCGATGTGCTGGCGCTCGGGCAGGCGGGGTTGGGGCCCGTCGTCGCCTCGATGGGAACGGCGCTGACCGAGCGCCAGCTCAAGGAGCTCTCGCGGCTCGCCCATAAGGTCTACCTCTGCTTCGACGGCGACGCCGCCGGCGAGGCTGCGACGCTGCGCGGGATGGAGCTCGCCGCCGCGCAAGGATTCGACGTCCGCGTGGTGGCGCTGCCGCCGGGGACAGATCCCGCCGACGAGCCGGAGGGCTTCGAGGAGCGACTCGCTCGAGCCGAGAGCTACCTCGGCTACCGCGTCCGCCTCGAGATCGACCGGGCGCCCGACCGGCAAGAAGCGTTCGTTCGCGTGCGCGAGGTGCTCACGCGCTTCGAGGAGGACTCTCCCGAGCGCCAGGACGCGGTGCGTCTAGCCGCCGACCGCCTCGACCTCCCGAAGGAGACGCAGGCGGGCCTTGCTCCTGGGAAACGCTCCGGCGCTACCGGGGTCCTTTCGCCGCGCCTCCTCGAGGCGGGGGAGCGGCTCGAGCGCGACGCGCTCGCCGGTGTCGCCGCCCACCCCGACCTGCATGACGTCCTCGCCGGTCTCGGCCCCGAGCACTTCGACTCCGAGCTCCACCGCCGCGTCCGAGCACATTTGCTCGAGCCGGGTGAGGTCGACGAGGAGCTCGTACCGGTGCTCGCCGAGCTCGACGCGCGAGCCGCGGAGGGCGGAATCGACGACGAGACGGCCAAGGAGCTGCTGCTTCGTCTTCGAGAGCGGCAGCTCCGCCGCGAGCTCGCGGGCGCCGACCTGGAGCGCACGCGAGAGCTACAAGAACAGCTCGAGAAGATCCGCGCGACCGCGTCGAGCCTCGCCTGAGGCGAGCGGCCGCGCGGGCCCGCTCGAGCGGGCGGCTAGTGGATGTGGAGGTTGACGCCGATCAAGAGCAGCGGCCAGAGGAGCGTCGCGAGCAGGCCGGAGAGGAAGGCCTTGATCGAGTTGATGTGCGACCAGTAATGGTGGGTAGCCGCGACGATTCCGCCGATGACCAGGTAGACGACGAAGAGAAGGCTGAACCCCGGTCGTGAGCGGGTCGCTGTCGGTGCGTAGTACGCCATAGGATCAGACACCTCCTTTCCCTGAAGTCGGACTCAGTACCCGCTTTGTAAGTTCGAAAACTCCCCGACGGTGCGGCGTTTAGAAACGGCCGCCGCGGCAAGTCTCGGTCAATCACTCCTCTCATTTGCAAGGAGGCCCAGAGATGGCCGAGGCAACACAGGAACTCAAGGACAAGATCTCACAGGACGGCTCGGAGGACAGCAACGGCTCACGCCTGCCCGGCAAGGGCGTCGTCATCCCCGCCGTAGCGACGGCGGCCGCTGCGGCGGCCGCGGGCCTCGCCGCGCAGAAGGGGCCGGACCTGCTGAAGAAGTTCAAGGGCGAGGCCGGCGAAGAGGGCGAAAAGCTGGGTCAGAAGGGGCTCGAAGGCCTGAAGGAGGGCCTCTCCTCGAGCGGGCTGGCCGGCAAGGCGGCGTCGACGCTCATACCCGGAGGAGGTGGTGGCCAAAGGGGCGGGAAGACCCGCCGGCTGCCGATCCAGCGCTGGACCGATGTCGCCGTCCCGGTCGACAAGGCCTACCGCGCGTGGACGCAGTTCGAGGAGTTCCCGAAGTTCATGCACCGCGTCCTCGACGTCAAGCAGGAGGACCGCGACAAGATCCATTTCACGGAGAAGATCTGGTTCAGCACCCGGGAGTGGGACGGCGAGATCACGGAGCGCCGCAAGAACGATCGCATCGCATGGAAGTCGACCAAGGGCACGCAGCACTCGGGCGTCGTCAGCTTCCACAAGCTCGACACGAACCTCACACGCGTGCTCGTGACCGTCGACTTCGTCCCCAGCGGGATGATCGAGAAGATGGCGTCCGGCATGCGCTTCGTGAAGCGCGCGGTCCAGGCCGACCTCGCGAGGTTCAAGGCGTACGTCGAGCTCGGTGACGCCAAGGGCCTCGAGTACAAGTCGAAGCCGGCCGAGATGGAACAGCATCGCGAGGGCGACGACGACGGCGAGGATGAGAACGACGAGGCCCAGAGCCGCGGGGACGATTCGAAGGACGACGATCGCGACCGTGACTCCGAGCGCGAGGAGCGCGCCAGTCGGCGCGAGGAGCGGCGAAAGTCGCTGTCCTCGAGCTGAGGCGTCCAGGGTTGAAAGCCGCCGATCCGGGCATTGACGGGGCGCATGGCGATCGCGACTAGAGGCACAGCGAGCAACTACCTGCAACGGGCGCCAAGCCCGAGCGGGCTGGCCGACGTCGTCGACCTGATCCTCGACAAGGGCCTGGTGATCGATGCGTACGTGCGCATCGCGGTCATCGGGATCGAGCTCGTCACCATCGACGCGCGCATCGTGATCGCGAGCGTCGACACCTACCTGCGCTTCGCCGAGGCGGTCAACCGGCTCGATCTGACGCAGACCGAGGCTGCGGGGTTGAAGGAACTGCGTGGCGACGGGAACGGCGACGGCAAGGCCAAAGGCATGATGGAAGGCGCGAAGGACAAGGCCTCGGACGCCAAGGAGAGCCTGAAGGAGCGCGTGGGGCGCGACTAGGCCATGGCGCTCCAAACCCCCCCGAGAACGGGCGCCCGCGAGATCTCCAGCACCGCGCTCTACTGCTACGGCGTCACCTCGGCCGAAACGGCCGCGGCCCAGCCCGGCGCGGGCCTGAACGGCGAGCCGGTCGAACCGGTTCGGTTCAACGAGCTCGCCGCCCTGACCAGCGCCGTGCCGCCGCGCAAGGTCAGGGCGCGACGCGCCGACCTGCTGCGCCACTTCGACGTGCTCGGCACCGCGTTCGAGCGCGGCACGGTGCTGCCGCTCCGCTTCGGGATCGTCTTCGAGGACGAGGACTCCCTCGTGGCGGATTTCCTCCGGCCGCGGCACGACGAGCTGGTGCGCCTCCTGCGAGAGCTCCGCGACCGCGTCGAGCTGAGGGTGACGGCGCACTACCGCGAGCAGGCGATCCTCGGGGAGATCGTCCGCGACAACCCCCGCGTGGCGAAGCTGCGGGAGGCGACGCAGGAACGGGCCGCGCAGCCGCTCATGCTCGAGCTCGGCGAGCTCGTCTCCGCCGAGCTGCAGGCGCGAACCGCGCGGAACGCGCGCGCCATCCTCGAGCGGCTACTGCCGCTCGCGCTCGCCTACGAGGTGGACGAGGAGCCGATCGAGCACCAGGTCGTGCGTGCCTCATTCCTGGTCGAGCGCAAGCGCCTGAAGGCCTTCGACTCGGCCATGGACGAGCTCGCAAAGGCTCACGAGGGCCGCATCGACTTCAAGTACGTCGGACCACTACCGCCGCACAGCTTCGTCGGTCTCACGCAGGAGGGGCGGAGCTGATGGGGCTGATCACAGGCTTGCTGACGCTCCCGCTGGCCCCGCTTCGCGGGACGGTGTGGATCGCCGAGCAGCTCCAGGCGGAGGCAGAGCGGGAGCTGTACGGCGGGCAGTCCGCCCGCCGCCGGCTGCTCGTCGCCGAACGCCAGCTGGAGCTCGGGGTGATCACCCTCGACGAGTATGAGGCGATCGAGGACGAGGCGCTGGCCCGGTTGGAAGCGGAAGAAGAGGAGCAAGCATGGCAGAGCTGACCGATGCGCAGCGCAAGCGCAAGGAGGCCCGCGAGCAGCGCCGCAAGTCGGAGCCCGAGCAGGCGGAGGAGGACGGCTCCGGGGCGCAGCCGCTCGACGCGGTCAAGAACGCGGCCAAGGTCGCAGCGGCCGGAGCGGCCGTGGGCGCGGCGGCCGCGGCCGCGCGTGCGCTCGGGTCCAGACACGAGGAGGACGGTGAGGATGAGCCCGAGGCCGAAGAAGGGGCCGAACAGGAGCACCCGGAGCCGCAGCCTCAGGACGAGCAGGAGCAGGAAGAGCCCAGAGCCGAACAGCCTTCCGAGGAACAGGTCGACCAAGAGCAGGAGCAGGAACAGCAGCAAAGGGACGAGCGCCGCGAGGAGCCCGTCGAAGGCGAGGCTCTCGGCGACGCCAGGAACGCTGCAGCCCGCGCGAAGGAACACCTCGAGGAGCTGCTCGGCAAGCCGGCCGAGTCCGTGTCGGCGCTGGAGCGCACGCACGACGGGTGGGTGGTCGTGCTCGAGGTCGTCGAGCTCCAGCGCATCCCCGAGTCCACCGACGTGCTCGCCTCGTACGAGCTCGAGCTCGACGACAACCTGAACTTCCGCCGCTACCAGCAGGCACGGCGCTACAACCGTTCCCAGGGGAATCGCGGGGAGGAGGCGTGAGCAGCCGCGAGCTCGAGAGTTACCGCTCCGGGCAGCCTGCGCAGCTCGCAGACGTCCTCGAGCGCGTGCTCGACAAGGGCATCGTCGTCGCGGGTGACATCCGCATCAACCTGCTCGACATCGAGTTGCTCACGATCAAGATCCGGCTCCTGATCGCATCCGCCGACAAGGCCCGTGAGATGGGGATCGACTGGTGGCAGAGCGACCCGTTCCTGTCCGGCGGCAACGGCCACGGACAGCTCGAGGAGCGCCTCCGCAAGCTGGAAGAGAAGGCCGGGCTGCCGACGACGAAGGAGAAGTCGTGAGCGCCGCGGCCCCGCTTCCGGAGGACGGCCCCGGCTGGTACCTGTACGGCGTCGCCGCCGCCGAGGAGGCGCCGACGGCCCGCTTGGAGAGCGCGACCGCCGTCGACCCGCAGCATCCTGTCGCGCTCGTGGTCGAGGGGACGCTCGCAGGCGTGACCAGCCGCGTCTCGCTCGAGGAGTTCGACGAAGCCGCGCTGCCACAACGGCTCGGAGACGCCGCCTGGGTCGAGCAGAAGGTCCGCGCGCACGAGCAAGTCCTGGAAGGCGTGCTCGAGGCCGCGTCGGTCGTTCCGTGCCGCTTCTGCACGGTCTACCGCACCGAGGCTGAGCTGCGCAGCTTCCTCGCCGAGCGAAACGAGGAGCTGACCCGCGCCCTCGCACGCGTGGCCGGCCGGGTGGAGCTCGGCGTCAAGGCATTCGTCGATCGCGACCGGTTCGCGGCCGGCAACAACGCGGTTCGCGAGCTCGCCGAGCGCGTGTCGCAGGCCGAAGGCGGCCGCGCCTACCTCGAGAGCCGGCGGCTGGAGCAGCTCATAGGCCAGGAGCTTGCCCGCTTCGGCGCCGAGGTCGCGAGCGCTCTCGACGAGCGGCTGCGCGCTGCGGCCGAGGATGGCGTCCTGGTCGGCCTCCAGCGCCCCGAGGTCTCGGGCCGCGAGGAGGAGATGGTCTTCAACGGCGCCTACCTTGTCTCTGAGAAGCCGCGCTTCGAGCAGGAGCTGGCGACGCTGGCGGCCGACTTCCGTGGGAACGGCGTGGAGCTCGAGCTGACAGGGCCATGGCCGCCGTACAACTTTGTCCCGGCTAAGCTGGGGGAGCCGTGAGCCCCCCCGAACAGCACGCCCTCCAGCAGCAGGTGACGCTGCTCGAGCTGGTCGACCGCGTCCTCAACAAGGGCGTCGTCCTCTCGGGCGACATCGTCCTCTCCGTCGCCGACGTCGACCTCGTTTACGTCGGACTGCGGGTCCTGCTCTCGTCGGTCGCGTCGATCGAGGGCGAGCGGCGGGCGCCGGAGCTTGGGAGCGCGTTGCCGTGATCCACGTCTACGGAGTCGTGGACGAGCTCGGCGAGCTGCCGGCGATCCATGGCGTCGAGGATGCGCCGCTGCGGCGCAGGCGCGTCGGCGAGCTCGAGCTCGTTGTCAGCGAGGTCGCCGGAGACGCCGAGGTCACACAAGACGCCGTGCTCAGGCACGCGCAGGTCGTCGAGGAGCTGATGGCCTGCAGCAGCGCTGTCCTTCCCGCGCAGTTCGGCCGCCCGTTCGGCGGCGACGACGAGCTCACCGCAGCTGTCGCCGCGAAATCGACGGAGCTCGCGCGTGGGCTGAGCCGCGTCCGCGGGTGCGTCGAGTTCGGACTGCGGGCCGTCGGCCTGGTTGCAACCCCGGTCGTGCACGACTCCTCCGGCACCGGCTACATGCGGGCGCGGCTGGAGGACGAGCGGCGGCGGGAGCAACTCGTCTCGGCGGTGCACGAGCCCCTCGCCCGGTTGTCCCGGGCAACGGCGCCGGCGTCCGCCTCGGCAGGCGGCGTCTTCGAGTGCGTCTACCTCGTGCCCGTGGCGGACGTGGAGGCATTCCGCGACGCGGTGAGCCGAGTCGAACCCGCCTCGCCGGAGCTGACGCTCGTCTGCACAGGCCCGTGGCCGCCGTACTCCTTCGGCACGAGTGGGGAGGACACCGCATGAGCGCGACGCAGGACCCTGTCGACAAGCTCCTCGCCGCGACCGGCGACCTGGACCGGATCACGGGCAGGCTCGAGCACGTCGAGAACGCCTTTCCGCGCCGCGTCAACGCCGACCCCGAGCAGGTCGAGCGCGGCCTCGCGCAGCTCGTGCTCACGCTCGTCGAGCTCCTCCGCCAGCTGATGGAGCGCCAGGCGCTCCGTCGGATGGACAACGGCACGCTGACCGACGACCAGATCGAACGGCTCGGCGACACGTTCATGAAGCTCGAGGCCCGGATGCAGGAGCTCAAGGCGCATTTCGAGCTGGAAGACCGCGATCTCAACCTGAACCTGGGCCCTCTCGGCGATCTTCTGTAAGCCCGCATGAAAACGGGCAGCGCGGGGATACGTGAGGGAGACCTCGATAGGAAGGAGAGCATCCAAATGGCTTCACTCAAAGACGTCGAGCAAGTTGCAGATGACCTGACGAAGCTCGTGGACGACCTGCGCAAGGAGCTTCGGGACAGCGCGAGCTTCGAGCGCCTCGTCCAGATCGCCGACCAGATCAGCGAGCACGCGGACGAGGCGGCGGGAACCTTCAGCACCGTCAACGATGCCCTGATGAGCCGGCTGAACGAGCTCAAGGGCGGCGCCGGGGCCGGGAGCGGCAGGAGCACGTCGTCGTCCCGCGCGAAGGCGCGTTCCTAGGGAAAGGAAGTGAGAAGAGATGGCTGACGACAATCAGGACCAGCAGCAGGAACAGAGCCGCGGCGGAGCGGGCGGGGGCGCCGGGACCGCCGTGAAGGCGGCCGCGGCGGTCGCCGCGACCGGTGTCGCCGCGCTCGGCGCGAAGAAGGCTCTCTCGCACCGCGGCAGCTCGAATGGCGGATCGAGCAACGGCTCGTCCGGGTCCGACAGCGACGTCGGGTCGATGCTCAACTCGGTTTTGTCGGGAGGCTGGGAGGCCGCGCGTGACGCGCTCGTTCCGGCCGCCGAGGATGCGGCCGGCGCCGCCGGCGAGTACCTCGCGAAGAACGGGCCCGATTTCGTCCGCGAGAACATCGTCCCTCGCTTCATCGAGGGCTTCAACGAGGCGAGCAGCGGGAGCTGACCGCTTCCGACCGAGGAGGTCCAACATGGAAGACGCGGAGAACGAAGGCATGTCAACGGGCAAGAAAGTCGCCGCGGGCGCCGCGCTCGGCGTGGCAGTCCCCGCCGCCGCCGCGGTGGCCAGGAAGCTGCTCAGCGACGGTGGCGACGACGCAGGCCAGAACCAGGGTCGGGAGAGCGGGGGCCGCAGCCGCTCGTCCGGCAGCTCGCGTTCCAGGAGCCGCGGCTCGAGCAGCTCGAAGGGCCGAAGCACCGGCTCGAAGAGTCGCTCAAGTTCGTCCCGCGCTCGCTCCAGTGCGTCCAAGCGCACGGGCAGCTCACGCGGGTCGTCCTCGTCGGCCCGGAGCCGGAGCTCGTCGTCCCGCAGCAACAGCGGCGGCGGCAACCGCACGAAGGAGCAGCTCTACAACCAGGCCAAGAGGCTCAAGATCGAGGGCCGCTCGAGCATGACCAAGGCGCAGCTCGAGCGCGCCATCAGCCGCGCACGCTCGTAAGGCCGGCGGCCCGCGTCTACCGGCGCGGGCCGCTCTCGCCCTCAAGCGCAGGCAAGACCCCGGCTACAATTCGAGCCGCTGAGCACCGTTCCCCGGTAGCTCAATTGGCAGAGCATCCGGCTGTTAACCGGAGGGTTGTTGGTTCGAGTCCAACCCGGGGAGCTTTACCGTCTGCCGACGACGCCTGACCCGGCTGCTTGAAAAGGCCGTTAACAAGAGTTACGTTTTTCGCGTCACTCTAAGGGGGTCCCATGGCAGGTCTACTCCAGCACGTGCGACGCAACCTCGTCGCGTACCTCGCCCTGTTCCTCGCGCTTTCCAGTACCGGCTACGCAGCCTCCTCCGCGCTGCTTCCGAGGAACAGCGTCGGCTCGGCCCAGGTGGTCAACGGGTCGCTCCTGAAGGCCGACCTGAATAAGAAGACACTCGCCAAGCTTCGTGGTCCCCGCGGCTTCACAGGCCCGCCAGGCATCACAGTTGTGACTACGGTGGACAGCGCTGCGGCGCCGATGTGCGCGTTCGGAAGCGGCGGGTGCGAAGTCGCTGGCCCCTACGCCAGCTGCCCCGCCGGAAGCGCCGTGGTCGGCGGCGGGTGGCAATCCGACTCCCCCCAGCTCATCGTTCCCTACGCGAAACATCCAACCGACGGGGGACAGAACTACTCGGTGATCGCGATCAACTTCGACACGAGCCCGCACACGATCAGCGCACAGGCCATCTGTGCAACCGGGCCGACCACGAAGGCGACGTCGGCTTCGAAGGTGGCTAACTCTGCCTCCTTCCGGAAGGCGCTCGACAACGCGAGGGAGCAGGTGGGTCGCAGGCGTAAGTGAACGCCCGTTGGCGGGTGCCCGCGGCTCGGCACCGGGCTCATGGAGCCTGGCGTGCGGGGAACCCCTGGTTCCCCCCAACGAAACCCCGCCCGCTGGCAGCGCAGACCGCAATTTCGCGGTCCTCGGAGCGTCTAGTTACAAACCCGAAACGGGGGTGTTGAAAGATGCGCAAGCTCATGCTGTTCATCGCCGCGCTCGCCGTTCTCGGCGTAGCAGGCATCGCCGGCGCGGCGAAATCGCCAGGCGTGACGATCTTGGCCTCACGACCGACGGTCGTCTACGGCGGGACCGTCACGCTGTCCGGCAAGGTGTCGAGCCAGGCGGCGGGCGAGAACGTCGTCGTCATGGCCAAGCCCTACGGGTCCGCGAGCTTCACGCAGGTCGACCTCGTCACGACGACAACGGGCGGCGCCTGGAGCGACCCGGTCTCGCCGCAGATCAAGACGAGCTACGCGGCCCAGTGGGGCACCGCGACGAGCGCGTCCGTCACCGTCAAGGTGCGGCCGCAGATCGTGCTCTCACTCGACAGTCGCACCGCGAGAAGGGGCACGTTCTCCGTCCAGGTCAACGGCGCCCACTCGTTCGCGGGCAAGCACGTCCTGGTTCAGCGGCTCGGTTCCAACGGCGTGTTGACCGTCAAGCGCGTCGCGCTCAACTCGAGCTCCTCGGCGACGTTCACGATCCGTCTGCCGAAGCATCGGGCACGGGTGCGCGTCGTGATGCCGGTCTCCCAGGCGGCGCCGGGCTACCTGGCCGGCTACAGCAACGTCTGGAAGAGCTCCTAAGGCACCTGGCCGGGGCGGGCCGGTACTCGCCTCGGCCACATTTTCTTTCGCCGCAGCCGTCTGAGGTCTAAGCTGACGCAGCATGCTCCGGTCGGCTGCGCTGGCCTTCGGGCTCGCCCTCGCCGCCGCCGGCTCCGCCTCAGCAGAGCTCGTGGCGCGCGGTGTTCAGGACGGGGCGCTTGCGCTGGGGCCGAAGGGGACGCCGTACGTCGCGTTCGTCCGCGGCTCGAAGGTCGTCGTGGCCCATCGCGGTGTCAAACGCTGGCGCTCGGAAGTGGCCGACCGCGTGACCGACGGTTGGCAGGTGCAGGGGTTCGAGGTCGGGCGCGCGGGGCCGGTCGTCGTCGTCCAGAGCGCCGACACCAGGCACGTTCTCGTCCTGCGGCGCACGCTGCTCGGCTGGCAGGCGATCCGCCTGGCGAAGCGCCTCCCGGCCAAGACGATGCTCGGCTGGCCGGGTCTCGCGGTCGACCGGGCGGGGAACCCGCTCGTTGCGTATGCCCGGTGGAATCCGGCGAGCTTCGCGACCCAGCTCGTGCTCGCGCGCATCGACGAGCGCGGCCGCGTCCGCGAGACGCAGATCACAGCAGGCGGCTTCCCGCCCGCCTATTTGCCGCCTTCGGCCGAGCCGCTGGTGGTCGGCACGCGTGTGCACGTGCTCGAGTCGTTCGGCTGGCGCGGGAGCGTGAGCACGTACGAGTGGTATCCGCGCGGCAAGACCTGGATCGGCCTCGGCGTCGACGTCAGCCGCGGCGACTGGCCGCTCGGGCCGGTGCTCGCGGCGCGGGCGAACAACGGGCGCGTCTATGCGGCCTGGACGGAATCGATGCTCGGCTACGGCTTCGTGCCCGTCACGCTCGCGGTGCACGCACTGCACTCGTTCTCCGTGCACTCGATGTTCGTGCTCGACCGGGCTCTGACGACCGCGCTCGCGTTGCCGGCGAGCGGTCCGGAGGTGGCGGCGAACGAGTGGGTGGACGACTCGGATCTCGGCCTCGACGGAGATGCCCAGGTCTGGGCAGGCGTCGTGCGCGGCGCGGAGCGGGTCGAGCTCGACGGCTGGATCGCGGGCTTCGCGGCCCCGGCGGCGGGCGGGCGCGACGTGCTCCTGGCAGGTCCGGCGGGCCTGTCCTGGTTCCACTCGCGGGGACGGCTGACAACGCGCGTGGCGATCGACGCCTCGGCGGGCCCGGGCGGCGTGACCGTCAGCGGGACGGTCGCCGGAGCCACGTCAGGGACGGTCAGGATCTACCGCGAGGAGCCGGGCTCCGGGCGGCAGCTCGCCGGATCGGCCGCGCTCAGCGGCGGCTCGTACTCGTTCCTCGACCGCTCGCCTGC
>VAXD01000014.1:0-491 GCA_005884155.1 Actinomycetota bacterium | reverse complement strand
GGCATCCCTTTCGCCGCGCTGCTCCACCCGTACGCTAATTAGCGCCGGCAGGAGCAGACGGTCTCGCCCAGTTCGGCCCGTTCGAAGCGGAGGCCGCACCGCGCGCAGGTGGCGGGCAGGATCGCTGCGCTGACGAGCAGAGCCCGCATCAGGGCGATCCAGAGGATCAGATAGGGCAGGGCGACGACGGGCGAGTTCATGGAGCGGAGTATCGGCTCGGTCCGGCGAACGGTTTAGCGGGCTAGAATGGCTCCCGTGAGCTGGCTTTCGCTCGTGCTCCTCGCCTGCGCCGTCCTCGCAGTCGTCGGTGCCGAGTGGCCGAGGCTTCGCGAGCACCTCGGCCTCGACGCTAGGCGACGAAGGCGACGCGCCCGCCGCAAGTCGCAGCTGAGGATCGTGCGCGGCGACGGCGAGCCCGACGACGCCGAGGACTTCGCGGCCAGCGTCGAGCGGGACCTCGACCAGTTGCCGACGCTCGACGAGTCCGACCG
>VAXD01000013.1:8621-23227 GCA_005884155.1 Actinomycetota bacterium | reverse complement strand
CGAGCCCCGACATCCGCGCCGGGATGGCGATGCTGCTCGCGGCGCTCTGCGCGGAGGGCACGTCCACGATCGGGAACATCGCCGAGATCGACCGCGGCTACGAGCGGATCGACGAGCGCCTCCGCGCCCTCGGCGCCCGGATCGAGCGCGTCGAGGCTTAGACGGACCTCGGCGAGCGGATCGTCGAGCTGGTCGCGCCGCACCCCGGCATCCGTCGGATCGAGCTTGCGGGCTCGCGCGCGGAGGGTCGCGCCGAGGAGTGGTCGGACTGGGACTTCCTCGTCGAGGCCGCCGATCTCGAGCTCGTCGCGGAAGCGCTGCCCACTCTCCTCGACCCGCTCGAGCCGCTGGTGCAGCAGTGGGACCCGCTGAGCCGGGAATGGTGCTGGATGGCGATCCTCCCAGGGCCGGTGAAGGTGGACCTGATCTTTGCCGACGAGCCCCATCAGCCCGGGAAGCCGTGGCAGCCGAACGGCGGCAACCTCAGCGCGATCGACGGGCACTTCTGGGACTGGATGCTCTGGCTCAGGGGAAAGGAGCGGCGCGGGCGCGGCTCACAGGCAGAAGACGAGCTGAGGAAACTCTTCGAGCACCTCCTCGAACCGCTCGGCGCCGAGGCAGTCCCGGAGTCGGTCGGGGAGGCGGTCGTCTCCTACCGGCAGCTGAGAGGTCAGGCGGAGCAGCGTCACGGCCAGACCGTGTCGCGCGCGCTCGAGCGAGCGGTGGCGCCCGCTCTTCGCGCCTGAAGCCTGCGCTACGCTCCGCCGAGGATGGCTCGGACGGGTCACGCTGACGAAGCCGGGCGGCTGTTCGCCCGCGTCGACGTGAACGGCTCCGGTGAGGCCCAGGTCTCGACCGGCGTGCCGGTGCTCGATCACGTGCTCGGGCTGCTCGCGCAGTACGCGTCGTTCGACGTCTCGCTGGAGATCGCTCCCGGAGAAGCCGAGGCGGAGATCGCGGCTGCGGGGCGCGCGCTCGGCCAGGCACTGCACGACGCGCTGCGCGCCGAGGGTTCCCGGGGGCACGGCTCGGCCGTCGTGCCCGCCGACGAGGCGCTCGCGCACGTGGTCCTCGAGGCGTCCGGCCGGCCGCTGGTCGTCTCGAACGTCGACCTCAGCGACGCTCGGGTCGCCGGCCTGGCGAGCGACATGGTCGCGACCTTCCTGCACGAGCTGGCTGAGGGCGCGGGCCTCACGCTGCACGTTCGCCTGATCGAGGGCGCGGAGCCGGAGCACGTGCTGGAGGCGATCTTCAAGGCACTGGGCGTCGCCCTGGCGCAGAGCTGCCGCCAGCGGCGGAGGGAAGAGTGACGCAGGGCAAGACGGTGGTTCGAACCGAGGCGGCCCCGGCACCGTTCCAGGGGGCGCCGTACTCGCAGGCGATCAAGGCAGCCGGGCTCGTCTTCGTGTCCGGCCAGCTCGGGTTGCGGCCGGGCGACACGGAGTTCAGCGGCGGGATCGGGGAGCAGACCGAGCAGGTGTTCTCGAACCTTCGCGCGATCCTCGAGGAGGCCGGCAGCGGGCTCGATCGCCTAGTCAAGACGACGGTCTACCTGACGGACCTCGGCGACTTCGCGGCGATGAACGAGGTCTACGCGAGCCACGTCGGTGAGCAGCCGCCGGCGCGGGCGACGATCGAGGTCTCCGCGCTGCCGTCCGGCGCGAAGGTCGAGATCGAAGCGATCGCGCTCCTCTGAGCGCACTTAGCTTGCGCAAGTTTTCGGCACTTGCGGCCACTTTGTAGGACTCGAGCGGGGTCGGCGTGCCTCCCTCTCCCCCTCCATCCCGGCGCGCCGGCCCCAAAAGATCCCCCGCAAGTTTCAGCAAAGTGCGGCTTTCTTGGTGGCATGACTCACATGACGAACATCCGTGCGGGTCTCGCCGCTGTCGTATTGGCCGCGGCGCTGACCCTGATCGCAGCCCCGAGCGGGCTGCCCGCATCACAGCAGTTGCTCAACCTCGGCCCCGTCGTCCTGGCGAACGGGACCGCCATGCTCACAGGCTCGGTCGGCTCAGGTGGAGCGGGCCTGAACCTCGCCGTGAACGGTCAGCCCGTGACGGTCCACTCGAACGGCAGCTTCGCCGCGAACGTAAACCTCAACGGAGCCAGCACACTCGATCTCGCCCTCTCCGATCCGGCGGGCAGATCCCGCTGACAGGATCACTCGTCGGGCCCACCGGCGTCATTCCCGCCGGCGTCCTCGACGACGTCGAGCAGGCGGGGGCCTCGTTCCTCACGCCTATCCTCGGCAATGACGCGCTCCCGCTGACCGTCAGCGGGTCGGTCGCGGACGCCGGCCGGCTCTCCAGCCTGACCCTCAACGGCGAAGACGTGCTCAGCCACATCACGGGCGATCACTCGTACGTGGTCCAGGTTCCCGGCACGACCACGACGATCACGCTGGCCGCCACGGACAGGCAGGGCGTAGTCCAGACGCAAGGCCGTCAGCTGACGGTCAACGCTGCGAATGCCAACGGCATCCGCGTCGCGAAGGTGCGTTTCTCGACGAAGAATGTCCTTCGCAGGCACAGCCTTCGGATGACGGTGACCACGAAGGATCGCCTCGGCCGGCTGGTGGTCGGCGCGCGGATCAGCGTCAGCGCGACCAAGAGGGGGTTCCTCGCCAAGCGGCCGCAGACGGTTCGCACAGGCCGCCAGGGCGCGGTGACGCTGTCGCTGCGCCTGCAGAAGACCGCGTTGTCGAAGCGACTCGTCCTGCTGGTCGTCGCGAAGACACCTACGGCGAAGGCCAGGCACAAGAGCGCGGTCGCGCTCCCGCCGCGGCACAGGAACCGGTGACCGCCATGTCGATGCGAATGCGAGAGTGGGCACGGCCGCACACGGAAGCCGAGCCGAGCCCGCTCGAGGAGTACATCGAGTTCCACCAGGCAGGATTCCCGGCGGTCGGACGGTTCTGCTGCGTCTCCTGCGGCAACAAGGTCGCCTGCGTCGGCCTACTCCGTTCGTGCCGTGTCTGCGGCGGCGATCTGTGGGAAAGACCGGAGACGAGCCCCTGGGTCATGCAGCCGTAGCCTCCGGCGAAGGACAAGGGCACAATTCGGGATGTGCGGGCCGAAACCGTCATCGCGACGAATAGCGCCGGGGACCCGGCGGGGCCGGGCCCCGGCGTGCCGGTCAGATCTTCCCGATCTTCCTCCACTTGGCGAAGATCCGCTTCATGTCGTGCTCCGCGGCCTTTGCCGCTGCGGCCGGCGTCATCTTGTCCTGGGCGACCTGAGCGAACATCTGCGGGATCAGGAACGTGTTGAAGATCTCGTCGATGGCCGCGTTGGAGAAGCCCGGATAGCCGATGTTGGCCGTGTACTTCCGCGCGATGGTGTCGAGGATCCGGTACTTCCCCTTCGGCGGGTGGTTGTCGGCGCCGAGGCGCTTCCGGTAGTCGTACACGGCCTTCGGGAAGGCTGGGAAGTTGTAGTACTTGCTGGCCTTGAAGGCGGCCGCGTAGTGACTCTCGAGGTCGGCGATGAACCGCTTGGCGAGCTTCTGCTGTGACTTCGCCGTGAAGTTCCAGATCGTGTAGACACCCATTACGTGCTCGAGGCCGAGGCGCCGGTCCGCTCCGGCCGGAATGGGCAGGAGTGCCGTGTTCGCCGCGAGCGTCGGGTTCTGGGCCTCCGCGCTTCGAACGATCGAGATCGCGTTCAGGGCGAGCGAGAGACGCCCCGCGAGATACCCCTGGTTGTTCGAGGCGGCGGTCCACGCGAAGACCTCGTCTGTCATGCCCTGCTTGAACAAGCGCTTCGCGGGTGCCTTTGCTGTTGATGGTCACGCGCGCATGGGCGTCCTGAATGAAGCCGCCGAAGCACTGGAGTAGCGCGATCAGAGCCATGTTCGAGTCGAGCTCGTTGGACATCCCGATCCCGACTGGGTGTCCGATCGCCTTCAGCTTCGGTGCTGCGACGAGGACGTCGTGCCACGTATTCGGCGATTTGACGCCGACCTGGTGGAAGAGATCCTTGCGGTAGTGAACCGGGTCCGGGACGAAGTTCTCCGGAAACCCGTGCCACTTCTTCGTCTTCGGGTTGTAGCAGCTCCGGTAGCCGATCTTGCCGACTTTGCCGACCTTGTGCTGGACCTCCTCGACGATCTCTCGGTGGTTGATGACGCTGTCTTCGAGCCCTGCCTGGGGCGAGAGATGGCCGAAGATGTCGTGCCCACTGCGCGCGGCTACCTCGGCCTTCGCCCGCGCCGGGAGCAGCGCGAGGTTGATGTGGTCGACCTGGACGTCCGTGTCGTGCGCCTGCCCCCACTTCTTCGTGTAGGTGCCGTCGAACCACGTGTCGTACGCTGGAACGAAGTGGCTCCATTGGATGATGCGGAGCGTGTTCTTGAGCTCCCTGTGCCGGAACTTGGGTACTCCGGCGGCGGCGGCCGTCTTCGTGAGCGCGCCACCGTAGAGGACCACGAACCCGCCGAACGCCTTGCGCACGATCTCGCGGCGGGTGAGGCCACCGGTAAGCCCTAGTTCCTCAAGCTCGTCGTCCTTTGACATTTCCTCCCTCCTTTCCTTTCGTTTCGCCGACCTCTGTCGTTCTTGCCTCAACGGAACGCCCCTCCGGTGAAACCCTCGATGAAACGGTTGAGGAAGCTGTTGTAGAGCAGCGCCAGCAGGATGCTCGGAATCAAGGTCGCCGCCATCAGCGACTGCCAGAAAAAGACGTCTCCGCGGATCAGGTCGGTCGGCACGCCGACGGAGAGCGTTCGGTTGGACGAGGTCGAGATGAACGAGATCGCGTAGACGAAGTCGTTCACGCAGAGCGAGAACGTGAAGATCACGACTGTCAGGATGCCCGGAAGCGAAATCGGGAAGATCACCCGCCAAAGCGCCGTCAGCCGCGAACAGCCGTCCATCATGGCCGCGTCCTCCAGCTCCAGTGGGATCGTCCTGAAGAAGCCCATCAGGAGCCACACGGAGAAGGGAACCGTGAAGGACGGGTAGACCAGGACGAGGGACCAGAGCCGGTCCTCGAGCCCGAGCTTCGAGATCACTCGTGAGAGCGGAAGGAAGAGCAGGGTAGGGGGGACGAGGTACGTGAGGAAGATCCCGACCCCGACGCTCTGCCCGAGACGGCCGGAGAGACGCGCGAGCGCGTAGCCGGCCGGAAGGGCGAGGACGAGCGTGATCACGACCACGAGCGCGCCCACGAAAACCGTGTTCTCGAGCCAGCGCACGTAGTGCGTCTGGTGGAAGATGAAGCTGATGTGACGGAGGGTCGGGGAGTGGCCTTCGGGATCTCCCTTCGTGGTCGTGAACTTGAAGGGGACGTTCGCAAGGTTGTAGAGGTCGCCGTTCGTCTTCAGCGCGGTAGTCACCATCCAGTAGAAGGGGAACGCCAGGACGATCGCGAAGGGCCCGACGATCAGGTAGGAGAGTCCGTGCGAGCGGATCGCGCTCCAGGTCACGGTTAGCTGACCTCCACCTTCCGCGCGAAGCGGAGCATCAGGATCGCGATCACCGCGAGCACCGGCAGCAGGTACAGCGAGACGGCCGCGCCCTCGCCCAGCGAGCTGGAGACGATGCCGGTCTGGTACGCCCACGTGGTCAGCACCTGGGTGCTGTTGAACGGCCCGCCGTTCGTGAGCACGTAGACGACGGTCATGTCGGTGGCCGTGAACACGATCCCGAACAGGAGGGCGACGACGGCGATCGGCAGCTGTAGCGGCAGCGTCACGTGCCAGAACTTCCGCAGGCCGGTCGCGCCGTCCATCCGGGCGGCGTCCTCCACTTCGGCCGGGATCGAGGAGAGCCCGGCGAGGAAGATCACGGTCGCGAAGGGGAGTATCCGCCACGCCTGCACCAGGATGATCGAGAGCTTTGCCAGCGTTTCCTGGCCCAGCCACTGCGGCGGGTTGAGCGGGTCTACCTTGCCGGCGTGCACGAAGGGCAGGTGGTCAATGCCGCCGAGCAACCAGTTGACCGGCTTGTAGAGGTAGAAGTGGCCGCCGCCGGGCAGCAGATCGTGCACGAGCGTCCAGTTGAGGACGCTGAACTGCGAATCGAAGATCCAGAGGAAGCCGATCGTGCTCAGAGCGACGGGCGCGGCCCAGGGGAGCACGATCAGGAAGCGCAGGAACCAGCGGCCTCGGAAGGGCCGGAGCAGCGCGTGCGCGAGAATTGCGGCCCCTACGACCACGAGCGCCTGCGAAGCGAGCGTGAAGACGATGGTGTTCTTCAGCGCGGTGCGGAAGTTCGGGGTGTTCCAGACGTCGACGAAGTTGTGGAAGCCGACCCAGTGGCCGGTGAGCGAGCCGGCGGTCGCATTGGTAAGGCTGAGATAGACGGCGAGGCCAAGGGGAACGCCGACGAGCAGGACGATGAAGAGGACCGCTGGGCCGATAAGCACGGGAGCAAGAAAACGGCGCTCTTCGAGGAGATCCCTCCAGCGCCGTCGTCCGGACTGGGCCCGGGCCACGGCTTCCAAGGCGGCGCGATGTTAACAGGGACGAAGTATGGTTCCGCGCGTTCGCACGAAGGGCGCGAGTGGCGGAGATCAAGCTCGAGAAGCTGACGAAGGTCTACGCGGACGGCACCAGGGCCGTGGACGAGCTCGACCTCGAGATCGAAGACGCGGAGCTCGTCGTCCTCGTCGGCCCATCAGGCTGCGGCAAGACCTCCGCGCTGCGCATGGTCGCGGGGCTGGAGGAGATCACCGATGGCCGGGTCTGGCTCGGCGACCGAGTCGTGAACCGCGTCCCGCCCAAGGGCCGCGACATCGCGATGATCTTCCAGAATTACGCTCTCTACCCGCACATGTCGGCCTACGCGAACATGGCGTTCGCGCTCAAGATGCAGAAGGTGCCGAAGCGCGAGATCTCGACACGCGTCGGGCGCGCGGCCCGGGTGCTGGGGCTGGTCGACGTACTCAAGAAGCGACCGCGAACTCTCTCCGGCGGCCAGCGGCAGCGCGTCGCGATGGGCCGCGCGATCGTCCGCGAACCGCAGGCGTTCCTGATGGACGAGCCGCTGTCCAACCTGGACGCGAAGCTCCGCGTCGAGATGCGGGCCGAGATCGCCCGGCTGCAGCGCGACCTGGAGGTGACCACGATCTACGTTACGCACGACCAGATCGAGGCGATGACGCTCGGCGACCGCGTCGCCGTCATGCGCGACGGGCTGCTGCAGCAGTTCGACGTGCCCTCGGCGCTCTACGACCGGCCTGTCAACCTCTTCGTCGCCGAGTTCATCGGGTCCCCGGCGATGAATCTCGTCGCCGTCGACCTGCAGCGCTCCAACGGGGCACTCCTGGCGAAGTTCGGCGACCATCGCCTGCTGGTGGACGACGCCCTACGGGCACAGCGGCCCGCGCTGGAGCAGTTCGTCGGCAGGCAGGTGATCCTCGGGATCCGGCCCGAGGACATCGAGGACGCCGCCCTGTCGAGCTCGAAGCCCGAAGACAGGCGCCTGAGCGCGGTCGCCGACATCTGCGAGGACATGGGTTCGGAGATCCTCGTGCATTTCGGCGTCGGTGCCGCGCCGGTGCGCGGCGCAGACGTCGCCGCCGCCGTCGGCGCTGAGGCGATCGAGGCGACGGCGGAGCAGGCGAGGGAGAAAGGCAATCTCTTCGTGGCGCGACTCGAGCGGGGCACACATGCGCGGGAGCGGGAGCAGATCGAGCTGGCAGTTCGCACTGATCGGCTCCATTTCTTCGATCCCGAGACCGGGGCCGGCATCTACGTCGACGCGCCTGCCGCGTAGGCCCCTCGGGCTCAGCGCGTCGGCGCGGGCGCGGGAGGGAGGCACAATTACCCCCATGCGCGCCGAGACGGTCATCGCGACGCACGGGAACACCGACTTCGACGCCTTCGCGGCGATGCTCGCTGCCCGGCGACTCTACCCCGGCGCGGCCGCAGCGCTGTCGGGGTCGCTCAACCGCAACGTGCGCGAGTTCTTCCGGCTGTACGCCGAGGAGCTCGAGCTCGTCGAGGCGACGCGGCTCGAGACGGACGCGATCCGCCGCCTGATCGTCGTCGAGACGGTGCACGCCTCCCGGCTCGGCGAGCTGGAGCAGGTCGCGCTCGACCCGGACGTCGAGAAGGCCGTCTTCGACCACCACGCCGGTGAGCCGCCCGAGTGGGCCGCGCCCGAGCACGTCGTGATCTCCGACGATGGCGCGCTCACAACGACGCTGGTGGGGGTTCTCGCCGAGCGGGAGATCCCGGTGACGCCTCTCGAGGCGACGGCTCGCTCACCTACGTGAGCGCGACCCAGCGCGACGCCGAGGCGCTCGCCTGGTGCCTGCGCCACGGTGCGAGCCAGAAGCTGCTCACACAGTTCCTGCACACGCCGCTCGGCGATGACGAGCGCGATCTTCTCGCCGCGCTTCTCGACGCCCTCGAGCCCCGCACCGTGGCCGGGGTGGAGGTGCTCCTGGCCGCGGTCGCCTGGCCGCGCTACGTCGACGGCGTCTCGAACCTCGCGCACAAGGTCGTCGACGTGACCGATGCGAAGGCGCTCGTACTCCTCGTCGAGATGGACGAGCGCGTCTTCTGCGTGACACGCAGCCGGACGGACGAGGTCGACGCGGACGCGATCGCGGAGCTGCTCGGCGGCGGCGGCCACCCGCAGGCGGCCTCGGCGATCTTCCGCGGCACGCTCGACGAGGCGCGTTCGACGCTCGAGCAGGGGCTGGAGTCCGCCGTGCGCGAGCCGCTGACAGCCCGGCAGCTGATGTCTGCTCCGGCGCGGACGATTGCTCCGGACGAAACGGTCGCGCACGCGCTCGTGACCTGCCAGCGCTACGGCCAGAGCGGAATCCTCGTCGCCGAGAACGGCCGGCTGGCCGGTGCCGTCGGCCGCGAGGACCTCGACCGAGCCGTGGCGCACGGCCTCTCGCACGCTCCGGTCAAGGGGATCATGAGCACGCGCGTCGCCACCGGTGCGCCGGACACGCCTCTGGCCGAGCTGCAGCGGCTGCTGGCCGCCGGCGACGAGCGGGTCGCCGTGCTCGAGGGGGAGCGAATCGCGGGCGTGGTCACGCGCAGCGACCTCCTGCGCGCGCTCGGCGGCGCGGTCGTGGCGGCAGAGCGCGGCGGCCCACTACTGACGGAGGAGCTCGCGCGGCTCGAGCGGCTGCAGCCGGTCTTCGAGGCGGTGGCCGCCGTCTCGGAGCCGTACGAAGGCGTCTACCTCGTCGGCGGGACGGTGCGCGACATCCTGCTCGGCGAGCGCAGCTTCGACGTCGACATCGCCGTCGAGGGCGACGCGATCGCACTTGCGCAGGCGCTGGCGGACGCGCTCGGCGGCCGTGTGCGCGCGCATGACAAGTTCGGCACGGCGGTCGTCCTCTACGGCGAGGACGAGCGCGTCGACGTCGTCACCGCGCGCACCGAGTTCTACGACGCGCCGGCGGCGCTGCCGACCGTCGAGCACGCCTCGATCCGCGAGGACCTCTTCCGGCGCGATTTCACGATCAACGCGATGGCGGTCTCGCTCAAGGGCGCCGACCTCGGCCGGCTCGTCGATCCCTTCGGCGGGCGGCGCGATCTCGAGGCGAGGACGATCCGCGTGCTCCACAACCTCTCGTTCATCGACGACCCCACTCGCATCTTCCGCGCGATCCGCTATGAGAACCGGTACGGCTTCCGGATGGACGAGCACACGGCGCGGCTCGCCCGCGGGACGATCGAGATGGGGCTCGTCGGCGACCTTTCCTCGGCGCGGCTGCGTGACGAGCTGGAGGCGCTGCTCTCCGAGGGCGAGATCGAACACTCGATCCTGCGGCTCGCCGAGCTCGGCGCGGACACTGCGATCCATCCGCATCTCGCGGCGGACGAGGAGACGGTCGCGCTGCTGCGCCGGCTGACCGACCTGCGCGACCGCTACGGGCTTGAGATCCCGTCCTGGCGGCTCGGGCTGGCGGCGCTGGCCCGGAAGCTGCCGCCCGACGAGGTCTACGAGTGGCTGCAGCGGCTGAAAGTGCGCAGGCGGGACGCGGAGCAGATCGCTGCGGCGGTGACGGTGGGACCGAAGCTCGCCGAGCGCCTGCGCGAGGGCGCCTCGCCGGCAGAGGTGGTCGCGGCCGCGGAGCCGTACGCGCCCGACGCGCCGCTCTTCGCGCTCGCGCTGGCCGAGCTCGAGCCGCTGCACGCGTACTTCGAGCGCCTGCGCAACGTGCGCCTGGAAGTCAGCGGCGCGGACCTCGCCGAGCTCGGGCTGGGCGAATCGCCGCGCGTGGGGGAGATCCTCACCGAGCTTCGCCGCCGCAAGCTCAACGGCGAGCTCGACGGCCGCGACTCCGAGCTCGCCGCGGCCCGGGAGCTCATCTCCGGATGAAGCTCTACCGCTGGGACGTCCCCGGCCCGTACGAGGTCGCGTTCACGACGCGCCGCGGAGGGGTCAGCGACGGCCCCTACGAGTCCCTCAACCTCGGCTTGATGACCGGTGACGATCCGGATCGCGTCCAGGAGAACCGCGCCCGCGTCTGCGTCGAGCTCGGCGCCGATCCGGCCGCGGTCTCGATGAACCGGCAGAAGCACACGACGCTCGTCCACCGCGCGGACGCGGGCAGGCGTGGGGAGGAGGGCGACGGCCTCTGGACGGACGAGCGCGGCCTGCCGATGCTCGCGATCGTCGCGGACTGCCTCCCGATCGCGCTCGCGCGCGTCAACGGGCGTGAGCCGGCCCTCGCGGTCCTTCATGCAGGCTGGCGCGGCCTGCTCGAGGGCATTCCGTCGAAAGGAGTCGCGGCGCTCGGAGGCGGTCTCGTCGCGGCCGCGATCGGCCCCGGGATCGGCCCGTGCTGCTACGACGTGCGTGACGACGTCTCCGAGCCCTTCCGCCGTGCCTTCGGCTTCGGCCTCGTCCGCGACGGGAAGCTCGACCTCTGGAGCGCCGCCGAGCGCGCGCTGCGGGCGGCCGGCGTCGCGCGCGTCGACCGCTTCGACCTCTGCACCGCCTGCAACCCGGACCTCTTCTTCTCTCAGCGACGGACAGGAAAGCCACGTGGCGTCCAGGGCGTTCTCGGGCTTATCGGCTGACACCGTCCGCGCGAACCTCGAGCGGATCCGAGGCGAGCTCGGGCCGGAGGTGACGATCGTCGCTGCCACGAAGTACGTCGACGCCGACGAGCTGCCCGTGCTCGCCGAGGCCGGGATCGAGGTCGTGGGCGAGAACCGCGCCCAGGATCTCGAGGCCAAGCACACGCGGCACGGCGACGCCTTCCGCTGGCACTTCATCGGCCACCTGCAGAGCCGCAAGGCGAAGACCGTGAACGAGCTCTGCGAGCTCTGCCACTCGCTTTCGAGCGAGTCCGCGGCCCGGCGGTTGACGATTCCTGCCCTCGTGGAGGTCAATCTTTCGGGCGAGGAATCCAAGTCCGGCGTCCCGGAGAGCGAGCTCGAGGAGTTCCTCGCGCTCTACGACGACGTCCGCGGCCTGATGACGATGCCGCCGGAGACGGAAGACCCGGAGACGTCGCGTGGCTACTTCAGGCGCCTGCGCGAGCTGGGCGAGCGTTACGGCCTCCGCGAGCTCTCGATGGGAACGAGCCAGGATTACCGGGTGGCAGCCGACGAGGGCGCCACGATGGTGCGCCTGGGCTCGATCCTGTACCAGGGATAACATTCGCACCGATATGAGCTTTGCCGACGTTTGGAACCGGACCCTCGTCTACTTCGGGATCGCCGAGGAGGAGGACGAATGGGACGAGGACGGCTACCTCACCGAGGAGGACCTCGAGCGCACGTACAGCGAGCGCCCGAACGTCCGTCGGCTGACGCCGCGCCGGCGCCAGCAGCAGGACTTCGACGACTGGACCGATCCCGAGGCCGAGGAGAATGCGCCGCGGCTGCCGTCGGCCCGGAGCCGATCGAGGCGGGCGGACGGCGTCGTCCAGGCGGTTCCTTCGGTGCAGGTGCACCTCGTGCTGCCGGAGAGCTTCCAGGACGCGAAGCACATCGCCGACCGCTTCAAGGATGCGGTCCCGGTGATCCTCAACCTGCAGGGAGTCGACCAGGAGCTGTCGAAGCGGCTGATCGACTTCACGAGCGGCCTCACTTACGCCCTCGACGGCGGGATGCAGCGCGTTGCCGACAAGGTGTTCCTCCTCACGCCGCGGAACGTGCAGGTCTCCGCGGAAGAGCGCCAACGGCTGATCGAGCGCGGCTTCTTCAATCAGGCCTGACGCCTGGCCAGGAGTTCGGACGAATGAGCCGAACTCGCTTCTGATGGCCACGCTTGCGCTGCTCGCGGACGCCGCGTCGGCGGCGAACCAATTCCTGGACGTCTTCATCTACGTCTACGTCCTGCTGATCTTCGTCTACGTGCTGATCTCGTGGGTGCGGCTGCCCTACACGCCCTGGGTGCGGCGGCTCTCCGAGTTCCTGCGCGACGTCTGCGAGCCGTACCTGCGGCTCTTCCGCCGGATGCTGCCGGCGCTCGGGCCGCTCGACCTGTCGCCCGTCGTGGCCATCGTCGCTCTGTTCGTGCTGATGCGCTTGATCGACGCGCTCTTCAGCCAGTTCACGTGAGACGAGAGGAGAGGCCATGACCATCACACCAGTCGAGCTCCACCACATAGAGCTCAAACGCGGCCTGTTCGGCTACCGCCCCGGGCCCGTCGACAAGCTGCTCGAGGAGATCGAGCGTTCCTTCGAGGACACCTGGCGTGAGCGGGCCGAGTACGCCGACCGGATCGAGGAGCTGCAGTCCGACCTCGCCCGGCACACCGACCTCGAGGCGCTCCTGCGCACGACGCTCGTGACGGCCGAGAAATCGGCGCACGAGCTGAAGGCCCAGGCCAAGCGCGAGGCGGATCTCGTGCTCGAGGAGGCGCACGCCGAGGCGCGGGCCGTCACCCGCGAAGCGACCGCCGAGCGCGAACGGCTGCTCGCTCACGCGCGCAAGGTGCGGGCCCTGCTCGAGGCTGCTCTCGACGCCGTCGAGGACGCATCTGACGACGCTTCCGACGCCCGGGCGGCCTGAGCTCCGAACCTATACTGGACGCATGGAAGCCTCGACCAGCGTCCGCCTGCGCGTGTCTCCCGGCGCCCGCCGCAACGAGGTCGTCGGCCGCCACGGCGGCGGCTGGAAAGTGCGCGTGACGGCACCGCCGGAGGACGGTCGTGCGAACGAGGCCGTGCTCGGCCTGCTCGCCGAGCGGCTCGACCTCCCGCGCGGGTCGCTCTCGCTCGTTTCCGGTCACGGCGGGCGGGATAAGGTCGTCCGCATGGCGGGCATCTCCGAGGCTGAGCTCGAGCGGCGGCTGAGCTCATGAGCGCCGCGATCGACACCGAGCACTACCGCAAGCGGCTGCTGGACGAGCGCGAGCGCGTGCAGGAGGCGATCGACTACCTCCACGAGGAGAACTCGGGCTCGCTGGAGGACGAGACGCAGGAGATCCAGAGCGACAACCACCCGGGCGACATGGCCACCGCCACGCTCGACCGCGAGATCGACTACACGCTCGAGGAAAACTCGGAGCGGCTGCTCAGCGCGATCGATGGGGCGCTGGAGCGGATCGAGGACGGCACCTTCGGGACCTGCCGGACGTGCGGCCGGGCGATCGACCCCGCACGGCTAGAGGCGCTGCCGTACACGACCCAGTGCATCGACTGCAAGCGCAAGGAGGAGCGCGGGTGAGCGAGCCTGCGCCGCGGACGCTCGACGTCCGCGTCGGCTCGAGCACGGATGCGCTGACGCCGGTCTCGTCCGCGGAGCGTCAGCTCGGCGCGCGTACGGCCCAGTGGATCGAGCTCGCCGCGGTCGCCCTCGCCGCGGTCGCCGCCGACCAGCTGACGAAGCTGATCGTCTCGAGCCAGCTCAACCTCGACGAGTCGCTGCACGTGATCGGCCCGTTCTCGATCCACCACGTGCAGAACTCGGGGATCGCCTTCGGCCTGTTCGCGAGCGCGACCGTCGCGGTGACCGCACTGACCGCGTTCGCCGTTGGGTGGATGCTGCTCTTCTTCGCGCGCTCGGGCGCCCGCCACCCGGTGCTGCCGGTCGCTCTCGGCCTGCTGATCGGCGGCTCGACCTCGAACCTGATCGACCGGGTCCGGCTCGGCCATGTCACGGACTTTCTCGACCTGCGCTGGTGGCCCGCGTTCAACCTGGCCGACTCGTTCATCGTGATCGGCGTCGGGATCCTTTTCCTTGCGCTGCTGCTCGGCGACACCTCTCGCCGGCCCCGCTTCTGACGAGCCGGTCGCTCGTCGTGCCCTCGGAGGCCGCAGGCGAGCGGCTCGACCGCTTCCTTGCCTCGCTGCCGGAGATCGGCTCGCGCGCGGCGGCGGAGCGGCTGCTCGAGCACGGCGGCGCGCTCGTCGAGGGAGGGCAGGCAGCGAAGAGCCACCGGCTGACCGGCGGGGAGCGGATCGAGCTCGAGCTGCCGGAGGAGACTGCGGGAGAGCTCGTCCCCGAGGACGTGCCGCTGCGGATCGCGTACGAGGACGAGCACCTGCTCGTGGTGGACAAGCCCGCCGGGGTCGTCGTCCACCCGGCGCCCGGCCACGCGAGCGGGACGCTGGTGCACGGGCTCGCCGGCCTGCTCGGCGGCGGCGACGCGCCGGACCGGCCCGGGATCGTGCACCGGCTCGACCGCGACACATCGGGCCTCATGGTGGTCGCCCGCACGGAGGACTCCTAC
>VAXD01000013.1:0-8599 GCA_005884155.1 Actinomycetota bacterium | reverse complement strand
GCTCGTCCGCGGGCGCCCGCGCTCGTGGAGCGGCCGAATCGAGGCGCCGCTCGGCCGTGACCGGCGCGACCCGACCCGGATGTCGCTCGACACCGACACGCCGCGTGACGCGGTCACGCACTTCGAGGTCGAGCGCCTGGTCGACGGCCACGCGTTGCTCGATGTCCGGCTCGAGACGGGGCGGACCCACCAGATCCGCATCCACCTCGCAGCAATCGGCCTACCGGTGATCGGCGACCCCGTCTACGGCGTGCCCGACCCCGGGCTGCGGCGCCAGTTCCTACACGCGTGGCGGCTCGCGTTCCCGCACCCGCTGACCGGCGAGCCGGTCGAGGTCGAGTCGCCGCTCCCGCCCGAGCTTCAGGTTGCGCTGGCGCGCTTGGCCGAGTAGAGCCGCTCGTCGGCGCGACGGAAGAGCCCGTCCACGTCGACCGCGTCGTCCGGGTAGTGCGCCGTGCCGGCGCTGAACGAGACCTCCGAGGGGTCGCCGAGCTCCTTGAGCCGCTCGTGCAGCCGCGCGATCAACCGTGTGCCGGCCTCGTCGTCCGCCTCGAGGAGGTAGGCCGCGAACTCGTCGCCGCCCATCCGGCCCGCGAGATCCGAGGCCCGTAGCGACCCGCGCAGCGCCCCAGCGAAGCTCTGCAACACTCGGTCGCCCGCCTGGTGCCCGAGCGTGTCGTTGACGTCCTTGAAGTCGTCGAGGTCGAAGAAGACGAGCGCAAGCTCGTGCCCGTAGCGGCCGGCGCGCTCCACCTCGGCCTCGAGCTCGCCGAGGAACGCGTGGTGGTGGAGGAGGCCCGTCAGCTGGTCGTGCCGCGCCTCGTGAGCGAGCTCGGAGGTCGCCCGGTCGAAGTAGGCGACGACGCACTCGGTCACGAGCCGGTCCTCGCCGGCGTCGAGCTCGGCCGCCCGCTCGGAGACGAAGCGCCAGAGCACGCGGCGAAGAAGTAGGAACTCGGTGACGATCTCGCGGGGCGCGAAGCCGAGCGCCTCGCGCTCGCGCGCGTGATCGCGCGCCTGCGCGGCGAGCGGGCTGCCGATGCGCAGCCGCTCCTGGGACGGCTCGACGAGCCCGCGTGCAAGCTCGCCGATGAACGTCGGCATGTCGCCGAGCTGTCCGAGCCTGCCGAGCCGCTGCAGCGACGGAAGCTGGTCGTCCGTGAGCCCTTCTTCCACCGTCGCCACCGCGAGCTGCCAGGCCTCCTGCTCGATGGCCTCTGCGAGCGCTTGGATCATCCCGGGCGATTTATCGGCCCAAACTGGGCTGAACCTGAGGTTCGGCTAGACTTTCGCGGCTTTGTCCCCGACCCGGTGAGCAACGTTCGGGTGGCGGTGCCGGCGCGACGGAAAGCCGGTTCCACCCGCCTCTCACCGGCGATTCGAACCAAACCGAGAGAAAGGAACTGAATGTCCGTCGTCACCATGCGCGAGCTCCTGGAGGCCGGGGTCCACTTCGGTCACCAGACCCGCCGCTGGAACCCGAAGATGAAGCGCTTCATCTTCGGCGAGCGCGGAGGGATCTACATCATCGACCTCCAGCAGACGCTCGAGCACCTGCAGGAGGCACACGATTTCGCCCGCAACCTCGCCGAGCGCGGCGGGACGATCCTCTTCGTCGGCACGAAGAAGCAGGCGCAGGACGCCGTCGAGGAGGACGCGGAGCGCACCGGGATGCCGTACGTGAACCACCGTTGGCTCGGCGGCCTGCTGACCAACTGGCGCACGATCTCCGACCGGATCGAGCGGCTCCACGAGCTGCGCCGCCTGCGCGACGAGGGGCAGCTCGAGCTGCTCCCGCCGAAGGAGCGAATCTCGATGCAGTCCGAGCTTGAGAAACTCGACATGAACCTCGGAGGCGTCGCCGACATGCGCAAGCAGCCCGTCGCCGTGCTCGTGATCGACCTGCGCAAGGAGCTGCTCGCCGTGCGCGAGGCCCGGCGGCTCGGCCTGCCGATCTTCGCGCTCGTGGACACGAACTGCGACCCCGACGAGGCCGACTTCGTGGTCCCGGGCAACGACGACGCGATCCGCTCTTGCAGCCTCGTCGTGCGCGCGATCGCCGACGGGATCGCGGCCGGCAAGGCGAAGGCGAGCCCGGCCGACTTCCAGCCGGCGCAGGAGGCCGCGGCCGAGCCGGAGCAGCCCGTTGAGCAACCGGCCGAGCCGGAGCAGGCGGACGCGGAAGCCGTCGCCGAGGCGCCGGAGCACGAGGTGATGAGTCCGGCTGAGACAGCAGAGCCCGAGCCTGAGGCCCAGCCGGAGCCCGAACCGCAGCCCGAGGAGGTCACGTGACCGAGATCTCGGCTGCCCTCGTCAAGGAGCTCCGCGAGCTGACCGGCGCCGGGATGATGGATTGCAAACGAGCGCTGCAGGACGCGAACGGCGATCTCGAGGCGGCGCAGAAGCTGCTGCGCGAGCGCGGGATGGCCAGCGCGGCCAAGCGCGCGGGTCGCGAGACGCCCGAGGGCAAGGTCGGCTACCGCGTTGCGGAGGACGCCAAGCGCGGCGTGATCGTCGCGGTCGGCTGCGAGACGGAGCCGGTCTCCAACACCGAGGAGTTTCTCGCCTTCGCCAAGAAGGTGCTCGAAGCGGTGGAGCGCGACGGCCCCGGCGCCGAGGAGCAGATCGACGAGGAGCGGCAGGAGCTCTCTGGCAAGCTCGGGGAGAACATCGTCGTCGTCGGAGGCACGCGCTTCGAGGCGGTCGACGGCGCAACGATCGACGGCTACGCGCACCCGCCCGCGAACAAGCTCGGCGTGCTGCTGCAGGTGCGCGGCGGCGCCAACGGGCTGGCGCGCAAGGTCGCGATGCACATCGCAGCCTCGGCACCGCGCTGGATCGGCCGCGAGGACGTTCCGGAGGAGATGATTGCCGCGGAGCGCGATATTTACGCGAACTCGGACGAGGTGCAGTCGAAGCCCGAGCAGGCGCGCGACAAGATCGTCGAGGGGATGCTGAACAAGCGCTTCTTCGCCTCACAGGTGCTCACCGAGCAGGTCTGGATCCACGACACGGCAAAGACGGTCGGCGAGGCGCTCGGCGAGGAAGGCGCCGAGGTGCTCGAGTTCGAGCGGTTCCAGCTCGGCTAGCGTGACGAGCACCGAGGCAGTTCCGGCGGAGAGCACGGCGGAACGGCCGGTCTCGCGGCGCGTCCTCCTGAAGCTCTCCGGCGAGGCGCTGATGGGCGACCGGGAGCACGGCCTCGACCCGGCGCGCGTCGCGGCGATCGCGGACGAGATCGTCGGCGTCCAGCAGCGCGGGGTGGAGCTCGCGATCGTCGTCGGCGGCGGGAACATCTTCCGCGGGCTCGAAGCGGCGGCCGAGGGCATGGACCGCGCGACCGCCGACTACGCGGGGATGCTCGCGACACTGCTGAACGCGCTGCCACTCCAAGACGCGCTCGAGAGCCGGGGCGCGCACACACGGGTCCTCTCGGCGCTCGCGGTCGCGGAGGTCGCGGAGCCGTACATCCGCCGCCGCGCGATCCGCCATCTCGAGAAGCGCCGGATCGTGATCTTCGCCGCCGGCACGGGCAACCCGTTCTTCACGACCGACACCGCCGCAGCCCTGCGCGCGCTCGAGATCGGCGCCGACGGGATCCTGATGGCCAAGAACAAGGTCCAGGGCGTTCTCGACGGCGACCCGCGCAGCGACCCGAACGCGCAGCTGCTTCCCGAGATCACCCACCTGCAGGCGATCGAGCGCGGCCTTAAGGTGATGGACACGACCGCCCTCTCGCTCTGCATGGACAACCGCCTGACGATCTACGTCTTCGCGCTCGAACCTGGAAACATTCGTAAGGTGGTAGAGGGCGAGCGCGTCGGCACGATCGTCTCGACCCCCTGATCCCCATGGCGATCGACGATCTCATCCAGGACGCACAGCGGCGGATGGACAAGTCCGTCGAGGCCGCACAGACCGAGTTCTCGACGCTGCGCACGGGCCGCGCGTCGCCGGCGCTCCTCGACCGCATCCAGATCGACTACTACGGCCAGCAGACGCCGCTCAAGCAGCTCGCCACGATCAACGCGCCCGAGCCGAGGCTACTAACCGTCCAGCCGTTCGACCCGAGCTCGCTGCAGTCGATCGAGCGCGCGATCCAGGAGTCCGACCTCGGCCTGACGCCGTCCAACGACGGCAAGGTGATCCGCCTGCCGATCCCGCAGCTGACCGAGGAGCGGCGCAAGGAGCTCGTCAAGGTCGTCCGCAACATGGCCGAGGAGGGGCGGGTCGCCGTGCGCAACGTCCGCCGGGACGTCATGCACCACCTCAAGGAGCTCGTCGACAAGGGCGAGGCGGGCAAGGACGATGAGCACCGCGCCGAGGAGCGCGTCCAGAAGCTGACGGACGAGCACACGCAGAAGATCGACGAGCTGCTGAAGCGCAAGGAAGCCGAGATCCTGGAGGTTTAGGAGGGCTTGACGAAATACCGTCTGTGCCGCCGGGACGCGCTGCTCGCCCCGATGCGGCGTCCTCAGTCGCGCCCGTACCGCTCAGGTACGCGCGCTCCCTGCGTCCTTGCCTCGGAACGAGCATCGCACCCCGGCGACGAGCGCTATTCCGCCAAACCCTCCTAATGCCCGGCTCGCCGGACTCTGTTGTCGTCGACGGCGGGCAGCCTGGCGAGCATGCCCGGTCGGTCGCGATCATCATGGATGGCAACGGCCGCTGGGCAGCCAAGCGCGGGCTGCCCGTCGCCGAGGGCCATCGCGCCGGGACGAAGGCGCTCCGGCGGACGGTCGAAGCGGCGATCGACCTCGGGCTCGAGACGCTCGTCGTCTATGCGTTCTCGACCGAGAACTGGTCGCGGCCGGAGGGCGAGGTCGACTCGCTGATGGACATCTTCGGCGAGACGATCGAGCGCGAGCTGCCGGATCTCGTGCGCCAAGGTGTCCGCACGCGCTTCATCGGCCGGCGCGATCGCGCGTCGGCGGTCCTTCGAGAGGGGATGACGCGGCTCGAGGAGGAGACCGCCGGAAACGACCGCCTCAGGCTCTGGGTGGCGCTCGACTACGGGGGCCGCGCGGAGCTGGTCGATGCGGCCAGGCGTCTGGTCGAAGCCGGCGTCGCGCCGGACGAGATCGACGAGAAGGTCTTCCACGCGAACCTCTACGCACCCGAGCTGCCCGATCCCGACCTCCTGATCCGCACGTCGGGCGAGCTGCGCATCTCGAACTTCCTCCTCTGGCAGCTCGCCTACGCGGAGCTCGTCTTCACCGACACCCTCTGGCCCGACTTCGGCAAGGAGGAGCTGGAGCAGGCACTCGCAGCGTACGCAGGCAGAAGGCGCCGCTTCGGCGGACGATGAGCTCGTTCTGGTCGCGGATTCTGGTCGCGGTCGTCGGCCTGCCGGCGGTCCTTGGCCTCGCCTGGCTCGGCGGCTGGTGGCTCTGGCTCCTCGCCGTGGTCGGCGGGCTGATCGCGTTGCACGAGCTCTACGCGGTCGCGAGGCCGTTGCGGCCGCTCGTTCTCGCGGGTTATACGGGGCTCGTCCTGACGCTGCTGGGCGCCCAGCTCGGCGGCACGATCTGGATGCTCGGCGGCTTCCTGACGACGCTCGCACTTGCGTTCCTGCTGAAAGGCATCTCCGAAACCCGCCAGTCGCTGACCGTCGCTGTCGCGACGACCGTGCTCGGCACGGCCTGGGTCGGCTTCGGCCTCGCGTACGTCCTGCTGCTGCGCGCGCTGCCCGAGCACGGGCGGCTGGCCGTGTTCACGGTGGTGCTCGGGGTCTTCGCGGCGGACACGCTGGCGTACTTCACGGGCGCCCTCATCGGGCGGCACAAGCTGGCCCCGGTGCTCTCGCCGGGAAAGACGTGGGAAGGGCTAGTCGCGTCGACCGTGACCGCGATCCTCGTGCCCTTCTTCGCGCTCTACCACGAGCACTTCCTGACCGTCGGCCAGTCGCTCGTCCTCGGCGCGGTGATCGCGGTCGCGGCGCCTATGGGCGACCTGTTCGAGTCGGCCGTCAAGCGCGACCTCGGCGTGAAGGACACCGGGCGGCTGCTGCTCGGCCACGGCGGCGTGCTCGACCGCGTGGACGCGCTGCTGTTCGCCTCGATCGCGTCGTTCTACACGATCCTGGCCTTCACCTGATCCATTTGGAGGCCCGGTTCGTACACTTTGAGCACATGAAGCGTGTAGCCCTGCTCGGGGCGACCGGCTCGATCGGCCGCCAGGCCGTCGAGATCGTGGAGAGCCACCCTGAGCTCCAGCTCGTCGCCGCCGCCTCTGGATCCCAGCCGCTCGACGGGCTCGCGCCACTGACCCAGGTCGGCGGCGACCTGACGGAGCTGCTGGAGCGCGCGGAGCCAGACGTCGTCCTGAACGCGGTTGTCGGCTTCGCGGGCCTGCCGGCGACGCTCTGGGCGCTCGAGCGCGGCGTCACGCTGGCCCTGGCGAACAAGGAGAGCCTCGTGGCGGCAGGAGAGCTGGCGCTCGAGGCGCAGGAGCGGGGAGGAGGGCTGCTGCTGCCGGTCGACAGCGAGCACTCCGCGGCGTTCCAGTGCCTCGAAGGCCGTGCTCCGGAACAGGTCGACTCGCTCGTCCTGACCGGCTCCGGCGGGCCGTTCCGAGGACGCAAGCGCGAAGAGCTCGAGGACGTCACGCCCCAGGAAGCGCTCGCGCACCCGACGTGGAACATGGGCCCGAAGATCACGGTGGACTCCGCGACCCTCGCCAACAAGGGGCTCGAGCTGATCGAGGCGCACTTCCTCCTCGGCCTCCCGTACGACCGGATCGAGGTCGTGTTGCAGCCGACGTCGGTCGTGCACGCGCTCGTGCGCCTCCGCGACGGCGCCTCGCTGGGGCATCTCGGCTATCCGGACATGCGCGTGCCGATCTCGTTCGCGCTCACGTACCCGGAGCGCGCTGAGACGCCGCTGCCCGGGCTCGACCTCGCCGGCGGCCTCGTGCTCGAGTTCGAGGCGCCGGACCTCGAGACGTTCCCGCTCCTCGCGCTCGCCCGCCGCGCCGGGGAGCAGGGCGGCACCTACCCGTGCGCGTTCAACGCTGCCAACGAGGTCGCCGTGGCCGCGTTCCTCGAGGGGCGGCTGCCGTTCCTCGGCATCGCCGAAACGGTCGAGGAGGCGCTCGCGGACGTCGACGGCGCCCCCGCGCGGAATCTCGACGACCTGGTCGAAGCCGACACGGCCGCGCGCCGGCTCGCGGAGCGAGGACTCGCAGTCAGATGACGATCGCCGTCGCAATCTTCGGTCTCGCTTTCCTGATCCTGATTCACGAGGCGGGCCACTTCTTCACCGCTCTCGGTGTCGGGATGCGGCCGCGCCGTTTCTACGTCGGCTTCCCGCCCGCGCTCGTGAAGAAGCGGCACAAGGGCGTCGAGTACGGGCTGGGCGCGATCCCGCTCGGCGGCTACGTGAAGATCCCTGGGATGCACCGGCCGGCGCCGTCCGACCTGGAGGCGCACTTCGGCACGGCGCTCTACGAGGAGCCGCGCCTGCTGCCGGCCGTCGACCGGGTCAAGCGGTTGCTCGAGGACGGCGACTTCGACCACGCGGGGCCGGCACTGGACGAGCTCGAGCAGGCCGTTGAGAGCGCGGAGCTCTCGAACAGCGCCGCCCGCGCGGCCCGGCGCGGCCTGAGCGAGCTGCGTGACGGCGTCGGGCGCGACGCCTACTGGCGCCAGCGCACCTGGAAGCGGATCGCCGTGATCGCGGCCGGGCCGGCGACGAACCTCGTCTTCGCGATCATCCTGCTCGCGATCGTCTACATGATCGGGGTCCCGTCCGCGGCCTCTCGGCGCGTCGACGCGATCGAGAAGGGCACACCCGCCGCACAGGCCGGTCTGAAGTCCGGCGACACGATCATCGGGGTCAACCGCGCCCCCACGAGGACGTTCGACCAGGTCAGGCACGCGATCCAGACGAGCCACGGCCACCCGCTCGCCCTCTACGTCATCCACAAAAACGGCTTGGTCGACGAGCTTCCCGCAGTGAAGCCGGTCAAGCGCTCGGGCGCCTACATCCTCGGTTTCCGGCCCGCGATCGTCCGCTACAAGCACTACGGCCCGATCCAGGCCGTCGGCCTCGCCGGCCGCGACGTCGGCTACGTGACCAAGGCGATGGGCACGTGGCTCGTGCACGTCACCTCGCCGGCCAATCGCAAGCAGATCTCGACACCGGTCGGAATCGTCCGCACGTCGAGCGAGGCGGCGCAGCAGGGGTACCGCGACTACTTCGCCATCCTCGCGCTGATCAGCCTCTCGCTGGCGCTCTTGAACTTGCTACCCCTGCTCCCGCTCGACGGGGGCCATATCGCCTTCTCGATCATCGAGGGCCTGCGCGGGAAGGCGGTCGGCCGGGTCGTCTACGAACGCGTCTCGATGATCGGGATCGCGTTGATCCTGTTCATCTACGTCCTCGGCATCTCGAACGACATCGGCAACCTGCACGGCGGCTAGCCGCTCGGAACGAGCCATTCCGCAAGTAGCGCCCTGAGCCGGGATCTGGTCCACGGTAGGCCTCGCATCTGCCGCGAGGCCAGGGAGGTGGTTTCCATGAAAGGAAATCTGCTGTTGCGGCGCACAGCGCTGCTCGGCGCGATAACCATCGCCTTGCTGCTTGCGCCGTCGTCGGCT
>VAXD01000230.1 GCA_005884155.1 Actinomycetota bacterium | reverse complement strand
TGCCCCAGGTCGGCTGCGGCACGCTCAGCTTCGGCACCTGCGGCGACTTCGACCACGCCGCACGGCTGTTCGGCCGGTCCCAGCGGCGATTGCCGACCACGACCGCGGACGCCCCGCCCTTGATCCGATAGGCGACGCGGTCGGGGGCCTGCATGCTCCAGGTCGTGAGCAGGCCGACGGTCGGCGTGGAGCGCAGCGACTCGACGTAGACGAGGCTGCGCAGGTGGCGAAAGACGCGCGTCGCGCGCTTGACGATCGCCGTCGCCGGTCGCGCACGAGCCGGTATGCGGAAGGTCACCGGCGGCCCGGAGCCGAGCTCGACCTCCACCGCCCGTGAGCGCGTCGCCGCCGCGGTGTAGCAGCCCGCACCGCACGGCTTCGCCTCGACCACGTGTCCTCCGGCCCGGAACGAGACGTGCAGCCCGTTGTCGGGATCGCCGCTCGGAGCGAGCACGCTCGCGGTCAGCCGGCCACCCCCCACTGCGAGCGCAACCGCCCGGCTGCCGGATTCCGCCGCGACCACGAGGGCGCCTCGCGGCGGCTGGTACGACGACGAGACCGCGAGACCGTTCGTCGCAATCGGCGAGGAAGTGCTCGACCCGCGCCAGGCGATCGCGACAACCGCTGCGACGCCGCCCGCGACGAGGACGGCTGCGGCGCCAAGCGCAAGCTTGATCGTCGTGCTCACTCCGAGAAGGTAGCCGTGAGCAAGGCAGCGGCAGACCCTGTTAGCGTCTCTCTGCAGTGGTTTTTCGCCAGTTCGTGGACGATGACCTCGGCTGCGCGTCCTATCTGATCGGAGACGAGCAAGCAGGCGAGGGTGTCGTCATCGACCCCGCGTACGCGATCGAGCAATACCTCGACGAGGCGGAGCGCAGCGGCGTCCGTATCGTCCGCGCGCTGGAGACGCATACGCACGCCGACCACGTCTCTGGCCACGGCCGGCTCGCGCTCGAGCACGGCGTCCCGGTGAGCATCCACCCGCTCGGCGAGCCCGAGTACCCGTTCGAGCCGATCGAGGATGGGCAGGAGCTGTCGGTCGGCTCGGTCGCGATCCGCGTCCTACACACGCCCGGCCATCGGCCCGAGCACTGTTGCTACCTCGCCGGCGGACGGCTCTTCACGGGTGACTCGCTGCTCGTCGGCGACGCGGCCCGACCCGACCTTGCGGTTGAGGCAAGCGAAGGTGCAGCGGCTCTCTTCGGCTCGCTCAACCGGCTCACCGCGCTGCCGGCCGACACCGACGTCCTCCCCGGCCACGTCGCGGGCTCGCTCTGCGCAACCGGGATCAGCGCCGACCGCTCCTCGACGATCGCGAAGGAACTCGCCACGAACCGCGCTCTCGCCTTCCGCGACGAGTCGGAGTTCGTCGCCGCGCACGCGGCCAGCTCGGCGCCAAAGCCGCCGACCATCGAGCGAGTGGTCGCGCTCAACCGCGGGCCCTTCCTCGGCGCGCCGCAGCCGCTCGAACAGCTCGAGCGCTTCGACGCGCAGGTGCTTGACGTCCGCTCGCCGCACGAGTTCGCCGCAGGACATCTGCCGGGTGCGCTCAACGTCCCGGTCTCCGGCTCGTCGCTCGGGACGAAGGCGGGCTTCCTGCTCGATCCCGACGCCCCGGTCGCAATCCAAATCCGCGCCGCCACGCAGGAGGACGCCGAGACGGCCGCGGCGCGCCTGCGAGCCGTGGGCCTGCTCGACCTCGCCGGCTACCTGCTGGGCGCGGCCGGCTCCGAGCGGCTCGAGCCGATCGGCGTCGACGAGCTCGAGCGACTCCTCGCGGACGACGCGGTCGAGGTCGTCGACGTCCGCGAGAAGGACGAGCGCGACGAGGGCTATATTCCGGAGAGCCGCCACATCCCGTACCGCCTTGTCGGCGAGTTCGCCGGCGAGCTGACGAACGGCCGCACGGTCGTCACGGTCTGCGAGAGCGGCGCGCGCGCCGCGGTGGCCGCGAGCGTCCTGGCCGCCCATGGCGTCCCTGCTCGGCCGCTGCTCGACGGCGGCATCCCGGACCTCGAACGGCGCGGCCACGCGCTGACGAGCTTCCGCCGCTGCGGCTCGGGCTAGGCTGACGCGGCGAGCAAGGTCTCGGCCCGGGCCTGCCACGCCGTAGCGCCGAGCTCGGCGAAGCCGGGCAACGCCAGCCTGAGCTGGGCGTCCGCTTCCGCGCGTTCTCCGCGCCGGACGAGGTCGTCCGCAGCCCGCAGGCGGGCGTAGAGTTCGTCGGGCAGGGTGCCGATCTCGGCATAGACCTCCGCCGCGCCGGCCGCATCGCCCTCTGCGATTCGCCTTGCGGCCTGGTGCCAGAGCGTCTGCGCCTCGGCCCGCTCGATGGCCGCCACGAGCTCGTCGGCGCGCCCCAGGTCGACCAGGGCCCACGCTCCGTCGACCGACTCGGCCTGCGGGCCGACCCCGTCGCCTTCCCAGATCCCGAGCAGCTCGTCCGCCAACCTGGTAGCGGCCTCGAGGTTCCCGGCGGCGAGCTCCACGCGCGCCTCGAACGCGACTGCCGGGTTCAGCGCCTGCGGATCCTTGATAGGCCGCGCCTGCTCCGTCCCACGCCGCGCATCGGCGAGTGCGGCCTCGGTGTCGCGGCGCGCCAGGTGAATTGATCCCCGGACGTAACGGCAGACGGAGTCCATGTAGTGCGGTGAGCCGGCTTCACTTGAGGCGATGAAGTCGTTTGCCCGCGTGAGTGCGTCGGCCCACCGGCCCCGCCAGTACGCGTGCATTG
>VAXD01000229.1:2147-2646 GCA_005884155.1 Actinomycetota bacterium | reverse complement strand
GCCCGTGCGGGTGCTCGCCCCCTTGCTGCTGCTCGCCGCGCTCGTGCCTCTCGCGGCCGGCTGCAGCGGCTCGCCGAAGACCGCCGCCTCCCACGGCCCGATTCAGGTCGCGGCGGCCGAGAACTTCTGGGGCAGCATCGCCACGCAGCTCGGCGGCGCCAAGGTGCAGGTGACGAGCGTGATCACGAGCCCGGCGACCGACCCGCACGACTACGAGCCGACAGCGGCCGACGGGCGCCTGCTCGCCGGTGCGCGGATGGCGATCGTCAACGGCGTGGGCTACGACCCCTGGGCGTCGAAGCTCCTGAGCTCGAACCCCGCGAAGGGCCGGATCGTCCTCACCGTCGGCGACCTGGTCGGCATCCCGGCGGGCGGCAACCCGCACCGCTGGTACTCGCCCACGACCGTGCAGCAAGTGGTCGACGCGATCGCCGCTGACTACTCGAAGCTCGACCCGAAGCACGCCGCGTACTTCCGGGCGCAGAAGGCCAAGTTCGAG
>VAXD01000229.1:0-2019 GCA_005884155.1 Actinomycetota bacterium | reverse complement strand
CCCGGGCTCCTTCCTGAAGGCCATCAGCGAGGGAACCGAGCCGACCGCCTCGGACATCACGACCATCGACCGCCAGATCGCGAAGCATCAGATCAAGGTCTGGGTCTTCAACAGCCAAAACAGCACGCCGGACGTGCAGCGGATCACCGACGCCGCACGCAAGCAGGGCATCCCGGTGACGACGATCACCGAGACGATGACGCCGGCCTCCGCTCGGTTCCAGGACTGGCAGTCAGCCCAGCTCGAGGCACTGCGGCGAGCGCTGGCCGAAGCGACCGGAAGGTGAGCGAGCCCGCGGTCGCCCTCGAGGGGGCGACCCTCCGACTCGGCGGGCGCGCGATCCTCGAGGACGTCTCGCTCGGGGTCGCGCGGGGCGAGTTCGTGGCCGTGCTGGGCCCGAACGGGGCCGGCAAGTCGACGCTGGTGAAGGCGATCCTCGGCCTGTTGCCGCTCGCGGCCGGAAAGGCGAAGGTGCTCGGCCGTCCGCCCGGCGAAGCGAACGCGCGGATCGGCTACCTGCCGCAGCGGCGCAACTTCGACAGCGCCACGCGAATCCGCGGGATCGACCTGGTCCGGCTCGGCCTCGACGGCTCCCGCTGGGGCATCCCGATCCCGGGCCTCCCAGGCACGAAGGAGAAGGCGCGCCGCGTCGCCGAGGTGCTCGAGCTTGTCGGTGCGAGCCGCTACGCGACGAAGCCGATCGGGGAGCTCTCCGGTGGCGAGCAGCAGCGGCTGCTGATTGCCCAGGCGCTCGTCCGCCGCCCGCAGCTGCTCCTGCTGGACGAGCCGCTCGACAGCCTCGACCTCGCGAGCCAGGCCGCGGTCGCCGCGCTCGTGCGCCGGATCTGCGAGCAGGAGCACGTCGCCGTCCTGCTCGTCGCGCACGACGTCAACCCGATCCTCGGCTTCATCGACCAGGTCGTCTATGTCGCCGGCGGCAGCGCGGTCGGCGGCCGGCCTCGAGATGTGATCACGAGCGAGACGCTGACGAGGCTCTTCGGCGTGCCGATCGAGGTGCTGCACGCCTCGGACGGGCGGCTCGTCGTCGTCGGCCAGCCCGAGGCGCCCTTCCATCACGGCGACCGCCATGCTTGATGCAGCCGTTTTCCAGGGCCTGTCGTGGAACCTGCTCGACGACTTCCGGCAGCTGTTCACGTACCCGTTCATGGTCAACGCGCTCGAGGCCGGGACGATCGTTGCGGTCATGGCGGGGGTCACCGGCTGGTTCATGGTCCTGCGCCGGCAGGCCTTCGCGGGCCACACGCTCTCGGTGATCGCCTTCCCGGGCGCGGCCGCCGCCGGCTGGGCAGGGGTGCCGCTCGCGCTCGGCTACTTCGGTTTCTGCGGAGCGGGCGCGCTGGTCCTCGCCGCGATCGCCGGCACGCGCCGGAGTCTCGGAGCGGAGTCGGCCGCGATCGGATCGCTGCAGGCGCTGGCCCTGGCTCTCGGCTTCGTGTTCGTCTCGCTCTCGCACAGCATCCTGACCGGCCTCGACTCGCTGCTCTTCGGGACCTTCCTCGGGATCACCCGCTCGCAGGTGCTCGTGCTCCTTGTGGTGGCAGTCGCGACGGTCGCGGTCACGGCCTTCGCTGCCCGTCCGCTGTTCTTCGCGTCGGTCGACTCCGACGTCGCCAGGGCGAGCGGCGTGCCGGTCCGCCTCCTCGGCCTCGGCTTCCTGCTCGTCCTGGGCCTCTCGGTCGCGGAGACGAGCCAGATCACCGGCGCGCTGCTCGTCTTCGCGCTGCTCGTCACGCCGGCGGCGACCGCCCACCGGTTGACCCCGCGGCCGTGGCTCGGGCTGACGCTCGCGGTTGCGCTGGCGCTGGCGGTGACCTGGGCCGGGCTTGCACTCGCCTACTTCTCGATCTACCCGGTCGGCTTCTACGTGACCTCGCTCTCGTTTGGCGTCTACGTGCTCGTCCGGATCGTGACCCGCTGATGTTCGCGCAAGAGTTCATGCGAAATGCCTTGTTCGCCGGGACCTTCGTCGGCCTCGCCTGTGGGCTGGTCGGCTACTTC
>VAXD01000002.1:8174-15613 GCA_005884155.1 Actinomycetota bacterium | reverse complement strand
CTGCTGTTCACCCTGAAGCTGAGCCTCTCGTGGCGACCCTCTCGACGGACTTCCGTCTCGCTCGTCGCTCCTTCGAGCTGAGGCTCGCGCTCGAGGTCGAGCGCACGGTCGCGCTCGTCGGGCCTTCGGGGGCAGGCAAGAGCTCGGTGCTGCGGGTGATCGCGGGGCTCGCGTCGCCCGGCGCCGGCCGGGTGGTGCTCGGCGACGAGGTCTGGACCGACGTCGAGCGAGGCATCCTTCGCAAGCCCGAGGAGCGCAGCGTCGGTCTCGTGTTCCAGGAGTACGCTCTCTTCCCCCACCTCACCGTCCAGCAGAACGTGGCCTACGCGGGGAAGGCGGAGGCGCGCCGGTTGCTCGAGCGCTTCGAGATCTTGCACCTTGCGAGGGCCCGGCCGAGCGAGCTGTCGGGCGGCGAACGCCAGCGCGTCGCCCTCGCACGCGCCCTGGCACGCAGGCCGGCCGTCCTGCTGCTCGACGAGCCGCTCGCCGCCCTCGACGCGCACACGAAGGCAGCCGTTCGCGTCGAGCTGCAGGAGCTCCTTCGCGATTTCGACCTGCCGACGCTGGTCGTCACCCACGACTACGAGGACGCCCTCGCCCTCGCCGACACCGTCGGCGTCCTGGTCGGCGGAACGCTCCGGCAGGTCGGCAGCCCGGAGGAGCTCGTCGCGCGGCCGGCCGATCCGTTCGTCGCTTCCTTCACAGGTGCCAACCTCCTCCGAGGCTATGCCGAGCCCATCGAAGGAGGGCTGACACGCATCCGGCTCGAGTCCGGCGAATTCGTCTATTCGACCGACACCGCCCGTGGCGAGGTCGGCGTGGTCGTCTACCCGTGGGACGTATCGGTCGGGAGGGTGCAGGTCGACGGCTCCGCGATGAACCTGCTCGCGGGCGAGGTCGCCTCGGTCGTTCAGGTCGGGAATCGGGTTCGGGTCCGGGTGGGCTCGCTGACCGCGGAGGTCACGGCCGCCTCGGCAGAGAAGCTCGAGCTCGCCCGGGGCGGAACGGCCTATGCGTCCTTCAAGGCCACGGGCACACGGTTGGTCCCTGGCCCGGAATGACCCCCGCTGCCACGATGGGCTAATGCGCGTGGCATTCGGTTCGGAGACGCGAGCGGGACTTCGCCGCGCGCTCGGGTGGGTCGAGCGCCGCCCGATCCTCGTGCTGCTTGTCCCGGCAGCGCTAGCGCTCGGCGCGGTCGCCGGGCTGACCGATCTCGCCGGCGCGGGGCGGATCGCCCGCGCGCGACACAACCTCCACCCGGCCTGGCTCGTGCTCTGCTTCGGCGGCGAGCTCGTGGCGTACCTCGGCTACGTGCTGGCCGTGCGCGACACAGCCAAGGTCGACGAGGGGCCGCAGCTGACCATCGGCGATTCCGTCCGCGCGGTAGTCGGGGGTTTCGGCGTGTTCGCGGCGACGCGAACGAGCGGCGGCTTCGCAGTCGACTACTGGGCGCTTCGGAGCGCCGGCGAGGACCGCGACGGTGCGGTTGCGCGAGTGCTCGCGCTTGGCGCGCTCGAGTACGCCGTGCTCGCCCCGGCGGCGTTGTGCTCTGCGATCGCGCTGATCGTGAGCGGTGAGCACGTGTCACTCGGGCTGACGCTCCCCTGGCTCGCCGTGATCCCGGGAGCAGCGATTGCGATCTGGCTGAGCTCGCCGAGACGAGCCGATCGCTACACCCGCCCCGGCCCCGAAGCGGGCCGCATCCCGATCGCATTCGCCCACTTCGTGCGGGGGCTCCACATCCTGCGGACGATGCTCGTCGCTCCGCCGCGCGAGCACGGGCTCGGGTTCATGGGGACAGGGCTCTACTGGGGAGGCGACATCGCCTGTCTCTGGGGCGCGCTTGCGTTCTTCGGCAACCCGCCGCTCTCGGTGCCCGCGCTCATCATCGGCTACGCGACCGGCTACGTCTTGACGAGGCGCTCACTGCCGGCAGGCGGCGCCGGCGTCGTCGAGATCGCGCTCACGTTCGCGCTCTACTGGGTCGGCCTGCCGTTCGGGCGCGCGCTGCTCGGCGTCGTCATCTACCGGCTGTTCAACCTCTGGCTGCCGATCGTGCCGGCGCTCGCGGTGATGCCGCCGATCGACGAGCTGCGGCGCGACTTCGACGCGGCCGATTTAGCAGAAGAGAACCAGCGCGAGGAACGAGACCGCCAAAAGTAGGCCGATGAACGTTCCGGACAGATTCCCCTTTCCGGGGGATCTCCCAGAAGCGGAAGAACATGAAACTAAGGCCAATGCGGCACCTCTTCGCGGCTGCGGCCCCTGCACGCGACCTGGACGCCCTCCCCGGCGCTCCTGGACGCCCCCGTTCGGACGGCCTCGTCCAGTCGTACCGCCAGCTAGCGGACGTCTTCCACGAGATCCTCTCCGAGCACACCGTCGACAACCTGCTCGAGCGAATCGCCGACACGCTGGCCGAGCTCGTGCCCTACGACACGCTCTCGATCTACCAGGCGGACGAGGCCCAGATGACGCTCACCCCCGTGCTCGCGCGCGACCAGTGGGCCGACAACATCATGAACAGCCCGCGCAAGTTCGGCGAGGGCATCACCGGCTGGGCTGCGCTGCACCGCGAGCCCGTGCGCACGAACCAGGCCCATCTCGACCCGCGCATGAAGGTCGTCCCCGGCACCCCGCCCGACGAGCCCGAGGCCCTGATCACCGTGCCGCTGATCGCCCGCGACGCGGTCAAGGGTGCGCTCAACATCTACCGCCTCGGCGAGCACGCGGAGTTCAGCGACGAAGAGTTCGAGCTCGCGCGCCGCTTCGGCGACGCCGCCGCGCTCGCGCTCGACAACGCGCAGATCCGTGCGCGGCTCGAGTACCAGGCGCAGACCGACTCGCTGACCGGGCTCTACAACCACCGCTACTTCCACGAGCGCCTGCGCGCCGAGCTGACGCGCGCGAGCCGCGCCCGGGACTCGGTCGCGGTGCTGATGCTCGACATCGACGACTTCAAGCGCGTCAACGACGTCTACGGCCACGGCGTCGGCGACCAGGTCCTGCGCGACCTCGCCGAGCTGCTGCGCGCAGCCCTCCGCGGCTCCGATGTCGTCTGCCGCCTCGGTGGCGAGGAGTTCGGCGTGATCATGGCCTCCTGCGACGCAGGCGACGCGCTCAACCTGGCGCGGCGCCTGACCGACTCGCTCTCGTCGGTCGCCTTCGGCCCGGCCGGGAAGATCACCACGTCGATCGGCATCTCGCAAGGCCCGCAGCACGCAATGAACCCCCGCGAGCTGGTGGCCTGCGCCGAGGCCGCGATGATGACCTCGAAGGCGCGCGGCAAGAACCAGATCGTGCTCTTCGACGAGACTGCGAGCGAGCGGCCCCAGGGCCCGGCCGCGACCGGCCGCGACGTCCGCTCGATCGCCCACCTGAAGATGTTGCAAGGTCTTGCCGGCAAGCTGAACCGGCTCAACGACGTGCGCGAGATCGGCGCCGTGATCGCGGACGAGCTCAGGCTCCTGATCGACTATCACAACTGTCGCGTCTCGGTCGTCGAGGGCGACGAGGTGGTCCCGATCGCGTTCCGCGGCGAGCTCGTGGCGCGCGACGGCCAGCGGGTCGACTTCCCGAGCACGAAGATCGGCAACGGGATCACCGGCCACGTGGCCGCGACCGGCATGCCGCTGCTCGTCGCGAACACGCTCGAGTGCGAGCACGCGGTGATGATCCCCGGCACGCACGCGATCGAGGAGTCCCAGATCGCTGTCCCGCTCTGCTACGGCACCCGCGTGATCGGCGTGGTCGGGATCTCGAAGCTCGGCGTCGGTCAGTTCGACGAAGACGACGTGCGGCTGCTCGAGGTGCTCGCGGGCCACGCTTCGGTCGCGCTCGAGAATGCGCGCCTGTACGAGGCGCAGCGGCGGGAAGCGGCGCACCTGAAGGCGTTGCTCGAGTACACCGGCGCGATCTCGGAGGCGGAGACGCTGGAGGAGATCACCGAGGAGACCGCACGCGCTGCTTCGCTGCTCCTAGGCAAGAGCTGCTCGCTCTGGCTGCCGGACGACGAGGGCAACTTTCGGGTCGTCTCGCACTCGGACCCGGACGGCGTGCCGGAGTTGCGCCCGATGGTCGACGTCGCACTCGAGGGCGCTCTCGTCCGCGAGGCGATCGGCGGCCGGAACGAGCCGTTCCTCGCAAGCGGCAGCGAGCTCGCCGAGACGCTGCCGTCGCCCGACGGCCGTGCGTGGCCGGACCTCGCGCTCGCGCCGCTGCGCGCCGAGGGTGCGGTCGACGGCTTCATCACGATTCGCGACCCGGCCGCGGGCGTCCTCTCGAGCGACGAGCTCCTGCGGCTGCTTGGCGGCCTCTCCTATCAGGCGTCCGTCGCGCTGCAGCGGGCGCGCAGCTTCGAGAGCCTCGAGGGCACCTTCGTCTCGACGGTCGAGGCGCTCGCGAACGCGCTCGAGGCGAACGACGAGTACACCTCTTCACACACGCGCTGGATCACCGACATGGCGCTGCGCGTCGGCCGCGAGCTCGGCTTCGACGCGCCGGCGCTGAAGCGGCTGGAGCTCGGCGCGCTCTTCCACGACATCGGCAAGATCGGCGTGCCGACGAGCATCCTGCTCAAGCCGGGGCCGCTGACGGAGGACGAGCGGCGCGTCATCGAGATGCACCCGGAGCTCGGCGAGCGGATCCTCGAGCCGATCGACCGCCTCGCCGAGGTGCGGACGATCGTGCGCGGCTGCCACGAGCGTTGGGACGGCAAGGGCTATCCGGACGGCAAAGCCGGCGAGGAGATCCCGGTCGAGGCTCGGATCATCTTCGTCTGCGACGCGTTCCACGCGATGACTACCGACCGCCCGTACCGCAAGCGGCTGAGCGTCGAAGAGGCCCGCCACCGGCTGCGCGAGGCCGCCGGATCCCAGTTCGACCCCGGCGTCGTCAACGTCTTCCTCGGGATCCCCTGGGAGTCGGTCGACCGGATTGCGTCTTAGCTAACCCGAGGGTCAAGAACCAGCGCGCGGAATCCGATGTACCCGATGTGCGGGGTCTCGTCTCGATGCGGAACCGTTTCATCCTGGCCGTCGTCGTCGCCGGCTTTGCCGGCGCGCTCGCCGGGCCTGCTTATGGCTCGCAGCTGATCGCACGCAACGCGGCGAACGTCAAGCTCGAGGTCAACGCGCAGGGCGTCGCGCTGATCACCTTCCGCGACCACGGGCGACGCTTGCTGCACCTGATCGCGCGTGGGGCCGTCAACGCGCGCACGAGACCGCCGCGCCCGAACGTCCCGCAGGTCAAGTTCCGGCTGGACTACTCCGGCGGGCGCCTCTTCTACGGGCACGGTGTCTGGCGGCATTTCCGGAATTCCTGCCTGCCGTACGACGGGCCGCAGCTCGACTGGCTCGTGACTGCCTGCAAGGCGCCGGACGGCTCCTACTGGGCGCTGCAGAGCTGGCAGACCCCGCTGCCGGGGCTCGGCTTCAAACCGTGGCTCTTCAAGCAGAAGGAATGGTGGCTGCACCTGTCGCACTGGTCCGGCGCGCCGGCCGAGCTCGACGTCTACCAGGACTGGGTTTACAGCCATCACATCGAGGAAGTCTTCGGCCAGTTCACGTACCGAGGCGTTGGCGTGCGCGGCTTCGGCACGACGCACTTCGGCGCTCCGACCGACAACTACGGTCGGCTCCTCTATCTCGACACGCACAACTCGCCATACGGGAAGGGCTGGCGGCGCGAAGAGGCGTTCGTCACCTCCGGGCCGCCCGGGATCTTCTGCTTCGGCTTTTTCCGACGCAACCCGTTTGTGAACGGGCACCCGCACCCGCCGGGCACGCCGCACAAGCGTCGCGGGCCGGCGCACGGCGACCAGTACCGGATCACGGCGGTCGGGCCCGGCGTGACGCCGGACATCGCCTGGCACGGCCTCGGGCTGCACAGGTACGACCCGAACAACGCGAACGACGTCGCGATGGAGCAGTCGATGAACGCGAAGCTCGACGAGATCCGCGGCGGCTGGCGCAAGTGCCACCAGCACTGAGCTAGGCGACTCATATGATCCGGGCGTGGTCGGGGGCGACGAGCTGCGGGCGGTCATGGCACGCTTTCCGGCGGGCGTGGCGGTCATCACCGTCGAGGTTCGCGGCCAGCGTGCCGGCCTGACCGTCGCCTCGCTCGTCTCGCTCTCGCTCGAGCCGCCCCTCGTCGGCTTCGCGGTCCGCCGGGACGCAGCGCTGCACGAGCTCCTGCGCGAGTCCGAGATGCTCGCCGTGAGCATGCTCGCCACCGGCCAGGAGGCCCTTGCGCAGCACTTCGCCCGCGGAGTCCCACCGATCGCGCTCTGGACACGGATCCCGCTTCGCGACACCGGCGGCCCGCCGCAGCTCGACGGTGCGGTCGCCTGGCTCGCGGGGCGCCTCGTCCAGGAGCACGAGACCGGCGACCACACGTTCTTCGTCGCGGAAGTCGAAAGCGCCGAGCCCGGCCCAGCCGAGCAGCCGCTCGTCTTCTACCGGCAGAGCTACGCCGTACTGTGATCGAGGCCGTCGTGTTCGACCTCGACGGCGTCCTGCTCGACTCCGAGCACGTCTGGGACGAGGTGCGCGAAGAGCTCACGCGCGAGCGCGGCGGCCGCTGGCACGAGGGCGCGCAGCGGCAGATGATGGGCATGAGCTCGCTCGAGTGGTCGCGCTACATGCACGACGAGCTTGGGGTGCCGGATCCGCCGGAGGAGATCTCGAAGGAAGTCGTCCGGCGGGTCGAGACGATCTACCGCAGGCACCTGCCGGCTGTGCCCGGAGCGCGCGACGCGGTCGAGCGGCTCGCCGAGCACTGGCCGCTCGGGCTCGCGTCGTCGTCGAACCGCGAGCTGATCGAGCTCGCGCTCGAGCTCCTGAACGTCGCCGACCGGTTCGCGGCGACGGTCTCCTCCGAGGAGGTCTCGCGCGGAAAGCCCGCCCCGAACGTCTACCTCGAAGCGGCGCGTCGCCTTCAGGTCGAGCCTACGCGAGCGGCCGCGATCGAGGACTCGCACAACGGCATCCTCGCCGCGAAGGCCGCGGGGATGCGCGTACTGGTGATCCCGAACCGGCACTTCCCACCCGGCGAGGACGCTCTGGCGCAGGCCGACGTCGTGCTGGAGTCGCTCGCGGGACTGACCGCCGAAGCAGTCGAGCCCCGCTAGCAATCGCGTCCTAGCCCTTGCCGACGGTCAGGTTGACCTTCGCGGCGTTCCTGAGCCTCTTGCCGGCATGCGGGTTCTGTGCCAGAACGTGGTTCTTCTTTGCCCTGGTCGAGTGCACTCGCGTGACCCTGCCCGGGCGGCAATGGGCGTGTGCTATCCGCCTGACGGCCTTCGCGAGCACCATGCCGACCACGTTCGGCACTACACACGGCGGCTTGAACGGCGGTGGCGATGGCGGAGGTGGCGGAAGAGGCGGTGGCGGAGGAGGCGGCGGCGGAGGTGGCGGTGGCGGGGGTGGCGGCGG
>VAXD01000002.1:7498-8064 GCA_005884155.1 Actinomycetota bacterium | reverse complement strand
GGGGCGGCGGTGGGGGCGGCGGAGGGGGCGGTGGTGGCGGAGGCGGCGGTGGCGGCGGTGGCGGCGGTGGCGGCGGTGGCGGCGGTGGCGGCGGTGGTGGCGGCGAGCAGGTCCTCTGGGTGACGCTGATTGTGTCGATCCGCCAGCCCGCGGCGCTGACGGAGGTATCGCTGCCCATCCGCCAGCGCAGCCTGATGTTCTGGCCGGCCGCGGCGGCAGGCAGATTCAAGATAGTCGAGACGTAGCCGGCGGAGCTGCCGCTCCACGCCGATCGGCCCGCGAGCGGGTTGCTGTATCCGCTCGAGATGGTCGCGTTGTAGCCGCCGCTGACGAAGCTACCGCCCGCCGCGACGATGTCCTGGTAGGCGGCGCCGCCAATCGCGATTTCCAGCACTCCGCCGTCGTAGCCGCTCTCGAGGTTGTAGTTGTTTCGGAAGCTGAGCTGCGCCGATGTCGACTGGATAGCGATCGACGGCGACTCGAGGCGCTTATCACTGATCGACGCGGGGTCGTCGACGAAGGCGTCGTTGGGCGCCGTGTCGGGGCTCGTTGTGGACGTGACCCAG
>VAXD01000002.1:0-7345 GCA_005884155.1 Actinomycetota bacterium | reverse complement strand
CTGACGATGTGCGCGTGCGCGCTGGTGTGCGCTCCGAGTGTGGTCGGGCTATAGACGAGGCTCTGGTTCGGCGGCGAGCCGCTCACCGACCAGCCCGAATCGGTGCCCGAGCCGATCGTCCAGTTGATTCCCGTTCCGCTCGGCAGATGGTCGGTGAACGAGAGCCCGGTCGCCGTCGCCCCGCCCTGGTTCGCAAGCGTGACGCCGAATCCGGCCGGCGAGCCGGCGTCGACGGACCCGGCGTCGGCGCTCTTGCTGATCGTCACGTATGGGTTGGGGTTGTTGCACGACGGGAACTTGAAGTTCGCGATCCGGGTGCGCCAGTTGAACGACGACGAGCCCGCCGGGTAGTACTCGTTCGTGTACCAGAAGGTGCAGTCGTCGGCCGGGTCGACGGTCAGGTCGCTGTAGTCGCCCCAGCGGTTGCTCGTCCCGGTCTGGCTGCCCGCACCCGCGAACATCGCCGCCTCACCCTGGGCGAGCGTGTTCACCGGATCGCCCGCAAGCCGGCCGGAGCAGCGCAGGCCGGGAACCACAGTCGAGCTCGAGACGCTGTAGCAAAGCGCCAGATCGCCGTCACGGTCCATCGCCGCGCTGCCCATCCAGCGATTGGTCCCGTCGGGCGCATAGGTGCTCGCCTGGACGAGGCTAGGCGTCCCCGAAGTGGCGTTGTTGATCTCCCACCAGCGGATGCCGACCTTGGCGTTTCCGCTCACCGGGTCGCACGAGCCGCTCCCCGGGACGCAGACGGATTCGTTGCTGACCATCGCCTCGTGCCCGTCGGCGAAACGGCGATAGGCATTGCGGAACATGGGACGGTCGCCGATCGCATCTAGCCGGTCGCTGTTCGGCTCCGGCACGCACGCGCGCGTACTCGGGCAGGCCAGCGTGAACGCCGGCGGTGTCAGCGTCGCCGCGAGCGTGAACGTCGAGTTCGCGGGCGTCACGAAGTCGGCGTGGAAGCGGTAGACCCGCATCGTCGAGAGCGTTCCGGCCATGACGTACGGGTTCGGCGCGCCGGAGGGCGGCGTGGTCGTCCCGTCGAGATCCGACGGCAGGATCGCGTCGTCGCTCGAGCTCAGCAAGCCCGTGCTGACGAAGGTCGCCGGATTGCCTGCCAGCATCGCTGTCCGGTTGAATGCGAACGGCTGCGGCCCGAGGAAAGAGCTGCCCGAGCTGTCGAACACGTTCGCGCTGTCGTAGTAGGCGTCGGGCCAGACCCCGAAGTGCGGGTAGTCGTAGAAGTTGTTCGTCATGTGGAACCCGTAGCGGTACCACGCTCCGGTCGCGTCGCTCGTCTGGGAGATCGCGATGCACTGGTCGGTGATGACGGAGCTGCCCGCGAACTGGCTGATGAACCAGCGGTTTGCGAGCTGGTCGTACATCACGACCGGATCGCCGGAGCCGGAGCTCTCGCAGAGGCCGCCGAAGCCGCTCCAGATCGACGAGATCGCGAGCGGACCGAGCAACGATGCGCCGGTGGTCTTGTTGAAGACCTCGAAGCCTTCGTTGACGATCTGGACGTACTGCGTCAGGCCGACCTCCCCGTTCGTGTCGGGCGGCGCGCAGTTACACGTCACGCCGGGGAACGGAATGCCGTCGAAGTTGAGGATCGGCGTGGGCATGTTCGGGCTGGCGAGGCTTCGCTGGACGCTTCCGTCGGGGCGGTTGACGGGCCTGCTCGGGCGCGTCTTCGGATTTGCGCTGGCCTCGTGCTCCGCGCTTCGTTGCCCGTAGGGGACGGGATGCATCTGGCGGAGCGGCGGCGTGGCGTCGTTCTTGTACGAGTGCCCCACGATCACGCCGGAATGGCCACCCGATCGACTCGTCGTCTTCGACGAGACCAGCACCGGGCGCGGTCCTCGAAGGACCTGGCCGGCAGCGTTCTCGTGCGACGGCCCTCCCGCGCCTCCGAGCACGACGCTGAGCTCGACGAGGGCCGCTACCGCGACCGCGGCGAGACCGACATAGGCTTTCCGTCCCCGCTTCGGCAGACGGGACCAGAGCTCACGAAACTTTGCCGCCCCTTGCAAGAGAACCCTCCCCTGATTTGCAAATGACCCTTCTTCCCCGCGACGACCCTAGCATTGCCCTCCCACGCTTACAAGATCCGGGCAGGCCGCCCGCCGTATGCTCCCTCCATGGCGCCCGGGACGCTCACCGAAGAGCAGCTGCGGTCACTCGACGCCGCCGAGGCTGTCCTGAACAACTCCTACAACCCGTACTCGCACTTCGCCGTCGGCGCCTGCCTCGTCACGGAGAACGGCGAGCTGGTCTCGGGTACGAACGTCGAGAACGCGGCTTACGGCTCGACGATCTGTGCCGAGCGCTCGGCGCTCGTCCGCGCGAACGCCGAGGGCCACCGCGTGTTCCGCGGCATCTCAATCATCGGGCGAGGTGTGCATTCGGAAAGGCAGAGCGAACCTCAGCTGACGGGTCCCTGCGGCGCCTGCCGGCAGATGCTCTACGAGTTCGCCGAGCTCGGTGGGAATGATCCGTGGGTCGTGCTCTCGACTCCCGCCAGAGAGAAGGTCGAGATCACGTCCGTGCGCGCGCTTCTCCCCTACGGATTCGGGCCGAACAACCTGAAGAGCTAGCCGGCACCTTGCCGGCGCGACAAGCGCGCGAAACACAAGCGCCGGCGAGACCGCGCGAAACGGCCCCGCCGGCGCTCGAGACGGTTACTTGCCTACGGTCAGTTTGATCTTCGAGTAAGCGTTCAGCGTCTTGCCAGGCCTCGGGCTCTGCGCGATCACCTTGCCGCGCTTGCGCCTCGGGCCCTTCTTCCTCTTGATCTTGCCAACCTTGCAGAACGCCTTCGTGATCTTGGACTTGGCCGCCGCCAGCTTCTTGCCGACGACCTTCGGCACCTTGCACTTCGAGAACGTCGCGGTGACCGACTTGTCCGAGTTGAGCAGCACTGAGCAGGCCGCCTTGCCGGAGCAGCCACCCGACCAGCCGGCAAATGCCGAGCCCGGGCCCGCCACCGCACTCAGGGCGATGGTGTTGCCGCCCCACCAGCGGAACGAGCACGTGCCGCCGCAGTTGATCCCGGCCGGGCTCGAGGTGACCGTGCCCGAGCCGGACTTGCTGATCGTCAGGGTCCACATGACGCAACTCGGCATGCGGAAGCTGCCGATGCGCGTCTTCCAGTCGAACTGATTCACGCCGGGCGGGTAGTACTCCTGCGTGTACCAGAAGGTGCAGTCGTCGCTCGGGTCGACCGTCATGTCGCTGTAGTCGCCCCAGCGGTTGCCCGTGAGGGTCTGGCTGCCGCCGCCGCTCAAGAGCGTCGCCTCGCCCTGGCCTAGAGTTCCGGCCGCGTCGCTCGGCACTCGCCCCGCATACCGGATCTCCGGGCTGATCGATGCCGATGATGCACTGAAGCCGAGCGCCATGTCGCCCGCACCGTCCATCGCCGCGCTGCCCATCCAGCGCCAGGTCGAGTCCGGCTGGTACGTGCCTTGCTGGGCGAAGGTCGGCGTGCCCGAGGTGGCGTTGTTGATCTCCCACCAGCGGATGCCCGACACGCCGCCGGCCGCGACGGTCAGGTTGCCGACGAGCGCCTCGTGTCCGTCGTCGAAGCGGCGGTACGCGGAGCGGAACATCGGCCGACTGCTGATCGCGTCGAGGCCGGAGGTCGTCCCGGCCTGCGGGACGCAGCTTCGGCCTGCTGTACAGATGAGGCTGTAGGCGGCAGGCGTGAGCGTTGCGGCCCGCGTGAAGGTGGAGGCCGCCGGGTTGCCGAAGTCGACATGGAAGCGCCAGAGCGGCCACGTCGCGTTGAACCCCACCTCGACGAACGGGTTCGGCGCGCCGGCGGGCGGCTGGTTCGAGCCGTCGAGATCCGCCGGCAAGATCGCGTCGTTGTTGCTGTTGAAGATCGCCGGGTCGGTCGTCGTGATGGCGGTGCCCGGCGAGCCGGTCAGCATCGCCGCGCGATTGAACGCGAACGGTTGCGGGCCGAGATACGCGGTCCCCGCCGCGTTGAAGACGTTGTCGCTCATGTAGTACGCGTCGGGCCAGACCCCGAGGTGTGGGTAGTCGTAGAAGTTGGCTCCGAGGGTGTATCCGTAGCGGTAGTAGGCGCCGGTCGCGTCACCGGTCTGCGAGACCGCGATGCACTCGTCAGTCGGAATGGAGGCTCCCGCGAACTGGCTGATCAACCAGCGGTTGGCGAGCTGGTCGTAGAGGACGACCGGATCGCCGTCGCCGTTGAACTCGCAGTTGCCGCCGAAGCCCGCCCAGAGCGTGGCGATGTCCGCCGGGCCGTAGAGCGGCGAACCGCCCTTGCTGAAGACCTCGAACCCCTGGTTCACCATCTGGACGTACTGCGTCGCCCCGACCTCGCCGTCGGTGTCCGGCGGCGCGCAGTTGCATGCGACGCCCGGGAAGCCGATCCCGTCGAAGTTGAGGGTCGGCGCCGGCATGTTCGGCTTCGCCGGCTTGTCCTGGACGACCGTGTCGCGCGCGTTGTGGTGGGTCGCACGCGGGCTCGGGTTCGGGCTCGTCTCACGCTCGCCTCGCGAACCTGGACGAATCGGGCGCAGCTGCCTGATCACCGGCGAGCGGTCGTTCTTGTACGAGTGCTCGACGATGATGCGCTTGCCGGCAACCGAAACTGGCGCGCGTGGCACCTGCAGCGGCGACTTGATGCGGAGCAGGCCAACCGGGCTGGAGCCCGCGAAGACCCCGCCCGCTCCTACGAGCACGAACGCCGCGAGGGCGCCGAGGACGATCGTCCTCCTGCGCCGCGCCACGCTAAAACGAGCCGCAGCCCGAGCAGATTTAATAAGTTTTTGCAAGGGTATCCTCCAGATTTGAGAGTCACCCTCCCCCTGCGACGCACACTAGCAGCGTCGTTGGGCGCTCACAAGAGTCAGAAAGTCATTCGGAGACGCGGCCGACAAGGACGCAGGCGTTGTGGCCGCCGAGGCCCATCGCGTTCGAGAGGGCGACCTCGACGTCGGCCTCGCGCGCCTCGTTCGGGACGTAGTCGAGGTCGCACGCCGGGTCGGGGTTGCGGTAGTTGATCGTCGGCGGGAGCACGCCTTCCTCGACCGCCTTGACGCACATCAGCGCCTCGATCGCGCCTGCGGCGCCGAAGCAGTGGCCCATCACCGACTTCGTCGACGAGACCGCGAGCTCGTAGGCGTGCCCGCCGAAGACGTCCTTGATCGCCTTCGTCTCGGCCGCGTCGCCGAGGGGCGTCGAGGTGCCGTGCGCGTTGATGTAGCCGACGCGCTCCGGCTCCACGCCTGCGCGCGCGAGCGCTGACCGCATCATCTCGGCGACTCCCTCCGCCCCGGGCTCCGGCGCGGCCATGTGGTACGCGTCGTTGGAGGTCCCGTAGCCGAGCACTTCGGCATAGACCTTCGCGCCGCGCGCTAGCGCGGCCTCGAGCTCCTCGAGCACCAACACGCAGGCGCCCTCGCCCATGACGAAGCCTGCGCGCGTCGCGTCGAAGGGCCGGCTCGCGCGCGGCGGGTCGTCCTCCTCGGCCGCGAGCCCGCGCATCGCCGTGAAGCCGGCCAGGATCAGCGGGTGGATGCAGGCCTCGGTGCCGCCGGCGAGGATCGCGTCCGCGTCGCCGCGGCGGATGATCTCGGCGCCCTCCCCCACCGCATGTGAACCGGTCGCGCAGGCCGAGACCGGCGCGTAATTCGGGCCCTTGATTCCGAGCGAGATCGCAAGCTGGCCGCTCGCCGAGTCGACGAGCACGCTCGGGATGAAGTGCGGCGAGATGCGCTCCGGGCCGCGGTCGCGCAACGTCTCCGCCTGCTGGACGATCCCGATCAGGCCGCCGATCGCGGAGCCGAAGACGATCCCGACGCGGTAGGGGTCGAACCCGTTCAGGCCCGAGTCGGCGACGGCTTCCTTCGCCGCGCCGAGTGAGAGCACGACGTTGCGGTCGAAACGCCTGAGCTCCTTCGGCGGGGCGAGGCCGCTCGGGTCGAAGTCCTTGACCTCGGCCGCGACGCGCACCGGCAGCCCGTCCGCGTCGAACGCGCGGATCCAGTCGATCCCGCTTTCGCCGGCGACGGCAGCGCGCCAGGTCTCCGGCGCGCTGTTGCCGACCGGCGTGACCGCTCCAAGGCCCGTGACGACGACCCGCCTCACGGGCTGAAACCTACGCGGGGACCCCTGCCTCCTGCAGCGAGAGCTCGGCGAACGTGTCCCAGTTGGCCTCGATCTTCTTCGCCATCGCCTCTTCGTCCTTGCGGTTCTGGCGGGCGACCTCTGCGGTCTCCTCGTCGCCGGCCCTCTGGGCGACGCGCTCGAGCAGCTGGTAGCTCGCGATCTCGAGATGCTCGGTCGCGTAGCCGTCGCGGGCGTTGCGCCCCGCCTTCTCGTTGCGGACCCTGTCGAGTACGCCCTTCATCAGCGCGTTCATCAGGCCCGTCATCTCGCGCACCGTCGAGGGCGACGCGTCGTGCGCCGCGAGCCTCTTCTCGAGCCGCTCAGCGTGCTGCTCGGTCTCGAGCTTGTGGTGCCGGAGCTCCGAGCGGATCTCCTCGTCGTCGGTCGACGAGATCATGCCGTCGAGCATCCGCAGGACGCTCTGCTCCATCGCGAGCGCCTCGTCGATGTGCTTGACCAGCTGGTCCTTGAGCTGTTGCGATGCCATCAGCGGCTTCCTCCTTGTCGGCGTCGAAGTGCGAATCGCCCGAACTCGCGTCCGCGAAACGTGGCGCGGCCCGCGAAGCCGTCGCCGTCCGGCTCGAGCTCGTCGACGAAGCTCCGAAACGGCGCCCGGTAGCGCAGGCTGAGGCCGTCGACGTCGAACGGAACGCCGAGGAGCGAGCCCAGCCTGGTCTCGCCTCGCTCCCCTTCGATTCGCTTCTGCACGCCCACGAGCGGGGGCAGCAGGCCGCCTCGCCGCTCCACGTTCCAGCTGCCGTCGAGCTCGGGCACGGGCTAGGTTTGTTCCCGCCGTGCCGCCGAAGAATCTCCCGTTCCCGCCGATGGAGGCCGAGCTCGTGGACGAGCTGCCCACCGGCGACTGGCAATACGAGCCGAAGTGGGACGGCTTCCGCGGGGTCCTCGAGAACCTCGGCGGCGGGCTGCGGCTGTGGTCGCGAAACGGGCGGCCGTTGCTGCGCTACTTCCCGGAGCTCGGCGAGGTCGGTGCATTGCTCCCGCCGGACTCGGCGCTCGACGGCGAGATCGTGATCCAGCAGAAGGGGCGGCTCGACTTCGACGCTTTGCAGACGCGGTTGCACCCGGCCGAGAGCCGGGTCCGCAAGCTGTCGGCGGAGATCCCGTCGGAGTTCGTCGCGTTCGACCTGCTGGTCTGGAAAGGCGCGCCCGTGTGGAAGGAGGCCCTGCAGAAGCGGCGCCGGGA
>VAXD01000038.1:572-10393 GCA_005884155.1 Actinomycetota bacterium | reverse complement strand
CCGCGCCGATGGCGCTCGCGATCAAGATCGAAGTGCCGTGGGATCAAACGAATCAGCACCACCAGTGCCGTTTGGAGCTGATCGACAGCGACGGCCAGGCAGTGATGACCGAGACTCCCGAAGGCGAGCAGCCGATCTTCTTCGAGGCGGGCTTCGAGATCGGCCGACCGGCGGGTCTGAAGCCCGGCACTCCGCTCGACCTGCCGCTCGCGGTGACGGTACCGCCGCTACCCCTCGACGCGGGCGGCCGCTACGAGTTGCGTCTCTCGATCGACGGCCGCACGGAACCGGACTGGCGCGTCGCCTTCAGCACGCGCCCTCGACCGGCCGACTGAGCTTCGCGGCGGCTGGGCTGCGCGAGATAGTGGGCGCCGGCGCCTTTCCTGGCCGCCTCGTCATCGGGGTTCAGGAGCTCACACTTGTCGATCGAGAGGCAGCCGCAGCCGATGCAGGTCGTCATCCGGTCGCGGATCGCCTCCAACGTGGCGATCCGGCGGTCGAGGTCGTCGCGCCAGCGGCGGGAGAACCGTTCCCAGTCGCGACGCGTCGGCGTCCGGGCGGCCGGAAGCGTGTCGAGTGCGGCGCGGATCTGCTCGAGCGGGATCCCCGCCGCCCGGCCGGCCTGGATCAGCGCAAGACGGCGCAGAACGGGGCGGTCGTAGCGGCGCTGGTTGCCGCTCGTGCGGCGCGAGGCGATCAGCCCCTCAGCCTCGTAGAAGCGGATCGCAGAGGGAGCGACGCCGCTTCGCTCCGCCACATCTCCGATCGCGAGCTCTGACTCGGCCACTTGACTTAAACATTACTTGAGCTTCTAGCCTCCGGGCTGATGAGCGGACGCTGCCACCTGGTCTACGCGGTCGCGCCCGCAGGGACGACCGCCGGAGATGCGGCCGACCTCGTTAACGAGTACGTCGCCGACCGGCGGCGCGGGCTCGCGGTCTGGCACGACCATTTTCTCGGCGTGCACGGCGGCGCGGTGGTGCTGGACGTGCGTTCCGAAGAAGAGCAAGCGCTGTTCGATGACGCCGGGCCGCTTGCGGGCTGGCACATCGAAGTTCATCCGTTGACGTTTGCGCTCACCGCCGTCGGCTTCGCTGCGCAAGTGTCGTTCACGCTCGAGCAGTACCGCGGCGTCACTCTCGACGAGCTCGCCGCGGCAGAACCCGACGACCCTCGCTACTGGTGGAAGAGGAGGACATGATGGCGACCATCGCCCCCGAACGTCTCGTCCGCGCCGCATCCCTCACGGAGCTGCGCGCGGCCGGACGGCTTGTCGTCCACGTCGACCGGCACACGCTCTGTCTCTTTGCGGACGGCGACGATGTCTATGCGGTCGACAACCGCTGCCCGCACATGGGCTTCCCGCTGCACCGCGGCTCGATCGCGGACGGGATCCTGACCTGTCACTGGCACCACGCGCGCTTCGACCTCTGCACCGGCGGGACGTTCGACCAGTTCGCCGACGAGCTCCGCCGCTTCCCCGTCGAGGTCGAGGGCGACGACGTCTACGTCGACTTGACGCCGCGGCGTGACCCCGTCGAACATCAGCGGGGACGGCTGCAGGTCGGACTGGAGCGCAACATCTCGCTTGTCGTCGCAAAGGCCGCGATCGTGCTCGTCGAGGCTGACCCGAGCGGGGTCGACGCCTTCCGCGCGGGTCTCGACTTCGGCGTCTGGCGCCGCGCCGACGGCTGGAATCGCGGGCTCACCACTCTCACCTGCCTGATGAACCTGATGCCCCGCGTCGCGGCGGAGGATCGCGCAGCCGCGCTCTACCACGGACTCACCGACGTCGCGACGGACTCCGCGGGCTTCGAGCCGCGCTTCCCGCTCCAGCCGCTTCCGGGCGCCGGCGACCCTGAGCGGCTTGCGCGCTGGTTCCGCCGCTTCGTCGAGGTGCGTGACGCCGAGGGGGCCGAGCGTGCACTGGTCTCGGCGGTTCGCGCGGGGGCGACACGGGAGCAGCTCGCGGACATGCTCTTCGCCGCCGCGACCGACCACCGCTATCTCGACAACGGTCACACGCTCGATTTCGTCAACAAGGCCCTCGAGGCGCTCGACGTCGCGGGGTGGGAGCGGGCAGACGCGGTGCTCGCCTCGCTGCCGGCCCTGCTCGCGTTCTCTGCGCGGATGGAGGAGTCGAATGCCTGGCGCAACCCGGTCGACCTGATTGCGCTGCTCGAGGATGCGTTCGAACGCCTTCCGGAGCCGGGCCGCGGGGGCTGGGGCGGCCGCGCCGAGCTGGTCGAGACAATTCTCTCGGGGGAGGCGGCAGAGATCCTCGAGGCGCTGCTCGCGGCGCTGCGGGCGGGCGCGTCGGCGGTCGAGCTCGCGTCGGCCGTCACGTTCGCGGCGGCGATGCGGATCGCCCGCTTCCCGACGACGAACGAGTTCGGCGACTGGGACACGGCGCTGCACACCTTCACGTTCGCGAACGCGGTCGAGCAGGGCCTACGCCGCTCGCCTTCCCGCGAGCTCCTGCGCGGGGTGCTCGATGCGGCGATGAGCGTCCACCTCGACCGCTTCCTGAACGTGCCCGCGACGCGGCTTCCGGCGGCGGCGGACGGCCACGGCGTGCTCACGGAGCTGCCGCACCTGCTCGACAAGCAGCAGCGGGTCGACGAGGCTGCGACGCTCGTGGCCTCGTACGGCGGCGACCCGGACGAGCTGGTCGCGGCCCTCGGCTCGTGCCTGCTGCGCGAGGACCGGAACTTCCACACGATCCAGTGCGTCGAGGCGGCCGTCCGCCAGCACGAGCTCCTGCGGGGCACGGACGACGAACGGCTGCCGCTGATCGCGGCCGCGCGCTATCTCGCGGCGCATGCGCCGACCGACCGCTCGCAACGGCAGACGTACGAGATCGCCAGGCGCCTCCACCGCGGCGAGAATCTCTACGAGGACGCCGCGTAACGCGCGATCATTGAGGGATGCGCGAGCTTCCCTCAGGCACCGTCACCTTTCTCTTCACCGACATCGAGGGGTCGACCAAGCTGCTGCACGAGCTGGGCGATGCCTACGCGGATGCGCTGGCCGAGCACCGCCGCGCGCTGCGGGCGGCTTTCGAGGCGCACGGCGGGGTCGAGGTCGACACGCAGGGCGACGCCTTCTTCGTCGCCTTCGGGCGGGCGGGCGACGCGCTCGCGGCCGCACGCGAAGGGCAGGAGGCGCTCGCCGAGGGTCCGATCAGGGTGCGGATGGGCGTCCACACCGGCGAGCCGATCGTGACCGAGGAGGGCTACGCCGGGCTCGACGTCCACCGCGCGGCTCGGATCGCGGCGGTCGGGCACGGAGGCCAGGTGCTCGTCTCGCAGTCGACGCGTGAGCTCGCCGGCGCCGACGGCCTGCACGACCTCGGCGATCACCGGCTCAAGGACCTGACCGCGCCCGAGCGGATCTGGCAGCTCGGCGACGCCGACTTTCCGCCGCTGAAGTCGCTCAACCAGTCGAATCTGCCGCAGCAGCCGACACCGTTCGTCGGGCGCGAGAAGGAGCTCGGCGAGGTCCTGCAACTGCTCGCTGACCCGAAGATTCGCCTGCTCACGCTGACCGGGGCGGGCGGCTCTGGGAAGACGCGGCTCGCTGTCCAGGCAGCCGCGGAAGCAGTGGACGACCACGAGCACGGCGTCTGGTGGGTCGGCCTGCAGGCCGTCCGTGACCCGGAGGTCGTGCTGCCGACGATCGGCTCGACGATCGGCGCGGACGGCGACCTCGCCGCGCATATCGGCGACCGGCGGATGCTGCTCGTACTGGACAACCTCGAGCAGGTGCTCGGCGCGGCCCCAGAACTTGGCGGGCTGGCCGCCGCGTGCCCCAACCTGAGGATGGTCGTCACGAGCCGCGAGCTGCTGCGGCTCGCGGCCGAGCGCGAGTACGCGGTTCCGCCGTTCGTGGAGCAGGAGGGCGTCGGCTTCTTCCTCGGCCGTGCGCGGGAGGTGCGACCCGACTTCCAGCCGGACGAGCATGTGCTCGAGATCTGCCGGCGGCTCGACCAGCTCCCGCTCGCGCTCGAGCTCGCGGCCGCGCGCGTGCGCGCGCTCTCGTCGGCGCAAATCCTGGAGCGCCTCGACCGGCGGCTGCCGCTGCTGACCGGCGGCGCGCGCGACCTGCCCGAGCGGCAGCGAACGCTGCGGAGCGCGATCGCCTGGAGCCATGAGTTGCTCGAGCCGCAGGAGCAGCAGCTCTTCCGCCGGCTCGCGGTCTTCTCCGGCGGCTGCACGCTCGAGGCAGCGGAGAAGGTCACCGGCGGCGACCTCGACGGGCTCCAGTCCCTCGTCGAGAAGAGCCTGCTGCGCTTCGACGGCGACCGCTACTCACTGCTCGAGACGATCCGCGAGTTCGGGCTCGAGCAGCTGGCGGAGTCGGGTGAGGACGCCGAGATTCGCCGGCGGCACGCGGATTTCTTTCGTGCGCTGGGCATCGAAGCCGGGATGTCGGCAGAGGGCGGCTACGAGGCGCATAGGGAGCTGGTTCCGCCCGACCAGGACAACTTCCGGGCGGCGATCGACTGGGCGTTGGAGGCCGGTGAGATCGAGCTCGCGGCCGAGATCGCGATCTCGCTCGAGAACTTCTGGGTCACGGTCGATCCGTTCGAAGGCGCAAGGCGCTTCGCGGCGATCCTCGAGCGGGCGGACGACGTCGACCCGATACTGCGGGCTCGCCTGCTGCGCTGCTACAGCGGCTCGAGCCACATCAGCGGCGAGTACGAGAAGTCGTTCAGCGCCCTGGAGGAGAGCATGGCGCTCTTCAAGGAGGCCGGGGACATCGAGGGTGTGGCGGTCATGGCGCACAGACTGGGGATCGCCTTGCTGGGCCGAGGTGAGCTCGAACGTGCGCGAGAGGAGCTCGAGAACTCCCTCAGGCTCGCGGAGCAGCTGGGATCGCGTCGAGGAGTCGCCGAGAGCATCGGCGCCTTCGGCTACCTCGCGGTCGACGAGGGCGACCCAGAGCGGGCGATCCGGCTATTCGAGGAGGCGGCCGCGATCGCGGAAGAGGTCGGCTTCCTGTGGTGGCGATTGGCCATGCTCAGCGCGCTCGCGGAGGCGCAGCTGACACTCGGGCGGGCGGGAGAGGGCGAGGCGAGTGCGCGTGCGGCGCTCGCCGTGGCGAACGCCATCGACGATCGGCAGATGATGGTCTTGGACGTGGCCTTGTTCGCCTGGGCCTCGGCCCTCAGTGGCAATGCTGCGCGGGCCGGGCGCTTCTGGGGCGCGGTGGAGGCGGAGGCGTCGCGCGCGCCGCTCGGGCAGTGGGAGGCGGAACACGAGCTCTACGAGCAGCGAGTCCTCGCGGTAGACGGGGCGGAGTTCTCGCGGGCGCGAGAAGAAGGAAGGCGCCTGACCTTCGCGCGGGCGGTCGAGGAGGCGCTGGCCGGCTAGTTGGGCGGCGGCGGGCCGCGGCGGGCTGCGCGGTGCGCGCGGATGCGCTTCGTTCCGGCGAGGCCGGCGGCCGAGGCGAGCAGGAGAGCGCCGAGCGCGCCGAGCACGATCAGCGGGATCGGGAGCGAGTCGGCGTTGCTCGTGCCGAGGTTGTCGATTGCGCGGCGGTAGGCGGAGCGGTCCGGCCCGGCATTCGCGCCCGTCGGGGTGGTGTTCGCGCCTGGGTTCGAGGAGCCACCGATGCCCTGCGGGCTACGCGTCTTGCGCTTCGCGATCTGCGCCTGCATCGCGGCGTTGATGTCGTCCGTGGCGCTCGAGTAGTCGCGCAAGTCCTCGGGCAGGTGCTGTATCGCTTCCCTGTAGCAGTGGATCGGGTACGCACCGATCGAACGGCCGTTAGACCAGTCGTTCAGAACCTTCTTCCAGCACGGCGTTGCTGCGGAGGCCCCGGCCGGAAGCGAGAGGGCGACGAGTACCCCTGCGGCGAGGGCGGCGAGAACGGGGATGAGCGCGGCGCGGCGCTTGATCATGGGTTCACCGTACAGGGAAGCTGGCTTCGTCAGTTTGACCCCGAAGCGTGGTTGGAGCGTGATCCCCACGTTATCTCTCTGACGTTATCTATTTGTAAACGGGTGCAAGGACGCGCCCCGCTGTTAGCCTCACGGCCCTGATGTGGAGCGCCCTTGAGCGCCATGCGGCGCTGGTTCCGCTGGTCGCCGCAGGGGTGCTCGCGGGAGTTTCGGCGCTCTTCTCGGCGGGATCGTCGAACGGCCGGCTCGTGTGGATCGGTCTCGCGGCGCTGGCTGTCGCGGCCGCTTTCGGGACCGCTGCGCTGGTGGGAGCGCCGCGGCCGGTGCTCTCGGTGGAGGCTCTTGTCTCGCTCGGGCTGCTGGTCGCGTTCGTCTGCTGGTGTGGGCTTTCGGTGCTCTGGTCGATCGAGCCCGACCGCTCGTGGGAGTACGTCAACCGCGGGCTCGTCTACGTCGCGCTCGCGGTCGTCGGGCTCGCGGTCGGCGTCTACGTGCCGCGGGCCGTGCGGCTCTGGGCGTACGTGCTGACGGTGGTGGTTACGCTCGCGCTCGGCTGGGCGCTGCTCGGCAAGGCCGTGCCGGCGCTCGGCTCGGGCCGGGTCGCTCGGCTGAGCTCGCCGATCGGCTACTGGAATGCGCTTGCGCTGCTCTTCGACTTCGGCCTGCCGCTCGGGCTCTGGCTGGCGTCCCGGCGCGAGCATCCACACTGGCTTCGCGCTGCGGGGACGCTTCTCCTCTACGGGCTCGTCGTCGGCGTGCTGCTGACGTACTCGCGCGGCGGCGTCGCTGTCGCGGTGGTCGTGCTCCTGGGCTGGCTCGTCGCGGACCGCGAGCGCTGGCTCGAGAGCGGCGCGGCGCTCTTGCTCGGGGGCGGCCTCGGCGCGGCGGTCGGCGCGTGGGCGTTTACCCGTCCCGGGCTCGCGCACGACCTGCAGCCGCATTCGGTGCGCGTGCGCGACGGTGCCTGGTTCGCGCTCGTGTTCGTGCTGGGTGCGTGCGTCGTTGGTGCACTTGCGTACCTCGGGTCGCTCGCCGAGGAGCGGCAAGCTCTCTCGGCGCGAGCCCGGCAGCTGGCGACTCGGGCGGCGCTAGGCGCGCTGGCGGTCTGCGCGGTGGCAGTGATCGCCGCGACCGCCTTCAGGTCCGATCCGGGGAGCTGGTTCCACGACTTCGCTTCGTCGGGCGCGCCGGCGGCGAATGGCCCGGAGCACTTGACCACGATCAGCTCTAGCAGCCGCTGGGAGTGGTGGAAGGAGGCCTGGCACGTATTCGAGGACCAGCCGCTGCACGGAACCGGCGCTGGCTCGTTCGAGCTGGCGCACCGGTTGCTGCGGAACTCGAGCGTCGTCGCGACCGAGCCGCACAACTTGCCGCTGCAGCTCCTGAGCGAGACCGGGATCGTCGGGGCGCTGCTCGCGGCCGGGTCGCTGGGGGCGGCCGGAGTGGGGGTCGTCCGGCGGGTGCGGCGGCTCGATCGCGAGGAGCGCGAAGCTGGGCTGGCACTCGCGCTCGGCGCACTCGCCTTCGTTCTCCACGCGCTCGTCGACTTCGACTGGGACTTCGTCTCGGTGTGCGCGCCGTTTCTGCTCTCCGTCGGCGTGCTGCTCGGCGGCGGGGCGGTCCGCAGCGAGCGGCACTGGGCGCTCGCGCCGCTGCCTGCCGCGGCGGCGGTGGCCGTTGCGTTCTCGCTCCTGACGCCGTGGTTCGCGCAGCGCTCGACCGATTCGGCGCTCGCGGCACTCGAGGCCGGCCGGCCTGCGCAGGCCGCCGCGCGGGCGCACCATGCACGCTCCCTCAACCCGCTCGCGCTCGAGCCGATCTTCGTCGAGGCCGCGGCGGCTGAGCAGCTCGGCGACGTCGGTGCCGCGCGCTCGCTCTACGTCAAGGCCGTCGACTTGCAGCCGCTCAACTGGAGCGCCTGGTACGAGTTGGGCGCGTTCGAAGTGAGCGTCCGCAACGACACGGCCGCGGCCGCGCCGCTACGCCGCGCGGCCGAGCTCGACCCGCACGGAACTCTCGCGCCGGCGCTCCTCCAGCAGGTCGAGTCGCGGCTCGCGTCAGGCTAAGAGGCGCGGATGGACCGAGCGAGCGGTAGACGAGCGGCTCGGCGAGGTGCTGGGCGAGGTCGCGCGCCGAGTTCGAATAGAGCCGCTTGCGAGTGTTGTGGAAGCGCCGCACGTCGGTGAACCCGGCTTCGCGCAGGAGCCGCTTGAGCCGGCGCGGGGTGTAGCCGATCTCGGTCACGCCGTACTCGCCCGCGGCGTCTCGGCCCTGAAAGCGGTGCTTCCAGTTCGGCTCGGCGAGCAGGAGGCGGCCGCCGGGCTTGAGCGCGCGGTGCGCGGTCGCCAAGACGAGGTCGGCGCGCGGAGAGTGGTGGAGCGCGTCGTAGAGCAGGCCGGCGTCGAAGCGGCGGCCGAGGTCGAGCTCCTCCATGTCGGCCGCCTCGAAGTGGACGTCGAGCCCTTCCTCGGCTGCGAGCTCTCGCGCGATCGCGATCATGTCCGGCGAGATGTCGTAACCCTCGGCCTGGACGCCGTGGCGCGCAGCGAAGCGGGTCATCCAGCCGGGCCCGCAGCCGAGCTCGCAGAGGCTCATGCCGGGCCGTAGGTCGAGCAGCTGCAGGACATAGCCGAAGTCGATCAGCAGGCGCGCCGACTCGCGGGGCGTGTTCGCAAACGGTTTCGAGCGAAGCCAGGCGCGGCCGGCCTCGCCGATCGCGGCGGGGTAGTCGATCTCCGCTTGCTTGCGGTTGTCGCCAGTGCCAGGCACCGAAACGAAAGTGTCACGTAAACGCGGAAACGCAGGCGGTTCAGCGGTTCCGCCGGTGCCAGGCACCGTGACGAAACTGTGACTACCCGCCGAGCACGACGGCCAGCTGGGCGCCGTGGAGCTGGCGTGGGCGGAGGCCGTCGAGGGGCCACACGAGCCGGATGCCGAGGTCGCGCGCGAGCCTGAGCGCCTCAGGTCGGCGGCCGGGGCGGTACATGACCATTGTCCCGGCGTAGCCACCGTTCGGCGCGTTGCCAACGAGCCGGATCCTGTACCCGTGCGCGCGAACGCGCGCGGCCTCGGTGGCGGCTGCTCCGGCGATCCCATTCCCATTCAGGACGGTCACGCGGACGGAGCGTCGCGGCAGGATCGGTCGCGCTGGAGTCTTGTGCGCATTAGCCGGCTTGCTCGCGGCGGCGCGGGCCTTCTCGGCCACCGGCTTCGCCACGAGAGCGGTCCCGACGACCACGAGCCCGAGCAGCTCGAGCGTCGCGATCCCTGCCACTACGACGGCGATCGTGCGCCAGGGATGATGGCCTGGGGTCGGCAAGGCGTGCTCCACGGGGAGCATCGGTTTCGCCGCCCGGCAGCTTGATCCTTCCTACTGAAGAGAGTCCCAGGTGAGACGAAGACCGTCCTCGAGCCCGACCTGCGGCCGCCAGCCGAGCTCGCGTGCGGCCAGCGAGACATCGAGCACGGAGCGGCGCACGTCGCCGAGCCGAGCCTCCTCGAAGCGCGGTTCTCGCTCGACGCCCGCGGCCGCAGCGCACGCGCGGTGGAGGTCGAGGATCGTCGTCTCGTCACCCGTGCCGACGTTGAAGACGCCCCCGTCGCGGCCCGTGGCCGCGAGCAGCCCCTGCACGACGTCGCCGACGTAGACGAAGTCGCGGGTCTGGCCGCCGTCCCCGTAGATAATCGTCTCTTCGCCGGCCGCCAGCCGCTCGAGGAAGATCGCGACCACGCCACCCTCGAGCCCCGCGTCCTGGCGCGGCCCGTAGACGTTCGCGAGCCGCAGGACGACATTGCCCGAGCCGTGCATCCGATTCCAGCCGCGCAGATACTCCTCGCCGCAGAGCTTCGCGATCCCGTACGGCGAGAGCGGCTCGCGCGGCGCCTCCTCGCCGGCCGGCCCGTCGCACTCGCCGTA
>VAXD01000038.1:0-405 GCA_005884155.1 Actinomycetota bacterium | reverse complement strand
GTCGAGGCCCTGGCGGATGTCCCGCTCCTCGAACCGCGCCTTCGGGTTGAGGTGCTCGCGCTTGCCGGACGAGAGGTCGTCCACGATCACGACCTCGTCCCCTCGCTCGACGAGGGCGTCGACGAGATGCGAGCCGATGAACCCGGCGCCCCCTGTCACGATTGCCCGCAAAGCCCGCATATCCTAAGGCGGCCTTGTTTGTGACCTTTGAAGGGATCGACGGCTCGGGCAAGTCGACACAGGCGCGGCTCCTCGCGGAAGCCCTCGCCGCGGACGGGCGGGAGGTCGTCCTCACGCGCGAGCCCGGCGGGACGGAGCTCGGCGAACGGATCCGGGAGCTGATCCTCGACGGCGGTGACGTCGCGCCCTGGGCCGAGGCGACGCTCTTCGCGGCCGCGCGCGCGC
>VAXD01000037.1 GCA_005884155.1 Actinomycetota bacterium | reverse complement strand
CTCTCGGCGTGCGCGTACACGCCGGGGCTGCGGGCTGGGCTGTCGTGCTCATCGCGGCGATGCTGATGAACAGCGCGTTCGCGGGGATCTCGCAGGGGCTGGCGCTGCTGACGCGGAAGGAGGCGACGATGATCGCGATCGCCAACTTCATCGGGCTGCCGCTCTTCTTCCTCTCGTCGACGCTGATCTCGCTGCGCCAGATGCCACAGTGGATGCAGGAGCTGAGCAAGTTCAACCCGGTCAACTGGGGGGTCGTCTCGGCGCGCGAGGTCGTCCTGCCGGGGACCGCCTGGGACGCGGTCGGGGTGCACCTTGGGCTGCTCGTGGGGCTGACGGTCCTGACCGCGGCGTTCGCGACGTGGACCTTCCGCGTCTACCAGCGCCAGCTGTAGCTAAGCCCTCCTCAGGCGCCGTTCTGTGAGATGACGCAGATGACCTGGCCCGTCTTGACCGCCTGGCCGGGTGCCACCGCGAGCTCGGTGACCGTGCCGTCACGCTGAGCCGCGATCTCGTTCTCCATCTTCATCGCCTCGACGACGCAGATGACCTGGCCGGCACTGACCTCCTGCCCTTCTTCGACCTCGACGCTCAGGACGGTGCCCTGCATCGGCGTCGTGACGGCGTCCTTCGCGGCACCGTGTGCGCCCCTCGTCGCACGCTCCTCGCGCCTGCGCGCGAGCTCGGCATAGGGCGGCTCCGGGACGAGGGCGCGGATCTCGAAGCGGCGCCCGTCGAGCTCGACGCTCGAGACGCGCTCCCTGAGCCTGCCGTCCGACGCCGCGGTTATGCTTGTTGTCCCATGAGACAACTGCTTGTCTTGTTTTGCTTGCTCCTCCGCCTCACGCGCGAGCTCCTCGGACTCGACGATGCCGTGGCACGTCTCGCCGGCCACGAAGCACGGCTTTTGGAGCAGGGCCCGGTGGAAGCCGAGCAGCGTCGTGACGCCGCCGATCTCGTAGTCACGCAGCGAGCGGAGCATCCGGTTGCGCGCGTGGTCGCGATCGACGCCGTGCACGATCAACTTCGCGACGAGCGGGTCGTAAAGCGCAGGGATGTCGGAGCCCGCGACGACCCCGGAGTCGACCCTCACGCCCGGTCCCCCAGGCTCGCGGTAGCTCGTGATCCGCCCGGGGCTGGGTAGAAAGCCGTTGGACGGATCCTCGGCGTTGATCCGGCACTCCAGCGCGTGTCCGGTCAGGCGGACGTCCTCCTGGCGCAGCGATAGCGGCTCTCCCGCCGCGATGAGAACCTGCTCGCGGACGAGGTCCAGCCCGGTGACAATCTCCGTGACCGTGTGCTCCACCTGAATGCGGGTGTTCATCTCGAGGAAGAAGTACTCGCCCTCGCGCGAGAGCAAGCCCTCGATCGTGCCCGCGCTCCGGTACCGCACAGCACGGGCGGCTTCGACGGCGATCTCGCCGATCCGCTCCCGGAGCTCGTCGTCGACCGCCGGCGAGGGCGTCTCCTCGACGAGCTTCTGGTGGCGCCGCTGGATGGTGCAGTCGCGCTCGCCGAGGTGGATCACGTTCCCATGAGCGTCGGCGAGGACCTGGACCTCGACGTGCCGCGGATCCTCGAGGTAGCGCTCGACGTAGACCGAAGGGTCGGAGAAGTACGCCTCGCCCTCACGCATGGCGGACTCGAGCGCCCGCTCGGCCTCGTCCGGGCCGGCGACGACCTTGAGGCCCTTGCCGCCGCCGCCCGAGGACGCCTTGATCGCAAGCGGCCAGCCGAGCTCTTCGCCGAGCTTGACGACCTCTGCCGCGCTCGTCACGGGTTGTGTCGTCCCGGGCACGACCGGCACGCCGGCGGCGCGCATCTGCTCGCGCGCGGCGGTCTTGGAGCCCATCGTCTCGATCGCATCCGCGGGCGGCCCGATCCAGACGAGCCCCGCGCGCGAGACCGCCCGCGCGAACGATGCGTTCTCGGCGAGGAAGCCGTAGCCGGGATGGACCGCCTCGGCGCCGGCGCGAGTGGCTGCGTCGAGGATCCGCTCCTGGTTGAGGTAGCTCTGGGCCGGCGGTCCGGGGCCGATCAGGTACGCCTCGTCCGCGGCGCTGACGTGGAGCGAATCCCGGTCGACCTCCGAATAGACGGCCACCGTCCCGATTCCGAGCTCGCGCAGGGTGCGGAAGATGCGTACGGCGATCTCGCCGCGGTTCGCCACGAGCATTTTCGAGAACGGGGCCACGAGCCGTATTCTCCCCGCTCATGGGGCTTGCAGACCAGCTGACGCTCGTGCGGGTGGCGGCCGTGCCGATCGTGGTCGTCCTCTTCGTCTGGGACATCCCGGGGCACGACTGGTGGGCGACCGCGATCTTCATCGCGGCGATGACCACCGACTGGTTCGACGGGCGCGTCGCGCGGAGCCGGGGTTACACCTCTCCGCTCGGCTCGCTGCTCGACCCGGTGGCGGACAAGCTCCTCGTCCTGACCGTCCTAATCGTCCTCGTCGGCGAAGACATCTTTCCGGGCTGGATGGTCGCGGCGATCGTGGCTCGCGAGTTCCTGGTCTCCGGTTTGCGCCTGGCCGCGCTCGAGCGAGGCGTCGTCATGCACGCGCGCGACCTCGGCAAGCTCAAGACGTGGTCGCAGGCGACAGCAGCTGCGATCGGCGGCTTCGCGGCGGCAGGCGCGTGGGGCACGGACGCGGCGTGGTGGGCGCTGCTCGTCGCGCTCGTCCTGACGTGGGTCTCCGGGCTCGACTACGCGCGCTTGGCGCCGGGACTGCTGCGGGGCCGCGCGACTGTCTCATCGCCGTCGTCGCCCAGCACGTTCTCGAGAATCCCGCACTCGCGCCACCCGCTGCGGTATGCGGCGGGCGGCTCCGGCGCTCCGAGTAACCGTTCCAGCGACGCCAGTAGGGCCTGACGCTCCTCCGGGCTCGGTTCCGGCGTGATCTCGATGTTCATCCCCGCCGCAGACTAAAGCGCCTCGCGCCTTCGGACGATAGGGACCGTGGTATGAGCCGCCTTGCCGTCCTTGCCGCCTGCTGCGCGCTGCTCGCAGCGCCCTGCGCCGCAGCCGCGACCCAGATCGCGGACTCTGGCGGCGCGCAGAAGAAGAGCTCGGTCGTCCCGCCGAAGTCGTGGGACCGCGCCCAGATCCGCTTCGTCGTCACGAAAGGCCTGATGGCCAAGAGCGTTTCCGCCTTTCGGCCGAACGACCCGCTGACGCGAGGCGAGCTGGCGACGCTGGTCGCCGACCTCACGGAGCAGCCGAAAATCAACCCGCTCGACCCGTCGGCGCCGGTCACTGTCACGCAACTGGACGCGAGCCTGGTCAAAGCGCTGCAGCTCTCGGATGCAGCTGCGCTGTTCCTGTCGAACGCGCGGAGCGCCGGGCTGACCGTGCCGTCGCGCTTCGGCACGGAGACGGTCGCGCGGCTGCTCGGACTCCGGACGAACCACCCGGCCAAGGACGACGACCTCGAGCTACTCCCCACGGATCCCGTCACGCGGGCCGAAACGGCGTACTCCGTCGCGGCCATCCTGCATTTCGGCGGTTGGGAGCAGCAGTACGTCGAGGACGCTGCCGCGACATTCACGCTCCCCGACCTCAGCGCGTGGCAGATGCGCGTACTCGACACCGCCGCCCGCTTCGTCGGCTATCCCTACGTCTGGGGCGGCACGAGCGAGCACGCCGAGGCGCCGTTCGGCGTCCAGGCTCGCGGCGGTTTCGACTGCTCGGGGTTCGTCTGGCGCGTCTACAAGCTTCAGGCTTATCCCGGCGGCGCGGCGCTCAACGCGACGATCAAAGGACGCACGACCTACCAGATGAGCGGCGAGGTGCCGAAGTCGAAGCGCATCGGCTTCGCGAAGCTCCAGCCGGGAGACATCGTCTTCTTCGGCTCGGCCGGGACTCGCTCGACGCCGAGTCAGATCGGCCACACCGGGATCTACCTGGGCGCCGGCTGGATGCTCCACTCGTCGGGCCAGGGCGTCGCCGTGACGCCGCTGACCGGCTGGTACCGGCAGTCCTTCGCGTGGGCTCGGCGCCCGCTCACGGAGGCCGGCCTCGTTTCTGGTTCCTAACGCCTAAACGGGCTCATCTCAAAGCTCACCCGTCCGGGGGATGCAACAGGGCGGCCCAGGTTCCAGAATCGACGGCGTCATGTTGGTTCTCTTGGGGAGGTTGACGATGTTGCAGTGGCGTCCTCGGCTGCTTGCACTCGCCGCAGTTCTCGCGCTGGTCATGATCGCCGTCGTCGGCGGTTGGGGCGAGGACCTTTTTAATCTGTACTGGTAGGGGTCGAGTGAAGCACAGCCTTCCGGCCCCGCGACTCCTCGCGGTTGTCGCGCCCGTTTGCGCCGCCGGCCTGGCCGTGACGTGCGCGGGCGTCTTCACGTTCGCGCTCGAGCAGCACAAGGCGACGACGCTGCTCGGGTTGATCGCCTTGATCGCAGCGTCGACGCTTGCCGACCGCTTCCCAGTCCCCGTCGAGGGAATCGACACCGGGGGCGTCTCGCTGTCGTTCGTCTTCGGCGTCGCATCGATCGTTCTCTTCGGCTGGGCAGCTGGGTTGCTCGTCGTCATCCTCCCGCCCGCTCTCACGCAGTTGCTCGAGCAGCGGCCCCGGATCCGGATTGCCTACAACGTCTCGGTGCTCGCTCTTGCAGCGACGGCGGCCGGGGCGCTCGTTGCGCCGATCTCAGGACACACAGGTCCCAGCGGCGTCCTCGCCCGCGTTGGGGTTGCCGCTTCCGCCCAATACACGGTCAACCTCGTCCTGATCACGGCCGTCGTCGCCGTGACCGCCCGCCAGTCAGTCCTCTCGGTCGCCCGCTTCAACATTCGCCGGACCATCGTGCCGTTCTCCTTGATGGCGTCCGCGGCGCTGATGCTCGTCGTGCTCTGGCAGCGCTCTCCGTTCCTGTCGGTCGCGCTCGTCGGGCCGCTGCTCGCGATCCAGCTCTACCAGCGCGCGATCGTTCGCGCCCTGCGTGCGATGCGCCTCGCGCTGACGGATCCGTTGACGGGCCTCGGCAACCACCGCCACTTCCACGAGCGGCTCGAGCGCGAGCTGGCGCAGGCACAGGCGCGCGGGCTGCCGCTGACACTCTGTCTCGTCGACGTCGACGACTTCAAGCGCGTCAACGACCGCTTTGGGCATCCCGCCGGCGACGCCGTCCTCTCCCAGCTGGCGAGCCGTCTCCGCCAGACGGGCGAGGCGTTCCGGCTCGGCGGCGACGAGTTCGCGCTCCTACTGCCGGGATACGACGAGCAGGGCGCGAGCGCCGCAGCCTGTTCCGTCGTCGAGCGGATCGGCCGGCTCGCACTCGACCAGGTTGGCTCGGTGACAGTGAGCGCGGGTGTCGCAACTTCGCCGCAGCACGGATCCGAGCGCGACGAGCTGATCCGACTTGCCGATAGCGCGCTCTACTGGGCGAAGGAGTACGGCAAGAACCAGGCACGCGCCTACCGGCCGGACGTGATCGAGCTCGCCGAGCTGAAGCGGCTCGCGAGCGGGCCCGATCGGGCTGCGCGCTTCCGCGCGGCGGCCAGCCTCGCCAGGGCCGTCGACGCCCGCAACGCTTACACGGGGAGCCATTCGCAGCGGGTCTCCGAGCTGGCGGCTCGCACCGCCCGGTGCCTCGGCCTCGCCGAGGACCAGGTCGAGATGACCCGCCTCGCCGCCAGCCTCCACGACCTCGGCAAGCTCGCGATCCCGGAAGAGCTCCTGCGCAAGCCCGGTCCGCTCACCGAGCCCGAGCGGATGATCCTCGAACGCCACCCGCAGATCGGGTTCCGCATGCTCGAGAGCCTCGGGGTCGAGACGGTCGCCGAGTGGGTGCTCCACCATCACGAGCGCTGGGACGGGAGCGGGTATCCGGACGGCCTGCCGGGCGAGCAGATCCCGCTCGGTGCGCGGATCATCTTCGTCGCAGACGCGTACGACGCAATGACCTCCGAGTGCGTCTATCAGCGGCGCATCTCGCCGGAGGATGCCGTCGCCGAGCTCGATCGCTGTGCCGGGACGCAGTTCGACCCCGAGATCGTGGCCGCTTTCGCCCAGGAGCTCGCGCTCCCGGTCACCACGACGGCCGAACCGGCCGCCGCGCTGGCCTCCTGAGCGCGCCCGGGGCGGGCCACTGCGGCAAGCCGCCCCGCGGATCTCTCGGCCGGTTGACACAGGTTCGGCGCACTTCTGTGACGGACACGCGCGCTTTTCCTCGATACGATCGCCTCGGGGAGGAGGCCGGGCGAACCGAACTAAGGGACCAAGGGGCGATGGCGCGCAGTGAGTGACTTTTCGCAGGCTCTGATCGAGAACTCGGGCTACGACCGCACCGGGTTCGCCGCCGGTTACGACCGACACCGGCCCAAGCCTCCGCGCGTGCTGCTCGAGCTGCTTTCGCGATACGCACGCGCCGAGCCGCCGAAGCTCGTCGTCGATCTCGGCTGCGGCACCGGCCTCTCGACGCGCGCGTGGTCGGGCCTCGCCGAGCGGGCCATCGGCGTCGAGCCGAATCCCGCAATGCTGGCAGCCGCCGAAAGCGCGCCGGGAGTCGAGTTCGTGCAGGCCTACGCGCACGCGACCGGCCTGCCCGACGGCATCGCGGACATCGTCACCTGCTCCCAGTCGCTGCACTGGATGGAACCGTGGCCCGTCTTCGCCGAGGCTGCTCGCACTCTCCGTCCCGGCGGCGTGTTCGCGGCGTACGACTACGACTGGCCGCCGATCATCGACCCGGAGCTCGACATCGCTTACGAGGCCTATCAGGAACGCCGCCGGGAAGCGCGCCGGCGCAGAGGGATCCAGCGCGGCGGCGACCGTTGGCCGAAAGACGGGCATCTCGACCGCTTGCGAGAGAGCGGCTGCTTCGCAACCTGCCGCGAGGTCGTGCTCAACTCAATCGAGGAGGGCAACGCCAACCGCGTCGTGGGGTTCGCCCGGAGCCTCGGACTGCCCGCCGCGGCGGGTGACGACCCGGAGCTCGAGCGCGACCTCGACATCGCCGAGCTCGAAGAGGTCGCGCGCCACGTGCTCGGCGACCGCACGGTTCCGTTTCTGTTCGGATACCGCATGCGGCTCGGGGTGCGCTAGAAATCCACGAACGCGTCGAACGGCCTCAGGAACGCCTCATGCGGTCCGGTGCGCAGGACAATCCATTCGTGGACGTCGCCTTCTGCTCCCTCGTCCTCGACGGTCCAGCCGAGGTTCGCCAGGCAGAAGTCGACCGCGCGCCGCACGGCCGGGAGCTGCACGTCGTCTGCGAAGACCACGCCGCCCTCCTCGAGCAGCCGGCCCGCGTAGACAAGGTCGAGGAAGACGCCCTCGAAGCGATGGTTGGCGTCAATGAAGGCCAACTCGAAGCGCCTTCCCTCGGCCAGTAGCCGCGGGAAGACGACCTGCGACTCCTCGGGATAGAACTCGACGAGCTCGCTCACGCCCGCCTCCTCGAGCGCGCGCAGGCCGGCGCCCTCGTAGCGCGTCGCCTGCTGCGACAGGCTCTGAAACTGGAACGGGTCGGCCGCCACGTGGCGCCCGCCGCCATTGTCGATCAGTCCCTCGCAGATGAAGAGCGTCGACACCGCCCAAGCGA
>VAXD01000227.1:476-3417 GCA_005884155.1 Actinomycetota bacterium | reverse complement strand
GCTCTGGGGGCCGTACCACACCTACTCCGCGACGAACGGCGCGCAGCCCGACTGGTACCTCGGCTGGCTGATCGGTGCCCTGCGGCTGATGCCGAGCTTCGACCTGACGATCCGCGGCTATACGCTCGTGCCGAACCCGTTCTGGGGTGGCGTGGCGCTCCCGTTGCTCATCTTCGTTCTCCTGCTGCTCTGGCCGTGGCTCGAGCGGCGCTTCACCGGCGACCGCGCGTACCACAACCTGCTTGACCGGCCGCGCGACGCGCCTGGGCGGACCGCGATCGGGATGGCGGTGCTCACGAGCGTGGCGGTCGTCTTCGTCGCGGGCTCGTCCGACCGGGTCGACGTGCTCTTCGGTGTGTCCTACAGCGCGCAGATCTGGCTGTACCGCGTCCTCTTCTTCGTCGGCCCGGTGATCGCCGGGCTCCTCGCGTACTGGTGCTGCCACGAGCTGCAGCGCGGCGAGCGGGTCGAGCGGGAACGGAAGCGGGCCGAGCAGCTGGCGCGAGGAAGCGTCTAGGCGCCGTTTTGGGTTGGCGCACGCTCGCGCTGCGGGATGACCGTGTACTTCGGGTCGCGCGCTGACTGGAAGCCTGCCTTGAAGACCGACCAGCGGAGCGCCGCTTCGCCCGCGAGCAGGAGCGTTCCGCCCGCGACCGCGGCGAGGCGGCTGCGCTTGCCGCGGAGGACCAACAGCGCAGCGCCGCCGGCCGCGCAGGTCTTGGCGAGCTTCGAGTACTTGCCGGCCTCGTCCTCGCGGTAGGGATCGGCGAGCATCCCGAGCCGCCGCTCCATCACCTGCGTGAAGATGCCCTCCGCGACCACGCCGCCGATGGCCAGGCGGCGGGCCGGGCCCGCGTCCTTGGGCGCCACGAGTGTGCATGCGGCCGCGCCCGCGCTCGCGAGCGCGCTCGAGCCGAACACGAACGGCAGCTCGTGCCGCGCCTCGTGCCAGACCGGGACGGCGGTATCCGACACCAGCGTCGCGGTGTAGACCGAGAGCGGCCCACCCGACAGAGCCGAGACGAGCTCCGCCAGATACTTGACCGGCTTCAGCCGTCCCGTCGCCTCGAGCAGCGCCGCGCTGACCGATGCTCCGCTCGAAACGCCGAGGATCCAGCTGCCGACGCTCATCGGCGAGGTCACCTTGAAGACGCGGAACATGTTCAGGAACCTCTCCGGCCGTCCGAGGTCGGAGATCAGCAACGCCGGGCTCACCACATCCGCCGCGGCGCCGATGTAGAGGCTCCGCCGAGCAAGCGGCTCGTTCCCCCTGAGCCTCGCGACGAGGCTCAGCACGCCGGACGCGCCCGCCAGCCCGCCGGTGAAGAAGTACCAGGGGATCTCCGGCTGCCAGACCGGCTCCTTGATCACCGGCCGGCCGTAGTACGAACGGGTCTCGGTCACCGCGAGCCTCCAACGAACGCCGCGACCACACCCGCAACGACAGCGCCCGCCGCGATCGCCGCGGTGCGCCACATCTCCGGCAGGTCGCGCGTGGTCACGACCGGGTCGGGAGGCAGCCCGTAGACCTCCGGCTCGTCGAGCAGCAGGAAGAACGCGCCGAAGCCGCCGACGCCGTCGTCCGGGTCGCGGCCATACAGCCGCGCGCCGTTCCAGTTCTCCGCCTGGAGCTTCTCGAGCCGCTTGTCCGCGCGCTCGCGCAGCTCGTCCAACGGCCCGAACTGGATCGAGTCCGTTGGGCACGCCTTCGCGCATGCGGGCTCGTGGCCGCCCTTGAGCCGGTCGTAGCAGAGCGTGCACTTCCAGACGCGCCCGTCCTCCTTCTTCGTCAGCAACGGCAGGGCCGGCGGGTCCTTTCTCGGCAGGTGGCGCTTGTCCAGCACGCCGAACGGGCAGGCCGGCACGCAATAGCCGCAGCCATTGCAGACGTCCTCCTGCACGACGACGGTCGAGTACTCGGTGCGGAAGAGCGCTCCGGTCGGGCAGACGTCCAGGCAGGCCGCGTGCGTGCAGTGCTTGCAGACATCTGACGACATCAGCCAGCGCAACGCATCGACCTCGGGCTCGGTCTGCTCGACGAACGCGACGTGCCGCCACGAGTTTGCGCCGAGCTCCGAGGTGTTGTCGTAGGACTCGCCCGTCCAAACCAGCCCGTCCTCGGGCACGAGGTTCCACTCCTTGCAGGCGACCTCGCAGGCCTTGCAGCCGATGCAGACCGACGTGTCGGTGAAGAATCCGACCCGTTCCTGCGCCTCGGCGCCGTAGCTATCGAGCGCGCTCACGGATCTCCTCGACAAACCTCGGCAGCGCCTCGCCGCGCGGACGGCGGCCCGGCTTGATCCCGACCGAGAACGCCTTGACCTCCTGGATGTGCACGTTCGGGTCGAGCGCGATCGAGGAGAGGTCGTTCGCGGCCCCGCCCGTTGTCAGCCCGCGCGTGCCCCAGTGGTACGGCAGCCCGATCTGGTGCGTCTTGCGGCCCTGAATCTCGAGCGGCGGGATCCGGTCGGTCACGAGCATACGCGCCTCGATCGCCGAGCGGCTCGAGTAAATCGTCGCCCAGCCGCCGTGCTCGAGCCCGGCCTCTGCCGCAAGCTCGGGGCTGACCTCGCAGAACATCGCCGGCTGCAGCTCCGAGAGGTACGGCACGGTCCGCGACATCCCGCCCGCGGTGTGGTGCTCGGTCAGGCGGTAGGTCGTTGCGACGTAGGGGTAGAGCTCGGCGCCCGGCTCGTCGGCGACCGGGTTGTACGGGTTCTCTGGCCGCTTGAACTGCTGCCGCCTCGGGTTCGCGCGCTGCGAGTACAGCGGATTACCGAAGGGCGACTCGTGCGGCTCGTAATGCGTCGGCAGCGGCCCGTCCTCGAGACCCTGCGGCACGAAGAGCCACGAGCGCCCGTCTGCCTGCATGATGAACGGGTGGTCGCCGGCGATCGCATCCTGCGCCTCGGCATCGTCCGGCGGCACGTAGCTCGGCGGC
>VAXD01000227.1:0-432 GCA_005884155.1 Actinomycetota bacterium | reverse complement strand
CCTCGGCGTCCCACCAGACGTATTTCTTCCGCTCCTACCACGGTCGCCCCTTGGGGTCCGCCGAGGCGCCGTTGTAGAGCAGGCGCCGGTTTTCCGGCCACGCCCAGGCCCACTCGGCCGCGACGTAGTCCTGCTCCCAGTGCGGCTTCTTGCGGGCGGTCTGGTTGATCCCGTCCACAAAGCAGCCGCTGTAGATCCAGCAGCCACAGGCGGTCGAGCCGTCGTCCTTCAGCTCCGTGTAGCCGCTGAGGAACTTTCCGGTCGCGGCCTCCCGGCCGCTGACCTCCTGCAGGACCGACTCGGCGTCCGGCTCCTGGATCTGCGAGTGGGTCGGGTACTCCCAGCGCAGCGCCTTGATCAGCGTGTCGCGCTCTTCCTCCGAGTCGGCCAGCTTCTGCTTGATCAGCCGGCCGAGGTGGAAGTAGAACCAGA
>VAXD01000036.1 GCA_005884155.1 Actinomycetota bacterium | reverse complement strand
TCCTGGATGTGCGGCTCGCAGGCGGCGTTGCCGATCACCGTCTCGCCGGGCGTCAGCGAGGCCGCCATGACCGTGTTCTCGGTCGCCATCACGCTCGCCTCGTCGAGGAAGATGTGCTTGCCGCGCAGGCCGCCCGTGCGCAGCTCGTAGCGGTCTCCCAGCTCGACTTCGGCGCCGAGCTCAACGAACGCGTGAATGTGCGGGTCGAGCCGGCGCCGGCCGATCACGTCTCCGCCGGGCGGCGGGACGCTCGCGCGCCCGTGCCTGGCGAGCAGCGGCCCGGCCAGTAGGAACGACGCGCGGATCCGGCTGGCCAGCAACGGGTCGAGCTCGACCGACGACAGCTCCGTGGCGTGCGCGCGCACCTCGTGCTCGCCCGTCCACTCGACGTCTGCGCCGAGTTGGGCCATCAACGCCATCATCGTCTCAACGTCGCCAGCACGACCGGTTCGCTCGTCAGGAGGCACGCAGCGAGGATCGGGAGGGCACCGTTCTTGTTGCCGGTCGTCTGGACCCGCCCACTCAGCGGCCGGCCGCCCTGGATCACGAAGGACTCGGCGAGCGAGTCTCTGACGAGCGTCTGGGCCATACGAGGGGGCTATCCTAGCGCCGCCTTGGAACCGACCCGCGAACGCGCCTGGGAGACCCTCACCCGCTACACGCAGAGCGAGGCGCTGCGCCGCCACGCGCTCGCCGTCGAGGCCGCGGTGGGCGCCTACGCGCTGCGCTTCGGCGAGGACGAGCAGCTCTGGCGGGCGACTGCGCTGTTGCACGACTTCGACTACGAGATCCACCCGACGCTCGACCAGCACCCCCAGGACGGCGCGCCGATCCTGCGCGAGGAAGGCTGGCCGGACGAGGTCGTCGAGGGGGTCCTCTCGCATGCGTCGCACCTCGGCCTGCCGCGCGACACGCCGCTCAAGAAGACGCTGTTCGCCTGCGACGAGCTCTCCGGCTTCATCCACGCCTGCGGGCTCGTGCGGCCGGACGGGATCGAGACGCTCGAGCCGCGGTCGGTCAAGAAGAAGCTGAAGCAGCCGTCGTTCGCAGCCGGCGTCAACCGGCAGGACGTCTACGAGGGCGCCGACGGGCTCGGCGTCGAGCTGGACGAGCACATCGCCTTCGTGATCGACGCCATGCGGCCGATCGCGGGCGAGCTCGGGCTACGAACCGGCGCCGAGAGCGGCTAGCAGCCGGTCGAGATCATCGTCGGTCGTCCACCAGCCGCAGGAGATGCGGACCCAGCCCAGGCCGGGGATGTCTCGGACGACGATGCCCTCGTCGAAGAGCCGGCGGACGAGCTCGGCCGAGTCCTCAGCGACGCGGAACGTGACGAGCGTGGCGAGCTCGCCTGCGGTGACGACGTCGAAGCGCTCGGCGAGCCGGTCGCGGCAGCGGGCGGCCATGGTGGCGGCGCGCTCGAAGCGTCCCTCCGGCTGCAGGTCGAGCGCGGCGCGCAGGCCCGCAAGCGCGGCGGGCGGCGCCCAGCCGGGATCGAAACGGAGCGCCCCGGCACGTGGCTCGAACCCGCCCTCGTAGTCGTAGCTCGCCTGCGAGAGGTAGCTCGGCGCCGCGAGCTTCAGCGACTCGGGCTCGGCGACGACGAGCCCGCCCGTCGAGTCGGGGCCGCAGAGCCACTTCTGGCCCGAGAAGGCGTAGTAGTCGAACTGCGTCGCGTCGACCGGCATCGCGCCGACGGACTGTGCGCCGTCGACGAGCAGCGGCAGGCCTGTCGCCTCCTTCAGCTCCGCGACCGGGAAGCGGTTGCCGCTCATCCAGCAGACGTGCGAGAGCGCGAGCAGGCGCGTCCGCGGCGTCACCTCGCGAAGCAGCGCGTCGAGCGCCTGCTCCGGAGGAAGCTCGCGCACCTTCGCGATCCGCAGCCGCGACTGCGAGACGGCGAGCGCGCCGAGCAGGCCGAAGTGCTCGCCGTCCGTGCTCACGACCTCGTCCTCCGGCCCGAGACCGAGCCCTGCGACGACGATGTTGCAGCCGTTCGTGGTCGAGTTCGCGAGGGCGAGGTTCTCGGGCGCGACGTTCACCAGGGCCGCGAGCCTGGCCCGCACCTCGTCGCGCAGGGCCAGCGCGCCCTCGAAGTAGGCCGGCCCGCCCCGCCCTTGCTCGAGCGCGGACCGCTCCTGCTTGACCAGCGCTTCGACCGTGGCCCGCGAGAGCGGCCCGGTCGTGCCGGCGTTCAGGTACGCGAGCCGTTCGAAGACCGGGAACTGTGCTCGCGCCTCCCCGAAGGTCACTCGATAGTCCGTTCGACCGGTGCGTGATCGGAGAGCAGGCGTCCGTCGAGGCGGCGCCTGTCTTCGGGCCAGCGCTGCGGCCGGCTCGCTCGCGCGCCCCTCACGAGGATCTGGTCGAGGTCGGCGATCGGCTCGTCGAACCCCCACTCCGGGCTTGCGAGTGCCTTCAGCGTCCCAGAGGTCTCGCGGATGACGTTGAGGTCGCCGGCAAAGACGACGATGTCGCCCGGCTCCGCGAACGAATCGGCGAACGTGGCCGCCCGGAGGAGCTCGGCGTCCTGGCAACGCCGGTCGGGCACGCTCGACGCATGCAGGTTCGCCACGGTCAGGAAGCGGCCGCCGGCATCGACGCGGATAGCCTGGCAGAGGCGCCGTTCCCGCGCCCAGGCGAGCCGCGCACGCCGCGAGAGCCCGAGCCGGCGGGCCTCCGCGCGCCGAAAGCCAAGCGGGTTGAGGACGAGCCGGTCGTCCGCCATCAGGCGCAGCTCTCGGCTCAGCAGGATCGCGTTCGCCTGTCCGGTGAGCGCGGAGCGCAGCATCCCGTGGTGGAGCTCGGTGACGGCGCCGCCGAGCCCGGCGCTACCGGCGAGCGGACGCGCGGCGACGACTCCGAGCGCGCGCATGCCGCTCCAGTCTCCGAGCCTCGGAAGCGCCCAGGCCGGAACCTCCTGCAGGCAGAGCACATCCGGGTCGTCGGCGCTCGCGAGCCGCACCATCTCCGCGAGGAACGCGCGCCGCTCCGGCGGCACCGCGTTGCCGTGGAAGACGTTCCAGGTACGGATCAGCACGGCGCTCTACTCTAGGCCCGTGTTTCGCCGCCGGCGGTTCGCGGACATAATCTCGCGCCAGCTCGAGCTCTTCGAGCGCGACTCGGCGGAGCTGATCCGCGAGTGCGAGGCGGCCGAAGAGGCCTACGACCAAGCGGAACGGGACGAGGCCGAGGAACGCTTCGGCGACTACCAGGATCTCGTCGAGACCGGGACGGAGATCCTCGCCGACCTGCGAGACCACTTCGCGGCAACCCTGGACGAGGCCGCCGGGGAGCAATACGAAGCGGAGTTCAACGAGGCGGTGCGCAGGCGCCTGCCCCGCTTCGGGCTCGAGATCGAGAATCGCTAGCTACCACAACCCGGTTGCGAAGCCGCCGATGATCGCGCCGTAGGCGACGTGGGCGATGATGTTCGTGATCGCAGTGCGCCGGCCGTAGTTCGAGAGCAGGAAGCCCGGCGGCTCGAGGATCGGCGTTTCCTCCGCGTCGCTCCAGGGCGTGCCCATGCGCGGATGCACTGCGGGCAGGATCGTGTTCACGAGCGCCCCGCCCGCGAACATCGCGTGGACGAGCCCGAGCACGGCGCCGAAGGCCCATCCTGCATGCCCGACCGCGCGGAAGATCGCCCAGTAGACGACCGCGAACCCGAGGCCGTTGAGGAAGTGGACGGCGTAGCCGATCACGCTCGCGCGGCCGCGCCTGTCGCTGAACATCGTCCCGATCAGCAGCGGGATGTCCATCCGTGTCCAGCCGGCCGCCTGGGCGATCCGGAGGGTGCTCGTCAGGACAACCGTCCCGACCACCCCGCCGGCGAGCGCGCCCCAGATCGTCACCGCTGATCCTGCTCGGCGTCGGCGATCGAGATGGCGGCGTTCACCAGCGCGAGGTGTGTTAGGCCCTGCGGAAAGTTGCCGAGGAAGTCGCCGTTCGATGGGTCGATCTCCTCCGAGTAGAGGCCGACGTCGTTCGCGAGGCCGATCAGCTCGTCCATCAGCGAGCGCGCCTCGTCGAGCCGGCCCTGGCGGGCAAACGTGTCGGCGAGCCAGAACGAGCAGGTGAGAAACGCGCCCTCGTCGCCTCCGACGCCGTCCTTGCCCCGGTAGCGGTAGACGTACGGCCCCGTGCGTAGCTCGCGCTCGATCGCCGCGACGGTGCTCTTGAGACGCTCGCGCCCCGGGCTGTCGTAGGCGAGGATCGCGAGCGTCAGCAGGCTCGCGTCGAGCTCGTGCAGGTCGGGCGCACGCACGTAGCTCTGTCGCTCCTCGTCCCAACCGTTCGCGTCGACGAAGTTCCGGATCTCCTCGGAGGCCGCGCACCAGCGCTCGGAGCGGTCGGGAATCACGCCACGCTCAGCGAGTGCGCAGGCCCGCTCGAGCGCGATGCAGCAGAGCGCCTTCGACTGAATGAAGTGCGTCTCCTCCGAGCGCACCTCCCAGATGCCGGAGTCGCGGTCGCTCCAGTGCTCGGTGACGTAGTCGGCGATTTTGGCGACGTCCCGGCCCGTCTCGCCGTCGAGGTGGCCGACCTCCTGGACGTAGAGCCAGATCGACTCGAGCACGGAGCCGTAGACGTCGAGCTGCACCTGGTCGACGGCGCCGTTACCGACGCGGACCGGCGACGACCCGAGGTAGCCCTCGAGGTTGTCGAGGTCGTGCTCCTTCGTGTGCGTCGAGCCGTCCACCTTGTAGAGGATCTGGAGGCGCGGTTGCGTCAGGCGCGAGGCGTGCATGAACCACCAGAAGAAGGCGTGGGCCTCGTCGTCGAGCCCGAGACGGATGAGGGCGTCGAGCGTCCAGCTCGCATCGCGCAGCCAGGTGAAGCGGTAGTCCCAGTTGCGGCTGCCGCCGATCCACTCGGGGAGCGAGGCAGTCGGCGCGGCGACGATCGCCCCGGAGGGCGCGAAGACGAGCAGCTTGAGCGTCAGCGCGCTGCGGACGACGGCGTCGCGCCACGGGCCGTCGTACTCGACCCGGCCGGCCCACTCCGGCCAGAAGCGCTCGGTGCGCTCGAGCCTCCCCTCGGTGTCGGCGCGGCCGGGAAGCACGACCGGCTGCTCGTGGGCCGCCGCCAGCGCGATCAGGGCGGTCTGTCCTTGTTCCAGCTCGAGCTCCGCGCCGATCGTGGTTCCGTTCGCCTCCGGCTCGCCGGCATCCCACGCGGACAGCGCGATCGCGTTTCGCCCGCACTCGGCGAACCAGCGCCCCGCGCGCCGAGAGAGCTGCGGGGAGCGTTCGCCGTACTCGAAGCGCGGCTCGAACGCCCAGCGGACCGGGACCCTCCCGCTCAGGCCCTCGACCTTGCGGGTCAGTTCCCTGAACGGTGAGAGCCGGCGGTCGTCCGTCAGCGTCATCGAATCGGTTACGCGGATGCTTCCCTGCGCGGTCGTGAAGGTGGTCTCGAGCACGTTCGAGTCCTGCTGGTAGCGGCGCTCAACCTCGTACGGGTCGGCCGGCTCGAGCTGGAACGAGCCGCCGCGGCGCGCGTCGAGTACTCGCGCGAAGACCGCCGGGGAGTCGACGTTCGGGAGGCAGAGCCAGTCGATCGACCCGTCCGTCGCGACGAGGGCCGTGGTGCGTCCGTCCCCGATCAGCGCGTAGTCGCGGATCGGTGCATAGCCGTCGCTTCGCCGCACGGGAGGATTCTGCCCACCGCCAAACCCACCGGCGCTCGGGTGTGCCCTCCGTGTGCAGTCGTCCCGCTCCCGCACGACGGCGCGCCTGTGGAGCAATAGACCCACAATCGGCAAAGAGCAGTCACAGACACGCGCGCCGCGCCCCGGTACCGTCAACGGCGAGGGAGGCGGGTCAAGAGCCCCACCCTCCAGTTGGGTGGGGGTGCGGTCTTTTCGGCACGCGGCGGCCACTTCAGCGATGGCCGAAGTGGTGGGCGGCCGGGAGGGAGCCGAAGACGTCCGCGTCGTCCGCGCAGCGGCGGGCGATCGGGCCGAGCGACTCGAGCTCGCGGACGACGACGTTGCGGTTGCGGCCGAGCCGCTCGAACTTGCCGCGGGCAAGGAGCAGCGGCTCGGCGCGGACGAGCGGGCGGAAGCGCTCGTAGACCGCGGGCGGGACGATCAGGTTGATCTGGCCGAACTCGTCCTCCAGGAGCATGAAGACAACACCGTTCGCAGTGGCCGGCCGTTGCCGCGCGACCGCCATCCCTGCGACCGTCACCTGCCCGCCCGACGCGCACTCCGCCAGCTCTCGGCTCGACTGCGTTCCGCCGGGCAGGTGTGGCCGTAGAAGCGCGAGCGGATGCACGTCGACGGACAGGGTCGTCGTGCGGTAGTCGGCGAGCAACCGCTCCCACTTCGACTGCTCCCGCAACGCCGGTGTCGCGGCCGTGGGGTCGAGCGGGAGGGCGAGCTGTCGCTCCTTGCCCGCGCTGCCGGGAACGCTCTGCGAGCGCGGGGCCAGCCCGAGCTCCCAGAGGAGGACACGCCGCCCGCCGCCGAACGAGTCGCAGGCGCCAGAGGCGACGAGTGCCTCCAGCCGGGGGTGGTCGAGCCCACTCCGTTGCGCCAGCTCACGCACTCCGCGAAACGGGCCGGCACGCGCCCGCTCCGCGACCAGCGCCTCGGCTTCCTCCTCGCCGAGTGACCGGACGTAGTCGAGACCGATCCGGACCGCCTCTTCCTCCAGCGCGCACTTCGCCGCGCTGCGGTTCACGTCAGGTGGACGCACCTCCACCCCGTTCCGCTGCGCGTCGCGCACAAGCGACGCCGGCGGGTAGAAGCCCATCGGCTGCGCGTTCAGCAGCGCGCAGAGGAACTCACGCGGGTAGTGATGCCGTAGCCACGCCGACTGGTACGCGAGCAGCCCGAACGCGGCCGCGTGGGACTTCGGGAACCCGAACGCCGCGAAGCCGTTCAGCTTCACGAAGACGTGCTCGGCCGTCTCACGGTCGACGCCGCGCGCGAGCGCGCCCTCGACGAAGCGTTCGTGGAACGCCTCGACCGCCTCCCTGCTGCGCTTGCGGCTCATCGCCCGGCGCAGGCCCTCCGCCTCGCCGACCGAGAAGCCGGCGAGCGCGATCGCGACCGCGAGCACCTGCTCCTGGAAGACCACGACCCCGAGCGTCTCGCGGAGGGGCTCTGCGAGCAGCGAGTGATCGTACGGCGGCTCGAACTCCGGGTTCTCGCGCAGGCGCTGCCGGTTCTCGATGTACGGGTGAACGGCGCCGCCCTGGATCGGGCCCGGCCGGACGAGCGCGACCTGCACCGTCAGGTCGTCGAGGTTCTCGGGACGGGTGCGCAGGAGCGACTGCATCTGTGCCCGGCTCTCGATCTGGAAGACGCCGACCGTGTCCGCGCGCTGGATCTCGTCGTACACCGCCTGGTCGTCGAGCGGAATCCGCGAGAGGTCGATCGTCTCGCCGTGCGCGAGCGCGATCTGCTCGACGCAGTCCTCGACCGCCGACAGCATCCCCAGACCGAGCAGGTCGATCTTGAGGAAGCCCGCGTCGGCGCACGAGTCCTTGTCCCACTGGCAGAGCTGACGGCCGGCCATCGCCGCGGGCTGGACCGGCACGAGCTCGACCAGCGGCCGCGTCGAGATCACCATCCCGCCCGGATGCTGCGAGATGTGCCGCGGAAGGCCGCCGAGCTCGCCGCAGAGCCGCGCGAAGGCGCGCCAGCGCGGCGAGGCTCGCTTCGTCTCCGCATCCGGGAGCTTTGCGAGCTCCTCGCCGACGCGGTACGGGTTGCCGTCGGTCAAGCGGGCGAGCCGCTCGAGCTCTCCGAACGGCAGGCCGAGCGCCTTGCCGACGTCGCGGATCGCGCCACGTGCGTGGTACGTGGAAAAGCTCGCGACGAGCGCGGAGTGCTCCCGGCCGTAGCGCTCGCAGACCTCGACGATCAACTTCTCACGGATGTCTCGCGGGAAGTCGAGGTCGATGTCCGGCACTGAGGCGAGCTCACGGTTGAGGAAGCGGCCGAGCGGCAGGCCCGCCTGCACGGGGTCGACGTGCGAGAGGCCGGTCAGATAGCAGACGA
>VAXD01000228.1:3230-4601 GCA_005884155.1 Actinomycetota bacterium | reverse complement strand
AGGCCGCGATCAAGCTGGTCGCGGCATTCGCCCAGCGGCTCGAGCCCGGGCTCGACTTCGCTCGCTAGGGTTGCCGCATGTCCCGCTCGGTGATCGTTTCCGCCGTTCGCACGCCCTTCGGCAAGCTCGGCGGCGCGCTCGTGGACTACGAGGCGACCGAGCTCGGGGCGCTCGCGATCCGGGCCGCTCTCGATCGAGCCGGGGTCGAGAACGACGAGGTCGAGTACGCGATCATGGGCCAGGTGCTGCAGGGCGGCGCCGGCCAGGCGCCTGCGCGGCAGGCGACCATCGGCGCCGGGCTGCCGGTCGAGCTCCCCTCGGACACGATCAACAAGGTCTGCGCGTCTTCGATCCGCGCGGTCGAGATCGCCGACCAGATGATCCGCGCGGGCGACGTGCAGGTCGTCGTCGCGGGCGGGATGGAGTCGATGTCGAACGCGCCCTACGTGCTCAAGAAAGCGCGTTTCGGCTACCGCCTCGGCGACGGCACGCTGATCGACCTGATGACGCACGACGGGCTCACCTCGACATTCGACAACCGGCACATGGTCGAGCAGGCCTCGTTCGTTTCGCGTGAGCTCGGGATCTCGCGCGAGGACCAGGATCGCTGGGCGTTGCGCTCGCACGAGCGGGCGGTCAAGGCGATCGACGAGGGCCGCTTCGAGTCCGAGATCGTGCCGGTCGGCGACTTCGCCGTGGACGAGGGGCCGCGACGGGACACATCGATCGAGAAACTCGCCAAGCTGAAGCCGGTGTTCGACCCGGAGGGGACGACGACCGCGGGGAACGCGCCCGGCGTGAACGACGGCGCAGGCGCGCTGGTCGTGACGAGCGAGGAGTTCGCGAAGAAGCGTGGGCTCGACGTGCTTGCGACGATCGTCGCGCAGGGATACGTCGCGGACGAGTTCGCGTACCTGGCGCGCACCCCGGCAAAAGCGGGGGCGATCGCACTCGAGAAAGCCGGCAAGAAGATCGACGACGTCGAGCGGGTCGAGCTGAACGAGGCGTTCTCGTCGGTCGTCCTCAACTCGACGAAGATGCTCGGCGCCGACCCCGAGAAGGTGAACGTGAACGGCGGCGCGGTGGCTTTGGGCCACCCGATCGGCGCCTCCGGCGCGCGCATCCTCACGACGATGATCCACGAGCTGAACCGCAACGGCGGCGGTCTGGGCCTCGCGGCGATCTGCTCCGGCGGCGGCCAGGGCGACGCTATTCTCCTGGAGGTCTAGAACTCGCTCCAGCGGGCCATCTCGGGCGAGACGCCGAGCAGGATCTCGAGCTCTTCGGGCACAAGCTCCGGGAAGAGCGCCACGGCGGTCACGCGTACGTGGCCTTCGACCAGGACGATTGGGGTCAGCGCGGGCGTCGTCG
>VAXD01000228.1:2716-3167 GCA_005884155.1 Actinomycetota bacterium | reverse complement strand
GCCGCCGCGTCGAGCGGGCGCCGGGAGCCCGCCGTGATGCGTAGCCACCAGTCCCAGTTGATGTAGCGAATCTCGAGCAGCTCGTTGCGCGTGAGCGACGCTCGGTGCCACTCGACGCGCTCCGGGAAGCCCTCGAAGAGCCCTTCGCGGCGCTCGTACGCGCGGTGCTCGTCCAGCAGCGCCAGGCGATACGCGTTGTCGTCTGTCGAGGCGAGGCTCGGCTGCCGCAGCACGCTCTCGTCCCGGCCGTCGCGGTCGAGCAGCCCGTGGAGCTTCGGGCCATAACGCTCCGAGTCGAGCTCCGCGCGCAGGAAGGCGGCGATCACCTCGTTCTCGTCGACCGGCTGCAAGATCCGCATCGCTTCGAGCCTACGCAGGCCGCGATAGCCTCCGCGCCGTGAGGTTCGAGTCCGTGCTCGTCGTCGGCGCCGGCCAGATGGGCGGCGGGATC
>VAXD01000228.1:510-2590 GCA_005884155.1 Actinomycetota bacterium | reverse complement strand
CCGAGGGCGTGCTGGCTCGCGTCGAGCCCGTCGAGGATCTCGTCCCCGCTGACCTGATGATCGAGGCGGTCGTCGAGGACGCGGCCGTCAAGGAGGACGTCTTCCGCCGGGCCGACTCGCTGCTGCCGCCCGAGGCGGTGCTCGCGTCGAACACGTCGTCGATCCCGATCTCCACGCTCGCGGCCGCCACCAGCCGGCCCAGCCGCGTGATCGGGATGCACTTCTTCAACCCGGTGCCGGTGCTGCAGCTCGTCGAGATCGTCCGCGGCAAGGAAACGTCCGACGAGACGGCGGAGGCGATCACGGAGCTCGCCCGCGAGGTCGGCAAGACGCCGGCCGTCGCCAACGACTTCCCCGGCTTCGTCTCGAACCGGATCCTGATGCCCTTCATCAACGAGGCCGTCTGGGCGCTCCACGACGGCGTGGCCGAGGCCGAGGCAATCGACACGATCGCCAAGCTCGGCTTCGCGCATCCGCTTGGGCCGCTCGCCCTCGCCGATTTGATCGGCCTCGATACCTGCGTTGCAATCATGAAAGTCCTCGAAAGAGGGCTTGGCAACGCACGTTATGCCCCCTGTCCGCTGCTGGAAGAGTTGGTAGGTGCAGGGAAACTAGGGCGCAAGTCTGGCGAGGGTTTCTACATCTACCAGGCATAAAGCTCACTCGGCCCAGTGCCGACAAGGGCAGCAGACGAAAGGAGGAAGGTCTGCGCCTCCTGGTGGTAGACGACGACGACAGTCTCCGCGCACTGCTCCGGACAACGTTCGAGGCGGTCGACGTCGACGTGGTCGAGGCCCGCGACTCCTCCGAGGCTCGCAGGATGATCGAGGCGAGGCCTCCGGACGCGATCGTGCTCGACGTCAGCATGCCCGGGCTCGACGGCGCCGCCTTCTGCGCGAGCCTGAAGGCTTCTAAGGCGACGCACGACATCCCGGTCGTGTTGCTGACCGGCTCGGACCTGGCGACCGAGGCGACGGCGGCGGAGGTCGGCGCCGACGCGTTCATGCTCAAGCCGTTCAGCCCGCTCGAGCTGCTCGCGGTCGTGGAGCGTCTCGCCGGCGGCCTGCACGGAACGCCGTTCCGGGCGCTTGGCAAGCGCCACGAGGACGAGCAGCTCCTCCTCTACGCGCGCGATCTCCGCCACCTGCTCGAGCTCGAGCGAGGGCAGCGGCGGCTGCTGGAGAGCGCGTACCGCGAGACGGTGTCCGCGCTCGCGAGCGCACTCGAGTCGAAGGACACCGGCACCGGCGAGCACTCGCAGCGCGTCTACGGCTACGCAGTGGAGCTTGCAGCCGGGACGGCGCCTGATGCTGCCCACGACGAAAGCGTGGGCTACGGCTTCCTGCTGCACGACTTCGGCAAGATCGGGATCCCGGACCAGATCCTCCAGAAGCCCGGCCCGCTGACCGAGGCCGAGCGGCGCCTGATGCAGACGCACACCGTGCTCGGCGAGCAGATGCTGCGGGGCGTGACGCTGCTTCAGGGCGGCGGGCTCGAGGTCGTCAGGTCGCACCACGAGCGCTGGGACGGCCGGGGCTACCCGGACGGGCGCGCGGGCACCGACATTCCTGTTGTCGCGCGGATCTTCGCCGTCGCGGACGCGCTGGACGCGATGACCAGCGACCGGCCGTACCGCGCGGCCATGCCGTGGGAGGACGCCGGCCGGGAGATCCTTGCCGAGTCGGGTCGGCAGTTCGATCCGGCGATCGTGAAGGCGTTCGCTGCGCGCGAAGGGTCGCTCAGGCGAATCCACGCGTCGTCCGCGAACGGCGTTCTGGTCGGGGCTTATTAGGAGGGCTTGACGAAACCTGGTCTGTGCCGCCGGGCCAGGTTCCGCCAAGCCCTCCTAGACCGACGGGGGCGGCGCGCCGCCCGAGCCGGTCTGGTGCCAGAGCACGATCTTCCCGTGGACGACCCGGAAGATGGCGGTCGCCCGCTTCCCCGGCCCGTCGCATTGGCTGTGCGGCCGGTCGCCGAGGAGGAACGTCGCCGTCGCGACCTGCCCGGTGCTGTGGATCGAGAGGATTCGGCCCGAGCAAGGCAGCGCGGCGTTCCAGGCGACGGCGTCGTGCTGCGTGTG
>VAXD01000228.1:0-433 GCA_005884155.1 Actinomycetota bacterium | reverse complement strand
CCTCGCTCCACGCGCGGACCACGCTCTCTGCCGAGGGCGAGCCGGTCCCACAGCCAGCGGCGACCGCGAGAAGCGCGAGGAGAACGGCCGTCCTCCTCACGCCAGGGCCTCCCGCACGAGCCCCTGGAAGTGCGCGAGCAGCCGCTCACTCTCCGGCAGCAGTTGGCCGCCGTCGAGCAACCCCGAGCGTGTTCCGCGCTGCACCGACTCGACGAGCGCGCGGTCTTCGCGTCCGACCTGGTCGTCGAAGGCGAGCAATTCCTCGATCTCGTCGTTGCCGACGTCCTCCGGGAAGAAGTAGTCGAGGAAACCCGCGCTTCGCTCCGGGCCGAGCGGCGTCACCGGCCCCGCCGCGAGGTTGGGCGCGCCCGGCAGCGCGTACAGCTTCGTCACGGGCCAGAGCCAGTGGAACTGCCCTTCGACGGGCCCCTCG
>VAXD01000039.1:21215-33087 GCA_005884155.1 Actinomycetota bacterium | reverse complement strand
CGGCGCAGCAGGACCTTGTCGCTCTCGGGCATCAGGCCTCGCCCTTCGCGACCTGCTTGCGCAGCTCGAGCCAGCCGTCGGCGTCGAGCTGGTACCCGTCGAGGACCGTGTCGAGGATCCGGCGCAGGTCGAAGTGCTCGCCCGGCTCGCGTTCGAGCTCGGCGCGCACCGCGTCGGCGAGCGGGCCGACCGTCGCCACGATTGCCTCGTCCTCGAGCCGCAGCTTGACCGTGATGTGTCCGTTGCGGGCTGCGCGCTCGAGCACGGCGTCGAGAGCGGTCTCGAGGTCGTCGATGCTCTCGAAGGTCAGGTTGAGCCGCGCCGCAACGCCGCCGAGCACGAGGTGCGCAACCTCGTGGTACGGCTCTTCGCGCGGGATCGTCAGCGTGATCTGGTCGCCCTTCATGTTGTCCCTTCTACAAACGCGCGAGGCGCGCTGGGGGTTTCGGCAGGTTCTCGGCGCGCGATCGTGCCAGAGCCGACAACGGCTCCGTCTTCGTAGAGAACGGCCTCCTGGCCCGGCGCCACGCCGAAGGCAGGCTCGTCGAGGACGAGGCGAAAGCCAGTGTCGAGCGGGAGCACGCGGGCGGCCACGGCGGGCGACTTGTACCGCAGCTTCGCCTCGACGCGTTCGACCGGTACGTGCAGCCGGCCCTGAGCCTCGAGCTCGCGCACCGCCAGCAGGGAGCGAGGCCCGACGACGACGGTGTTCGTCCCGGGATCGCTGCGCAGCGCGTAGAGCGGCTCGCCGCCGCCGACGCCCAGCCCGCGGCGCTGGCCCGGCGTGAAGCGCCAGAAGCCGTCGTGCCTGCCGAGCTCACGCCCGTCGGGATCTACGATCGCGCCCTCGTCAGGCTCCAGGCCGCGGCGCTCGAGGAACTCGCGATAGTCGCCGCCCGCGAGGAAGCAGGCCTCCTGGCTCTCGGAGCGCCCGGCCGCGGCGAGCCCGGCGCACGCCGCCTCGGCCCTTGTCTCCTCCTTCGTCTGCGCGCCGAGCGGGAAGCGGATCCTCCCGAGCACATCCGGGTCGAGGCCGGCGAGCATGTACGACTGGTCCTTGCGCTCGTCGGCCGCGCGCGCCAGCAGCGGCCTGCCGCGGTGCTCGACGATCCGCGCGTAGTGGCCGGTGGCGAGGGCAGCTGCGCCTGCGCGCTCGGCGAAGTCGAGCAGCTCGTCGAAGCGGAAGCTGCCGTTGCAGCGGATGCACGGGTTCGGCGTCTCGCCGGCCGCGTAGCCCTCGACAAAAGGGCCGACGACCGCGCGGCGGAACTCCTCGCGCAGGTCGAGCGTGACGTGCGGCAGCCCGCGCACGTGACAGGTCGCGCGGGCCGCGCGAACCGCCTCGGGCGAACAGCACGCGCGCTCGGCATCCGGCCCTTCGGGATCGAGCCAGAGCCGGAGCGTCACGCCGATCGCGCGCTCCCCGGCCTTGAGCAAGGCGACCGCGCTGTCGACGCCGCCGCTCATCGCGACCGCGACGCGCAGCGGGTCCGGAGCCGCATGGAAGACCGGCCCGAGCGCGTTGGCGAGCGCATCCACGGCCAGCTCGTCGCCACCGACCGCGGCCGCCTCGAGCAGCGTCAACCCAACGAGCGGCCGCGCGAGCCCCTCGGCTTCCGCCCTGACGATGCGATCCCCCTCGACCTCCAGGCGGACGAGTGCCCAGCGGCCGTCGAGAGACGCGTCTCCGACGACCTCGACCATCGGGGCCCAGGCTAGCGAGATGAACGGGGGGAACGCGTGGTTCCCCCCGTTCCTGCCCACCCTGCCGTTATCTGAGCCCGTTGCGAACCTGGACAAGCCAGGTGGGTGCCGCGTCGCCTCCGGCCACAGGCCTCGGGTCGAACGACAGCTCCCTCTGCATGGGTGTTGGTTCTACTTAGAGACCCAGACACGCACAGGGTCGACCGACTCAGTGTAGTGAGCTAACCAGGCGTGGCGCCGGCGAAGACCCAGCGGATCTGCTGCACGCCGTCGACGCCGAGCTTCTCGGCCAGTCGCGGGGTCAGCTCGAACTTGCGACCGGGCGGGACTGGCCGGTGCGCAATCACCTGCGTCAGGACGTGCGGGCTGTTCTTGTAGGCGACGTAGAGCTTGATCCCGCACGGCAGGACGGAGTCGGCGACGCCGATCGTGCCCGGCTCGAGGACGATCCCGCAGTTCGTCCGGTGCCCGAAGCGGGTCGGCGACGCGCCGGCGAGACTCGTCCGCCACTCGCCGCCCGGCAGCGTGACTGGCTGGAGCAGGCCGCGCGTCTTCGCCGAGCTGCCGTGGGAGGTGAGCGCCAGCGAGACGATCGCGGCCAGGAGCGCGATGGCCGCGAGCGCGATCTCCCGCTGCGCGAGCGCCGGGCTCATACGGGCCCGGCGAGGGCGTCGAGCAGCTCGGGGTCGAACGCCTCGCGGACGAGTGGATCGAAATCGACCGGCAGCACGCCGGTTGTATCCGCGAACTGGCGCAGGCTGACCACGAGCAGCGCTCGCTCTTCGTCCTTGGCGGGGTTCTCGCCCTCGGCCGCGCTCGCAATCCGTTCGAGCTCCCAGACGTTCCACTGGCGCGGCTGCGGCGGCGCCTGGAGTCGGACGACGGAGTCGTCTTGCGCGGTGACGCGCCGGCGCCAGGTGCGCACAGGACCCTCGGGCTCGCCAGAGGGTTCGAGCTGTGCGGGTGGCGGCGGTGGCGCAGGGAGCGCGACAACCACCGGCTCCGGCTCCGGCTCGGGTTCTGGTTCTGGTTCTGGTTCCGGCTCTAGTTCTGGTTCCGGCTCGGGCTCCGGTTCGGGCGCAGCCGGTTCGGATGCGGGCTCCTCGGCCACGAGCTCCGGTTCGGGCCGCGGCCTCGTTTCGCTGCGCTCCACGATCGCGACGAGGAACCAGGCGCCGAACATCACGAAGACGATCCAGATCCAGTCGAGGCCCGCGAGACCGACCGCGGCGGCGACGAGGATGAGGAAGCCGGCTTCGAGCAAGAAGCGGATCAGCCCGAGGCGCCGCCTCACGTGCCGGTCTCCTCCGGCTGCCGGGGCTCGTCAGGCTCCTCGGGCGCGGAAGTGCCGAAGAGCTCCGCGACCTCCTGTGCGGCTCTGCTCGGCTCCGGCGCCTCGCGCCGTGGCAGCAGCTTCACGTGGCGAGGTTGATCGGGGAGCGTTTCTTCGGGCTCTGGCTCGCGGCGGCGTAGGAGCGAGCGGAGCCGGCCCGGCGACGGCTCGAGCGGGGCTTCGACCGCGACTGTCGCGGGCACCGGCGGAGGCTCGGGCGCAGGCTCAGGCTCGGGCTCGGGCTCCGGCTCCCGCTTCGGAGTCTCGGTCTCGAGCTCTGGCTCGCGGCGGCCCAGGAGCGAGCGCAGCCGACCGCCCCCCGACGGTTCGAGCGCGGCCTCGACACCGGTCGTCGTCGGCAAAGGCGCGGGCTCCGGCTCCGGCTCCGGCTCCGGTTCCGGGTCCGGCTCGGGCTCAGGCGTCTCCGGCGCAGGCGCGGGCCCCTCGGCTTCGGCGGCCTCGACATCAAACGACTCGGGCGGCGCGACGACGGTCCGCTCCTCGGGCCGGGGCTCGAAGACGCGCTCGGGCTCTTCCTCGAGCTCGTCCTCGGGCTCCGACGGCGCCGGCAGCAGGTACGAGAGCGGGGAACGGTCGATGCGTTCCGCGGTCAGCTCGGCGAGTGCGACGAGCAGCCAGGCAAGGGCCATGACGAGCACGATGAAGAGCGGCCGCAGATCGGCCAGGCCCGCGCCCACGGCGAGCAGCACGAGGAAGAGAGCCTCGAGCGCGAACCGGGCTCCGAGCCGGCGCGGAAGCACGGCGAGAGCCTAGCCGTCGCTGTCGCCGTCGTCCTCGGTGGACGGGTCGGCGTCTGCCTGCGGTTCGGGCGGCGATGGCCCGGGCGAAACCTCGGGGCCGTCCGGCTCCTTCTGCTCTTCCGGAGGCTGCTGCTGCGCTTCTCGCTCGGCGCCGCGGCGGCTGGACTTCGTGGCCGCCTCGGCCGCTTGCGTGATCGCCTGCGCGACGCCGCCAACGGCCTCGTCGCCGAGACCGGCGGCCCCGAGCAGCTGCTCGGCACCCTCCTGCGCGCGGCCGATAATCACGCCGGCCTGGGCGCGTGCCCACTCGAGCGTCTGCTCGACCTCGGCCCGCGCCGAGTTCGTCAGCTCGGTCGCCTGGTGCCGCGCCTGCTCGAGCAGCCGGGCCGCGCGAGACTCGGCCTCGCTGACCTCCTGCGCGGCCTGCGCCTGCGCTTCCTGGAGGGCCTGGCGCGACTCGGCCTTGGCCGCGTTCAGCATCTCTGCCCGCTGGCGCTCACTCTCGTTGCGGTAGCGCTCGACCTCGGCCTCGCGCTCCTGCAGCTCGTGCTGGCGCCGCGTGACCTCCTCCTCGGTTCTTCGGAGCTGTGTGGCCGATGCGTTCTGCGCGTCGCGCTCGATCGTGTCGGCCATCTCAGCGGCTGCGCGGATCAAGTGCAGCGCATCCATGCGCACTGCGTGACCGGTCGGCTCGATCCCGCTCTGCCCGGCGGCCTGGAGCACGCGCAGCTGGACCTGGAGCTGCGTCGTGTGGCGCCGGAACGCCTCGAACGCCTCGCGAACCTGGTCGCGGTCGTAGCCGTCGGTCGCCGCGCCGAGATCCTCCACGCGCGGCAGCGACGTCAACGCCGGTGCCTGTGAAGCCCTTCCCTGACCTTCGGTCCCCATTGCCTCTCTTCAGTATGACTGCTCGATCGGCTCGCGGATACCCGCGGCTACTCGGCTTCGTCGCGCGCAACTACCGTGATTCCGAGCTCGGCGAGCTGTTCCTCCTCGACCGGCGACGGCGCGCCGCTCATCGGGTCGACGCCGGCCTGATTCTTCGGGAACGCGACGGTGTCCCGTAGGTTCGGCTCCTGGGCGAGCACCATCAGCATCCGGTCGATTCCGAACGCGATCCCGCCGTGCGGCGGCGCGCCCATCCGAAGCGCCTCGAGCAGGAAGCCAAACCGCTCCCGCTGCTGCTCCGGCGAGATCTGGAGGATGTCGAAGACCTTCGCCTGCAGCTCCGACTCGTGGATCCTCAGCGAGCCGCCGCCGAGCTCCTCCCCGTTGCCGACGAGGTCGTACGCCACCGCGAGCGCCGCGCCGGGGTCGGAGTCGAGCAGCGCCTCGGATTCCGGCGTCGGCCGGGTGAACGGATGGTGCTGCGCCGTCCAGCGCCGCTCGTCTTCCGACCACTCGAACATCGGGAAGTCGGTGATCCAGACGAAGCGCCAGGCGTCGCGTTCGATCAGCTCGAGCTGCTCGCCGAGGTGCTGGCGGACCGCGCCGAGAACGCGCGCCACCATCGCAGGCGTGTCCGCGCCGAAGAGCACTGTCGTGCCCGGCTCTCCGGCGAACGCGGCAAGCTCGGCCTCGGAGAGGAACTTCAGGATCGGCGAGCGCGGCTCACCGTCCTCGCCGTAGATGACGTACGCGAGGCCCTTCGCGCCCCACTGTTTCGCAAGCTCCTCGAGGTCGGCAAGGTCGGCCCGCGAGAGCTCCTGCGGCACGGTCAGGCAGCGCACCGCGGGGGCGCCGGCGAACACCTGGAACTCCGAGCCGCGCGTCGCTTCGGTCACGTCGCGGATCTCGAGCCCGAAGCGCAGGTCGGGCTTGTCGGTGCCGTAGCGGAGCATCGCGTCGGCGTAGGTCATGCGCGGGAACGGCGTCTCGAGCTCGACGCCGATCGCCTGCCACACCGCCGCGATCATCGTCTCCATCAGGCCGAGGATGAGCTCGACGTCCGGGAACGCCATCTCGACGTCGAGCTGGGTCAGCTCCTGAACACGGTCGGCGCGGAGGTCCTCGTCGCGGAAGCAGCGGGCGATCTGGAAGTAGCGCTCGAAGCCGGAGATGACGAGCAGCTGCTTGAGGATCTGCGGTGACTGCGGCAGTGCGAAGAAGCGGCCGGGCTGCAGCCGCGACGGGACGATGAAGTCGCGCGCTCCCTCCGGGGTCGGCTTGAACAGGATCGGCGTCTCGATCTCGAGGAAGCCTGCTTGTTCCATCGTGGCGCGAATCGTCGAGACCATTTGCGAGCGCAGTCGCAGGTTCCGCTGCAGGCGGGGGCGGCGGAGGTCGATCCAGCGGTAGCGCAGGCGGAGCGTCTCGTCGACGCCCTCCTCGTCGAGCTGGAAGGGCAGCGGCGGGCAGGGCGAGAGGATCTCGAGGCGGTCGACCTGCAGCTCTACCTCGCCGGTCGGGATCCCCGGGTTGACGTTCTCGGGTGCGCGCGCGACGACCTCGCCCTCGGCGCGCAGGACGAACTCGTTCCGGATCTCATGGGCGGCCGCGGCTGCCTCGGCCGCGCGCTCCGGGTTGATCACGAGCTGGCCGATGCCGGTCGAGTCGCGCAGGTCGACGAACACGAGCCCGCCGTGGTCGCGCCGCCGCGAGACCCACCCCGCCAGCGTGTGCCGCTCCCCCACGTGCTCCTTGCGCAGCTCGCCCGCGCCCGCGTCGCGCCATCCGCGGTCGGGACCTCTTCGTCGGGCTCGCCGGACCGTCGGATCTTCGAGCGCTCCGGGCCCCACTCGACCACAGCTTTCGCACCGAGCCGGCCCGCTTGCGTGAGCTGGCCCTTGAGCGACCTGCCGGCGTAGTCAACGTCGGCGCTCAGGCCCGCGCGACGGAGCTCGGCCACGAGCGGAAGCGCCCGCGGCTTGTGGTCGCCCTCGAGCAGGCGTACGAAGACGCCCACGCCCTCCGGCTCCGCGCCGACCCCGGCCGCCTCGAGCGAGAGCAGTAGCCGCTCGATCCCGGCGCCGAAGCCGATCCCTGGAGTGGGCCGGCCGCCGATCTGCTCGATCAGCCCGTCGTAGCGGCCGCCGCCGCAAATCGAGCTCTTCGCGCCGATCGCCTCGTCCACGAACTCGAAGGCCGTGCGCGTGTAGTAGTCGAGGCCGCGGACGAGCGTCGGGACAAGCGTGAAGTCGATCGCGTAGTTCTCGAGGCTGGCTTTGACCTGCTCGAAATGCTCGCGGCACGCGTCGCAGAGCGCGTCGCCGATCTTCGGCGCCTCTCCAAGCGCCGCCTGGACCCTCTCATTCTTGACGTCGAAAACGCGGAGCGGGCTCGTCGCACGCTTCTGGCGCGCCTCGTCGTCGAGCACGTCGTCGTGCTCGTCCAGCCACGCCGTCAAGCGCTCGAGGTACTGCGGCCGGCAGTTCTCGTCGCCGATCGAGTTCAGCTGCAGCTCGTAATTGGTGACGCCGAGGCGGGCGAGCAGCTCGTCGTAGACCTGGATCACCTCGGCGTCGAGCGCCGGGTCGTCCGAGCCGATGGCCTCGACCGAGAGCTGCCAGAACTCGCGGAAGTTGCCGCGCTGCGGAGCGGTGTAGCGGTACATCGGCCCGAGCGTGTAGAGCTTCGCCGGCTGGCCTTCCCGATGCAGCCCGTGCTCGAGGTAGGCGCGCGCGATCGGCGCCGTCGCCTCCGGCCGCAGGGTCAGCGAGCGGCCGCTCTTGTCCTCGAAGGTGTACATCTCCTTGTGCACGATGTCCGAGCCCGCTCCAGAGGTGCGCTGGAAGAGGGCGGTGTCCTCGAAGACGGGCGTCTGGACCGGCCGGTAGCCGTAGAGCGCGCAGAGCCGGTCGACCTCGGCGGCGACGAGCCGCCAGAGCGGCTGCTCGGCGGGAAGGATGTCGTGGGTGCCTCGCGGCGCCTCGAAGTTCGTCACGAGGCGCGAAGCGGGGTGAGGAACGGGTTGCTGGCCAGCTCGGCACCGAGCGTTGTCGGCGGGCCGTGCCCGGAGTAGACGACGGTCTCCGGCGGGAAGCGCTCGGTGAGCATGCGCAGTGTCTCGACCAGCGTGTCCCAGTCGGCGCCCGGCAGGTCGGTGCGGCCGACGGAGCCGGCGAATAGCACGTCGCCGGAGAAGAGGCAGCCGTCCGAGTAGAAGGCGAGGTGGCCCGGCGAGTGGCCCGGCACGCGGAGCGTCTCAAGCTGGAGGCCGGCGACCTCGAGCGTTTCGTCTCCTTGCAGCAAGACATCTGCGGTCCGGCCGCGTGCTGTGACGCCGGCGGGAACGAGGTCCGGCAGGTTTTCGAGCAGGGCCTGCTCGTCCTCGGCCATGTAGACCGAGGCACCGGTGCCCTCGGCCAGCTCGGCGACGCCAAGGAGGTGGTCCCAGTGGCCATGCGTGATCAAAATCGCCGCGCACGCCGTGCCCAGGCGGGCGAGCTCGATGCGAAGCTCCGAAGCGTCCCCGCTCGGGTCGATCACGACCGCCTCGGACGCGGCGGTCGAGGCTCGGACGACGTAGCAGTTCGTCCCGATCGGGCCCAGTTCGTAGCGGTCGACGACGATGCTCACGGACGGCTCACCTGGCCGGTGAGTCTAACCGGGCAGGGACGGCGCTCCCGCTCGCGGGCGAGAGGCTGGGCGGGGAGTCCCGACCGGGCCGCCGGCCTTCATCGGGGCCTCCCGCTCAAGGCGCACCCGGCCTCCTCCCCGCTGCGAGCGTAACGTCGAGAGGCGCACGCGTGGGTGACGTGGCTGTGACGATTGTGTGCCGTTTGGAGCTCCGCGCGCGGGCCCGCCGGCGCGTTCTCCGCCGTTAGGATCGCGGACGTGCGGAGCTGGAACCTGCACGAGATCGAAACGCCGGGCGGCAGCCGCTCTCCGGTTGTGCTCGAGTCCGACGAGGCCGCACGCACCGTGCTGATTGGTCTCGACCCCGGCCAGGAGCTCGGCGACCACGAGGTCAAAGAGCGCGCGTTCCTGCTTGTCGTTGGCGGCAGCGTGCGCGTCGAGGCCGGCGGCAAGGAGCTCCGCGCAGAGCAGGGCACGCTCATCTCCTTCGAGCCCGAGGAGCGGCGGACGGTCTCGAGCCCCGACGGCGCCCGCATCTTGCTGTTCCTCGCGCCGTGGCCGGGGGCCGGGCACTACCGCGGCGACGAGCCGAGCGCGCCTGGTTAACGGTTAGTAGGAGGGCTTGGACGAAACCTCGTCTGTGCCGTCGGGGCGCGCTGTCCGCCCCGAGGCGGCGTCCTCAGTCGGCCCAATAGCTATCCACTATTGGGCCTCCCTGCGTCCTTGCCTCGGAACGGCCATCGCACCCCGACGACGAGCAAGGTTCCGCCAAACCCTCCTACTACTAGCGGCGGCGGGCGGCGCGCTCGGGGACGTTCCCGGTGCGCCGCAGGTACGCGCGGTACATCGCCCGGTCCATCAGGTACATGAACGGGACGAAGAGCGCCGTGTAGACAGCGGTGAGTGCGAGCTTGCCGAGGAGGTCCCGGCGATGGTCGAGGACGCCGAACGCGAGGAAGATCAGCGGCGCAAATATGAGGGCGCGCCGCAGGACGCGTTTCCACGACGGCGGGTCGATCTTCCGAACCGGTCGGCCCCCGCCGCGCGCAGGTTTCGCGTCGCGTTTGCCGTTCCGGCGCGCGTCCCGCTTCGGCGCCGGATCCGGAACATCGTCGACCTCGACCTCGCGTCCCTCTTCGTCGACGTAGACGAACTCGTAGTCGTGCCGGAGCTCTTTCTGGCGCCGGCGGCGCTGCTTCCGAGTCGGCATCAGGGCTAGCGTAGCGCCGCTCAGCGCTGCGAGGCCAGCTCGCCCCGGCGAACGACTGCCGTAACGAGTTCCCCGCCGAGGTGGTATGCGAGGTGGCGCCAGTCGGGCGCGTCGAGCAGAACGAGGTCGGCCTGGAAGCCCGGCGCGATGCGGCCGATCGAGCCCGCGCGTCCGAGAACATGCGCGGCGTTGACCGTGCAGGCGCCGAGCGCCTCGGCCGGTGAGAGGTGGAACTGGGTGCACGCAAGCGCGCAGACGAGTGGGAGGCTCTCGCAGAAGGCGCTCCCCGGGTTGAAGTCGGTCGCCAGCGCGATCGCCGCCCCGGCGTCGACCAGCGCCCGCCCCGGCGGCATCTGGCGACCGAGGAAGAGCGCACTCGCGGGCAGCAGCACTCCTACGACAGAGCTCGCAGCAAGCGCCTGGACGCCATCGGCGCCGGTCGCCTCCAGGTGATCGATGGAGCGCGCGCCGAGCTCGATCGCGAGCGGGATCGCTCCGAGCTCGGTGAACTGATCGCCGTGCAGGCGCAGCGCGAGGCCCGCGTCCACACATGCTTCGAGGTACCTCCGAGCCTCGTCCACTCCAAATGCGCCGCGCTCGACGAACACGTCGGCAGCCTCCGCGATCGCCGCCGCTTCGGGCAGCACCTCCGCCAGGGCGAAGTCCACGTAGGCGGCCGCGTCGTCGAACTCGGGCGGAACAGCGTGCGCCCCCAGCCAGGTTGGAATCCCGCCGGCGGCAGCAATCGCGCGCAAAGACGCAAGCTCCGTCTCGCGGTCGAGCCCATAGCCGGACTTGGCCTCGAACGTCGTCGTCCCTGAGCGCAGCATCCAGTCGCGATGGCGCTCGACCGCCGCGCGGAGCTCGTCCTCCGACGCCGCACGCGTCGCGCGCACGGTCGAGAGGATCCCGCCGCCGGCAGCGTGCAGCTCCTCGTAGCTCGCCCCGGCTGCGCGGAGCGCGAACTCCTCGACGCGGTCGCCCAGGAAGCACGCGTGCGTATGGCAGTCGACCAGGCCGGGAACTGCGCTCAGCCCGCGGCCGTCGACCTCCACGACGTCGCCGTCGAGTGGTGGCAGCTCGCGCATCCGGCCGACGGCGGCCACCGACGAGCCCTCGCAGAGGACGAACGCGTCTTCGAGCAGGTCCACGTCGCCCAGCGCGCGGCCGCGCAATGGCGCATCCGCAGCCGCCGGCGTCGCAAGCTGCGCGAGATCTCGCACCAGCAGGCGCCGCGAACCGTCCCGTGTCGCGGAAGGAGCGGTCACACGCCGGCGGGCGGCGGCATTGGCGGCTCGAGGCCGTGCCGGGCCGCGGCCGCGAGCGCTTCCTCGTAGCCCGCGTCGACGTGCCGCAGGACGCCGGTCCCGGGGTCGGTCGTCAGCACCCGCTCGAGGCGCTCCGCCGCCTGCTCGGTTCCGTCGGCGACCACGACCATCCCCGCATGGATCGAGTTGCCGATGCCGACGCCCCCGCCGTGGTGCACGCTGACCCACGTCGCCCCCGCGGCGACGTTGAGCAGCGCGTTCAGGATCGGCCAGTCGGCGAGGAGAGGCCACTGAGCCGGCGTCCAGGTGGTCGCGCCCGATCACGACCGGCGCCCGCACGCGCCCGCCGCGGACGAGCTCGTTGATCGCGAGCCCAGCGGCCGCGCGCGCGCCGTAGCCGAGCCAGCAGATGCGCGCGGGCAGCCCCTGGAACGCGATCCGCTCGGGTGCGACCGTCAACCAGCGCTGAAGCGCTAGATCCTCCGGGAACAGCCCGAGCAATGCCTCGTCGATCGCTCGAATGTCCTCCGGGTCACCCGACAGCGCGGCCCACCGGAACGGCCCGATCCCCTCACAGAAGAGCGGCCGGATATAGGCCGGGACAAAGCCCGGGTATGTGAACGCGTCTTCGACTCCCGATTCTGCGGCCTCACCTCTCAGGTTGTTGCCATAATCGAAAACATAGCTGCCGGCCCGGACGAACTCGAGGAGGCCCCGGACGTGGGCGGCAATCGACTCACCGGCGCGCCGCAAGTACTCGTCCGGATCCGTCGCGCGGAGCCGGGCCGCCTCTTCGATGTCGAGCCCGTGAGGGACGTACCCGTTCAATGGGTCGTGCGCAGCCCTCTGGTCGGTGACGAGGTCGAAGTGCTCCCCGCGGCGCGCGAGCTCCGGCACGACGTCGGCCGCATTCCCGAGCAGCCCGACCGACAGGGCGCGCCGCTCAGCAGCCGCGGCACGCACACGGGCAACGGCGTCGTCGAGCGAGTCCGCCGCCTCGTCGAGGTACCGGGTCTCGAGCCGGCGCTCGATGCGCGCCGCGTCGACCTCGACGCAGAGGATCGCGGCCCCCGCGAGC
>VAXD01000039.1:20618-21088 GCA_005884155.1 Actinomycetota bacterium | reverse complement strand
ATGTAGATCCAGCTCCCGGCGGTCATCTGCCCGAACATCGTCAGGCCCAGCGCCTCGAGCCGGCGGAACTCGTCCCAGGTCGCCCAGCGCGGGACGAGCAGCGAGTTCGCGATCAGCACGCGCGGCGCGCCCGCGTGCGTCCGGAACACGCCGACCGGCTTGCCGCTCTGGACGAGCAGCGTCTCGTCCTCGCCGAGCGTGAGGAGCGTCCGGACGATCGCGCGCAAAGCCTCTGGGCTCCTCGCGGCCTTGCCCGACCCGCCGTAGACGACGAGCTCCTCAGGCCGTTCGGCCACCTCCGGATCGAGGTTGTTGAGCAGCATCCGAAGCGGCGCCTCGGTCGACCACGAGCGGGCGAGGAGCTCGGTGCCGCGCGGCGCCCGGATCGCCGAGAGGTCTCCGCAGAGATCGTCGACGAGAGCGTCGAGCGAGCGCGTCGTGCTCATGACCGCCGCTGGCCCTGCTCGCGC
>VAXD01000039.1:12808-20560 GCA_005884155.1 Actinomycetota bacterium | reverse complement strand
CCCGAGAGCCGCCACCGTCGCCCACAGGATCGATCCGCCCGTCGCGGTGGCCAGCACGATCACGATCACCGCGAAGGCGCCGTAGACGAGCGCACTGTCGCGATAGGGCCGCGGAGGCCGGCGAGGGCGCCGACGCACAGGGCTTCGCCCGTTCGTCGCCGTCAACGCAGCTCTCCGACCTCGGCCTCGACGGCCTCGACGAGGGCCCCCGAGCGGATCGAGTCCGCCACCGCCTCGATGTCGGGCGAAAGAGACCGGTCGTCCCGCAGGCGCGCAGACAGCGAGCGCACGTGCTCACGCACCGCCCGCACGCCCACGCCCGGCTGCAGCGGCGCCAGGAACTCGACGCCCTGCACGCCTGCAAGCAGCTCGATCGCCAGCACGCTTTCCGCGTTCGCGAGCACCTGCCACGCCTTCAGGCCGGCCGCGTTCCCCATCGAGACATGGTCCTCCTGCCCCGCGCTGGTCGGGATCGAATCGACCGAGGCCGGATGCGACAGCACCTTGTTCTCGCTCACGAGAGACGCGGCCACATACTGCGGAATCATGAAGCCGGAGTTGAGGCCGCCGTCACCGGTCAGGAAGGCGGGCAGCCCGTCGGAGAGGCTCGGGTTGACGAGCCGCTCGACCCGCCGCTCGGCGATGTTCGCCAGCTCGGAGGCCGCCATCGCGAGGCAGTCGAGCGCGAACGCGAGCGGCTGGCCGTGGAAGTTGCCGTTCGAGACGAGAACGCCGTCCTCGACGAGCACGAGCGGGTTGTCGGTTGCGGAGTTGAGCTCGGTCGAGACTGTGTAGTCGATGTAGTCGAACAGGTCGCGGCTCGCCCCGTGCACCTGCGGCGCGCAGCGCAAGGCATAGGCGTCCTGCACCTTGTCGCACCAGCGGTGGGCCTCGTTGATGGCGGAGTCCTCGAGCAGCATCAGGACGTTGGCGGCCGAGTCGACCTGGCCGCGAAGGGGCCGCGCCGCGTGGATCTGCGGCAGGAAGCTGGTGCGCGAGCCCTGCAGCGCTTCGAGTGAGAGGGCGCAGGCGATGTCAGCCGTCTTCGCCAACCTGCGCGCCCGCGTCAGGCCGAGCGCGCCGAACGCCGCCATGAACTGCGTCCCGTTCACCAACGACAGGCCCTCTTTCGCCTGGAGCCGGAGCGGCTCGAGGCCGGCCGCCGCCATCGCTTCGCCGCCGGGGAGCAGGCGGCCGTCGAACCACGCCTCTCCCTCGCCGATCAGCGGCAGCGCGAGGTGAGCAAGCGGGGCGAGATCGCCGCTCGCCCCGACCGAGCCGCGGCTCGGCACTCGCGGCAGCACTCCGCGGTTGAGGCACTCGACGATCAGCTCGACCGTCTCGACCCGCGCGCCCGAGAAGCCCTTCGCGAGCGCGTTCGCCCGTAAGACCATCGCAGCCCGCACGATCTCCGGCGGGTACGGCTCTCCGACTCCGCACGCATGGCTGCGGAGGAGCCGGAGCTGGAGCTCTTCGCCGAGCTCCTCCGGGATCGAGCGCGAGACGAAACGGCCGAAGCCGGTGTTGACGCCGTAGGTGTGTTCCTGCCGCCCGTGGACGGTCTCCTCGACCAGCTCGCGGGCGGCCCGCATGCGCTCGCGCGCAATGTCGGCGACCCCGACCGGAGCGTGGCTGACCGCGACCTCCCAGACGTCCGCGACATCGAGGTCGTCGCCCGTCAGCGCCCTGCTCTCGATCACGGCGCGAGTGTATCCCGCGCACCTGGCCGCCCCGGCTCGGCGGCCCTTGGTCCCTTACTACGGTTCGCCCGGCCTCCTCCCCAAGGCGATCGTAACCAGGAAAGACGCATGTGTCTGTCGCGAAAGTGCGCCGAAAGCGTGACTAGTCGAGCAGGCGCAGCTCCAGGACGTGTGAGGCGTCAAAACCGTCGATCCGCAGCACCGCCCCCGCTGCCGCAACAGCCGCGCCGGCCGGCATCAGGCCGACCAGCTCGGAGCCGACGACGTCGGCGCCCAGGGCCTCTGCCTCCCGCGTCACCCGTTCGACGATCTCGTGCAATGCCGCCGCCTCGTAGTCCTCGACGTTCATGCTCACCTGCACGAGCCCAGCGCGCGGCAGGTCGAGCCCAAGAGCGCGCACGCCCGGGAAGCCCCCGTCCCGCTCGCGAACAGCGCGAGCTACCTCGCGCGCCGCCTCCAGCGAGCCGCGCAGATTGACGTTGAACGCGATCAGCGGCCGCCGTGCGCCGACGAGCACCGCGCCGCTCCGCTCGTCCAGTCGCGCAGGCCCGAAGTCCGGCGCGAGCTCGCCCGCCTCAACACGCTGCCGCAGCGCGTTCAGTCCTCGCGACCGGAAGAACGCCGGCCCCCGGCCCGGCGCGAGCTCGCCGTAGAGGAAGACCGGCAGCCCGAGCTCGGCCCCGACTCGCTCGGCGAGCACCCGCGCGCAGAAACAAGCCCGCTCTAGCTCCTCCGGCACGAGCGGCACGACCGGGACGACGTCGGCCGCGCCGACCCGCGGATGCGCGCCCTCATGCCGCCTGAGGTCGATCCGCTCCGCCGCGCAGGCGATCCCGGCGAGCAGCGACTCGACCAGCTCGTCCTCCGAGCCGACGAGTGTGAAGACTGAGCGGTTGTGGTCCTCGTCCGCATGCACGTCGAGCAGCCGCGCGCCCGACCCGAGTGCCTCCGCCAGCGCGTCGATCGTCGCGCGGTCGCGCCCCTCCGAGAAGTTCGGCACCGACTCGAGCGGCCGCGGCACGGCCGTACTCTACGAGCGTGAAGACGTACTACGACCGGCGCGCGCGCGAATACGACGACTGGTTCCTCGGCACCGGCCGCTTCGCCGAGCGCGACCGGCCCGGCTGGGAGCAGGAGCTCGACGATCTGCGAGCGGCGCTGAAGGCGCTTCCACCGGCCAGGACGCTCGACGTCGCCTGCGGCACCGGCTTCCTCACGCGCCACCTCCCGGGAGAGATCGTCGGCCTCGACCAGAGCGCGTCGATGCTCGACGAGGCGCGCGGGCAGGCACCGGAAGCCGAGTACGTCCAGGGCGATGCCCTCGAGCTGCCGTTCCCCGACGGCTCGTTCGACCGGCTCTTCACGTCACACTTCTACGGCCACCTCGAAGGCGAGGAGCGCCGAAGGTTCCTCCACGAGGCGAGACGCGTGGCCCGCGAGCTCGTCGTCACCGACTCCGCCCTGCGCGAGGACGTCGAGCCCGAGGAGCGCCAGGAGCGGATCCTGAACGACGGTTCCCGCTGGGAGGTCTACAAGCGCTACTTCACGGCGGACGGCCTCGCCGACGAGCTCGGCGGCGGCGAGACGCTCTTCGCCGGCCGCTGGTTCGTCGCCGTCCGCTCTTGACGCGCAGGCGCTCGAGCTACCGGTCGCTCGCCTCGCTCCAGCGCGACAACCGCGTTTGCCGCGCCTGCGCCGAGGCCGGCTACCCGCTCGAGTCGCTCCCGATCGTCCAGCCCTACACCGGCCAGCGCGCGTACGTCTTCGGCCAGGCACCCGGCGCCCAGGAGGGCATCGAGCGGCTCCCCTGGCGCGGCCGCGCCGGCCGGACGCTCCGCCGCTGGCGAGGACGAGTTTTACGCCACCTTCTACTGTGCGTCGGTCACGCGCTGCTACCCCGGCAAGGCATCGAGCGGCCGCGGCGACCGCACGCCGACCCCGCGGGAGCAGGAGCTCTGCGCCTTCTGGCGCGATTGGGAGCTCGACCTGATCCGACCGCTGCTGATCGTCCCGGTCGGCGGCCTCGCCGCCCGCCGCCTGCTCGGCTTGAAGACCGTGAGCGAGTGCATCGGCCGCCGCTACGAGCACGACGGCGCCGCCGCGATCCCGCTGCCCCACCCGTCCGGCGCGAGCAGCTGGCTGAACGACCCGCGCAACCGCAAACGGGTCGCCAACGCGGTAAAACTGATCCGCGCCGAGCTCAAACAGATCGGCAACCGAACTTCCGCCCGCTAGATTTCGAGGGTGCAGGAGACGCCGCGCTACCGCGAAACGTTCGCCCGGCTACTCGGGTTCCTGCGCCCCTACAAGGTCTCGCTGATCGTTTCGATCTTCCTGGCCGTCGGGTCGCAGGTCGCCGCCCTCGGGCTGATCTGGGTGACGAAGCACGTGATCGACGACGCGCTGGCCCCGCACGACACGCAGAAGCTATGGCTGTTCGTCGGCGCGGTCGTCGCGCTCGGCGTCGCGCGCGCAGTCCTAATGGCGGGTCGCCGCCTGATCTCGGGCAGGCAGGCGCTGGCCGTGGAGATGGACATGCGGCAGGGCCTCTACGCGCACCTCGTCCGGCTGTCGTTCGGCTTCTACGACCGTCACCAGACGGGGCAGCTGATGTCGCGCGCGACCGTCGACCTGCAGGGCGTCCGTTTTTTCCTCGGCTACGGCTTGATCTTCTTCTTCCAGAACGTGCTGACGGTCGCCACCGTCACCGTCGTGCTGCTCGTTTTCCAGTGGAAGCTCGCCCTGATCTCGCTGGCGATCACGCCCGTGCTCGTCGTGCTCGCCTACCGCTACAGCCACATCGCCCACCCGACGCTGCGCGAGGTCCAGCAGAAGCTGGCCGACGTGGCCACGGTCGCCGAGGAGAACATCGTCGGGGTCCACGTGGTCAAGTCCTTCGCGCAGGAGCCACAGGAATCCGAGAAGTTTCGGGTGCGTTCGGAGGCGGTCTTCCGCCAGACGATCAAGGCGAACCGCCAGCGGGCGACCTATGTGCCGCTGATCGCCTGGATACCGCTCCTCGCGCAGGCCGCGGTGCTGCTCGTCGGCGCGCGGATGGTCACGAGCGGGGAGCTCTCGGTCGGCGGGTTCGTCGCGTTCAATCTCTACCTCGGCATGCTCGTGACGCCGCTCCGCTCGCTCGGAATGTGGATCGGCCAGTCGCAGCGCGCGACGGCATCAGGCGAGCGCATCTTCCAGGTCATGGACGAGCCCGAAGAGATCGCCGAACGGCCGGGCGCGCTCGACCTGCCGCCGGGCGGCGGCGACCTGCGCTTCGAGGACGTCAGCTTCGAGTACCTCGAGGGGCGGCCGGTGCTCGAGGACGTGACGCTCGATGTTCCCGCCGGCCGCACGATCGCGCTGATCGGGCAGACGGGCGCCGGTAAGACGACGCTGACGTCGCTCGTTCCGCGGTTCTACGACGTGACCGCGGGCCGCGTGCTGATCGACGGAACCGATGTCCGCGACGTGACGCTCTCGTCGCTGCGACGTGCGATCGGCGTCATCTCTCAGGACCCGTTCCTGTTCTCGGCAAGCGTCCGCGAGAACATCACGTTCGGCGCTCCCGGGCTCGACGCGACCGAGGTCGAGCGGATCGCGAAGCTCGCCCAGGCCCACGAGTTCATCGCAAAGCTGCCGGACGGCTACGACACGATCATCGGCGAACGTGGGATCACGCTCTCCGGGGGCCAGCGGCAGCGGCTCGCGATCGCCCGCGCGCTGGCCGTCGATCCGCGGATCCTGATCCTCGACGACGCCACGGCCTCGGTGGACGCGACCACCGAGGCGAAGATTCGCGTCGGCCTGCGCGAGGCCATGCGCGGCCGGACGACGCTGATCATCGCGCACCGCTTGTCGACGATCGCGCTCGCCGACGAGATCGTCGTCCTGGACGAGGGCCGGATTGCCGCGCGCGGCACGCACGACCAGCTGCTCGAGACGAGCGCGGTCTACAGCGACATCTACGAGCACGGTCTGCTCGAGCGGCGTTTTGCGGACGCCGTCGAGGCGCGCGCCGGCGAGGAAGCGCTGGAGGCAGCGTCTTGACCTGCTTCGGCCCGGCCCTTCTGTGGACGAATCGTCACGGAACCGGTGCATTTCGGTCACAGACCCGTGCGCCGAACACCGGTATCGTCAACGCCGTGGGCGGCGGGTTCATCCCCACCCAGCTGAAGGGTGGGGGTGCGGGAGAATTCGGTGCCGTGGCGGCAGCTCATCAGACCGGGGGTCGCGGGCGATGAGGGTCTGGCAGCCAGGGGGACACCTGATGCGCGAACGCGGCGCGGTCGTCGAGGACTGGTCGTGGCGGCAGACCCGCCGACGCTTCGGCACGCTCGTCCGGCTGACGCGCCCCTACAAGACGCGAACGCTTCTTTCGATCGTCTCGCTGCTCCTGGCGACGGCGACGGCGCTCGCGCCGCCCTTCCTCTCGAAGTACGCGCTCGACGAGGGCATCCTCGCGAACAACACGACAAAGCTCGTCCTGATCGTGATCGCCTTTGTGCTCGCCGGTCTCCTCAACTGGGGAATGAGCTATGCCCAGACGTACCTCACCGGCTGGGTCGGCGAGCGCATTCTCGCCGACCTGCGCAACCGGCTCTTCAACCACCTACAGCGCCTCTCGCTGGGCTTCTTCGAGCGCAATCGCGCAGGCGTGATCATCAGCCGCCTGACGAACGACGTCGAGGCGATCGACCAGCTCGTGACGGACGGGGTGACGAGCCTCGTCCAGAACTCGCTCATGCTCCTGGGCACCGCGATCCTGCTCTTCGTCCTCGACTGGCGATTGGCGCTCGCGACGCTGATCGTGATCCCGTTCATGAGCGTCGGGACGATCATCTTCCGCAAGCGATCGGCGCGCGCGTACGCGTCCGTTCGTGAGCGGCTCGGCCTCGTCACGGCGACGCTTGCCGAGGACATCGCGGGCATGCGGATCGTGCAGGCCTTCACACGCGAACACCGGAACATCGAGAACTTCCGCGAGGTCAGCGAGGACTACCGCGACTCGAACATGGAGACCGTCGTCCTGAACGGCCTCTACTTCCCGTACGTGGACTTGCTCTCCTCGATCGCGCTCGCGATCGTGCTCGGCTACGGCGGCCACCTCTACTTCCAGAACGCGGTCACGCTCGGGACGCTGTTCGCGTTCATGCTCTACGTGCAGAACTTCTTCGACCCGGTGCAGCAGCTCTCACAGCTCTACGGGACGTTCCTCTCGGCCACCGCGGCGCTCGACAAGATCGTCGACGTGCTCGACCAGCAGCCCGAGGTCGTCGACAGGCCGGACGCGATCGAGCTGCCGCGCGTCGAAGGGCGCGTGCGCTTCGAGAAAGTCCGTTTCGGTTACGGCAAAGGCCCCGAGGTGCTGCACGGGCTCGATCTCGACGTGCCCGCCGGGACGACCGTTGCGCTCGTGGGTCACACGGGCGCGGGCAAATCGACGATCGCGAAGCTGCTCGCCCGCTTCTACGACCCCCAAGAGGGCCGGATCACGATCGATGGCCACGACCTGCGCGACGTCACGCAGGCCTCGCTCCGCCGACAGCTCGGAATCGTGCCGCAGGAAGGCTTCCTCTTCGCCGGCACAGTCTCCGACAACATCGCCTTCGGGCGTCCGGACGCGGCTCCCGACGAAATCGTCCGCGCGGCACAGACGATCGGCGCTCACGATTTCATCCTGCGGCTCGAGGACGGCTACGAAACCGAGCTTCAGGAGCGCGGCACCCGCCTCTCACTCGGCCAGCGCCAGCTCGTCGCGCTCGCGCGCGCCCTGCTCGCCGACCCGCGCATTCTCATCCTCGACGAGGCCACGTCCTCGGTCGACATCGGCACCGAGCGCAAGATCGAGCGGGCGCTTCGCACGCTCCTTGCAGGACGAACCGCCTTCGTGATCGCGCACCGCCTCTCGACGATTCGCGACGCCGACCTGATTGTCGTCCTCGAGCACGGCCAGATCGTCGAACAGGGCTCGCACGACGAGCTTCTCCGCCGTCAGGGCCTCTACACCTCCCTGTACGGCGACTGGGCCGCGGACGTTGCGTAAACCTGACGC
>VAXD01000039.1:0-12786 GCA_005884155.1 Actinomycetota bacterium | reverse complement strand
ATTCCGCTACAGAAGCGGGAATTCACCGGTACGAGGGATCGGGTAGCAGCGGCTCAAGCCCGACCGTTTGCGGGCGATGTTTCTTTCGCGTGCCCCGTGCGCGAGGACGCTGACCGCGGCTTTTGCCACTGCTGCGGTTTGCTCGGCTTTGGCGTGCGCTGTGACGGCGTCCTCTGCCCTTGCCTGTTCGGGCGGCTATACGTATGCCGGCCTGTACACCGACCGCCCCGTCGCGGGCGTCGCGGCCTCGGTGAGCATGCTCTCCGCCCCCACGGTCAACGGCGGCACCGGCAGTCACGTCGCCGCCTGGGTCGGCGTCGGCGGCCCCGGGATGGGCCCCGGCGGCACGAACGAGTGGCTGCAGGTCGGCCTCGCGTCGTTCGACCGCCCGGACGGGCGTCTCTACTTCGAGCTCGCCCTCCCCCACCAGGCGCCGGAGTTCACCGAGCTTGCCTCGGGGATCCAGCCCGGCGACTCGCTGCGGGTGGCCGTGATGGAGCTCCCATTCGACGCGAACCACTGGATCGTGATCACGCCCAAGGGGATCGAGGGCCCGTTCTACCTCCCCGGCAGCCACGGGAAGTGGTCGCCGGTCGCGACCGGCGAGAGCTGGGCCAAGGGCGGCTCGCTCTGCAACACGTACGCCTATCGCTTCAACGGGGTCGAGCTCGCGAGTAAGCGCGGCTGGCGGCGTCTCCACGACGGCCTGAAGCTGCAGGACCGCGGCTCGCGCGTCCACCGGATCTCGCCGTACACGTTCAGCGCGACCACCGTCTGAGTCCCTTAGCCGCGGCGATCGGAATCAGTTCGAGATAACGAGGCTGCGGGGCTAGGATTCGAACCTAGACTACTCGGTCCAGAGCCGAGCGTCCTACCATTAGACGACCCCGCAACGTGCCGTTGCGGCTCGGGGATTCTAGCCCGATCGGGCGCGATCCCGGGAGCGGCGCCCCTCGACCGACTCGCCCTCCTGCGGCGCGCCGCCGGGCCGCCCGGCGCCCGCTTCGCCGGTACACTGAGCCTCCGGAGTTAAGGCTCCGGCACGGCGCATTCGTCTAGTGGCCTAGGACACCGCCCTCTCACGGCGGCGGCACGGGTTCGAATCCCGTATGCGCCTCCTCACCATGACTTCACGATGAACGCAACCATCCTGCTGGCCAATTTCGCCAAGATCGCCGACGGGATGCTCGACGTCCAGCAGGGCGGCTGGACGCAGATCGGGCCGGGCCCGGTCTCCTTCTTCGTCGCGGGGCTCGTCTCTTGCGAGTGGCACGAGACGAACCAGAAGCACGAGCTCCGGCTCGAGCTGCTCGACGCGGACGGCGGCTCGGTGCCGCACCCGGAGAACGGCCAGCCGGTCGCCACGTCGGCGACCTTCGAGGTCGGCCGCCCGCCCGGCCTGAAGCAGGGCGCGATGGTTCACATGCCGCTCGCGATCCCGTTCGGCGTCTTCGAGCTGACGCCGGGCGAGTCGTACGAGGTCCGGTTGTCTCTCGACTCCGAGAGCCGCGACGAGTGGCGGCTCCCGTTCGTGGTCAGGGAAGCCCCGGTTCCGCAGAACTCCTAAGCGCCGAGCTCGGCGACGAGCGGGCCGGTATCGAGCGGTTCGAAGCCGATCCGAGCGGCGATCTCCTCGCTCGACGGCTTCGTCCCCTCGCTGAACAGCGCCCGCAGCCGCTCGCCCGTCTCGGTGCTGGCCCACCAGTCCGAGCCGATCTCGCGCTCGAGGTACGAGCGCAGCTGGGCCGAGCGGATCCAGGCGCGCAGGTAGTCGGCCGAGTAGAACCCCGCGTCCATGTCGGCGAGGTAGCCGTCCGAGCGGTAGCGAACGCCGGTCGCGGAGGTCAGCTTCTCCTCGTAGCCGCCGGGCGTGCCGCCGTCGTCGCTGAAGCGCCCCCAGAAGTCGAGCTCGAACTGGAACTTCGCGGTGTAGCGCCGGAAGAGCAGCGCCTCCATGAACGTCGTCGCCTCCGCGTTCGTCGCGGCCTCTTCGTCGGAGAGGTCGAAGTAGCGCGCGTGCCACCCGGGCTCGCGCGAGATCGCCTCGACGATGTAGGAGTAGATCTCAGTCAGCGCGTGGTCGCGCGAGATATTCCGGAAGGTGTACGGCAGCGCCGGATCGCAACCCGCGTAGTGGAGCGCGTGCCCGGCCTCGTGCAGGAACGCCTGGTAGTCGTGGAGCCCGCCCTGCGCGCGGGTGATCAGATGGACGACCTGCGGCGGGTCGGACGGGATCACGCACGCGCGCGGCGACTTCTGCGGCCGGTCGTCGAGGTCGAGCTTGATGTTCGGCTCCGACTCGAGGTCGAACCCGAGCCGCGCGAGCGTCTCCATGCAGATCGGGACCGCCTTCTCCTTCGTGTAGATGCTCTCGAGCGGCGTCAGCCGGCGAAGGAAGGCGACGTGGTACGAGTTCGGCGGCGAGCCGCGCTCCGGGCCTAGCAGCCGCTCGAACCAGCGCTCGCGCAATGTCTCGTACGCCGCGCTCGAGGCGTCGCTTGCCTGGGCCAGCGCACGCTCGAGCTCGCGGAGCGAGATGCCCTTCTCCTCCTCGATCCGCGCGGTCGGGTCATCGACGCCGCTGACCTCGGCCTCGAGGCTCTCCCCCTCGCGGATGACGTCGCGCCGCTCGTCGTTGAAACCGGCCGAGGTGTCGGCGGTGCGCTCACCGAGCTCCTCGCGCTCGGCGTAGGAGTCGAGCACCGCGACGCGCGCCTGCGCGCTGCGGAGCGGCAGCTCCTCGCCCTGGAACTCGAGCCGGGCGGCGAGGATTGCGTTCTCGAGCGCGTCCTCCCGCTCGGCGAGCGCCGCTGAGATCAGGCCGGCTTCACAGGTCTTGCCGAGCCGGTAGAGCCGCTCGCGCTCCTCGCCCGCGCGCGCCTCCTCGTGCGCGCCGCGCAGCGCGTCGAGCTGCTCACGCGTGAACAGATCCCGGTAGCGGGCGACGATCTCGGCGCGTTCCGAGACCTCCTTCTCGCCCACGCGCACGGCCCGGCCCTCCTCGGAGCGCTCGAACAGGTAGCGCTGCAAACGGGACTCGTAGTCGGCCGGACGGAGAACTTCGGTGACGCTCACGGACGGAGCAATCTATCCCACGGTGCCCGTATCCGTTTTGGCCTCTCAAACGTTTATTACTCGAAAATCGTATTCGATGCCGGGTCCCACCTCAGCCGACTTGCTGCCGCGCCCGACGGAACAGTTCCGCCGCCACGCCTGGCGTGAGTTTCAGCGGGCGCTCGACCCGCTCGGCCCGCCGCGGCCGCTTCCGGCGATGCGGGCGAGCGACTCCTCCTTGCCCAGCAGCTCGAGACTCTCGAAGAGGCCGGGCGACACCGACGACCCGGTCACGGCCAAGCGGATCGGCTGAAACGCGTCGCGCGGCTTGAGCCCGAGCCGTTCGGCGAGCTCACGTAGCGCCGCCTCGATTCGGTCCGACTCGAACGGCTCCACGGCCCCCAGCGCGTCCGCCGCCGCCGGCAGAACCGCCCCGTCCACAGCCGTGGCCTCCGGGCGCGCGAACAGGAAGCCGGCGAAGGCCGGGAACTCGCGCAGCGTCGCGATCTTCTCCTGCACGAGCGGCGCCGCCCGGCGGACGAGCTCCTCGTCCCAGTCGTAGCCCTGCTCGCGCAGGTACGTCACCAGGCGGTTTGCATACTCGTCGAGCGGCAGCGCACGGAGATACACGCCGTTCAGCCAGTCGAGCTTCGCGTAGTCGAAGACGGCCGGGCTCGCGCCGACGCGGTCGAGAGTGAAGCGTTCGACGAGCTCTTCGCGTGACATGACGGTCGTCTTGTCGTCGTAGCTCCAGCCGAGGAGCGCGAGGAAGTTGAAGAGCGCCTCCGGGATGTAGCCGTCGGCGCGGAACTCCTCGACCGTCACGTCGCCATGGCGCTTCGACAGCTTTCTGCCGTCGTCGCCGAGGATGTTCGCCAGATGGCCGTACTCGGGAAGCGGCGCGCCGAGCGCCTCGAGGATCCGGATCTGCTTCGGCGTGTTCGAGATGTGGTCCTCTCCGCGGAGGACGTGCGTGATGCCGTCCAGCCAGTCCTCGATCGGCGAAGCGAAGTTGTACGTCGGCCGTCCGTCGGCTCGGACGGCGACGAGGTCCTCGAGCTTGTCGTTCGGGTACTCGATGTGCCCGCGGATCAGGTCGGTCCAGCCGGTCACGCCTTCATCGGGCATGCGAATGCGAATCGCGCCCTCGTCCTCGTACGCGTGGCCCTCGTCGAGCAGGCGCTGGGCCTCTTCGCGGCAGCGCTCCATGCGGTCGAGCTGGAACGTGAGCTCGCCGTCCCAGTCGAGCCCCAGCCAGCGGAGCGACTCCTGGATCTGCTCGGTCGCCTCGGCCACCTCGCGGCTCGTGTCGGTGTTCTCGATGCGCAGGCGGGACTCGCCGCCCTCATGCCGGGCGAACAGCCAGTTGAAGAGCGCCGTGTGGACGTTCCCGATATGGAGGAAGCCGGTCGGACTGGGCGCGAAGCGAACGCGGACGCTCATCGCCGCATCGTAGTGCGGCTAGGAGGCCGCTCGGACACGCATACAGCTCGGAAACGGCTGCGGCTCACGAAACTCGCGGAAGACCTTGGTTTCGGGAAGAGCTATGCGCGTCTTCCCGCTCCGGCTCCGCACAAGCTCGAAGCGGTGTGCCCCAACGCGGTAGAAGTGCCGCTCGAAGCCGTAGCTTGGCCCGCTCGACCCGCGCTCGAACCAACCGCTGGCGACGATCATCCCGGGCCGTCCGTGGACGCAGTCGATCGCGTTGAAGTGCGTGACGCTTCCCTCATACGGAAACGTGCCGTCGGAGGTCGGAGCGGCGAGCTCGGCGATCCGCCCCGCGCGCACTGCGAAGACGCGTGCGAACTCGGTGGAGGCGCCCAGCCAGGTCGTGAGGACGATCTGCAGCGGCCGGACCGGAGCGAGCGACGCGAGGCCGTTCAGGAGCGGCACGCCCGGGGCTCCGGAGGTTGTCGGGAAGGCGTGGGTCAGCGTCCGGTCCTGCGTACGCACGACCAAGACAGCACCGCAGCGTCCGTCGGGACGCAGCCGGACGAGCGAAACGGCGTCGGCGGCGCTGTCGCCGTCCACGTCGCCATGAAGTGGATGCGCAGCACGCCTGGTCGCCGTGGCCCGGGCTTCCGCGCATTTCTCGGGCTTCACCAGATGTTTCGAGCCGTGCGCGCAGCCGGCTGCCAAACCGGAGAGGGCGAGAATCACAGCGAGACGGCGAATACGAACGAGGCTACTAGCCTTGGGCCTGTGCCTCGGGACAGCGATCACGTCATCACCCGACAGGAGCTGAACCGGACGACACTGCACCGCCAGCTCTTGCTTCGGCGCGAGCGGCTCTCGCCGGTGCGGGCGATCGAGCACCTTGCCGGGCTGCAGGCCCAGCTCGCCTCGTCGCCCTACCTCGCGCTCTTGGCGCGGGTCGACGGCTTCGAGCGCGCGGGGCTGGAGCGGGCGCTGGAGCAGCGCCGGGTCGTCAAGTCGCTCCTGATGCGGGCGACGATGCACCTCGTCTCGGCGCGGGACCTGCCGTACTTTGACGCGGCTGTCCGCGAAGCGCGGACGCTGGTGCGTGCCCGAGGGACGGAACGGCCACCGGACGAGCTCGTCGACCGGGCGGCGGAGCTCACGCGCGAGCAGCCGAGGACGCGCAGCGAGCTGATGGAGGCGCTCGGGCTCGACCCGCGGACGCAGAATCCGTACGAGATCCGAAAGTACTCCTGGGTCGTCGCGCTCGCCCGACTCGAGCAGACGCCCGAGTGCGCGTTCTACGGCTTCCGCGGCTCACCGCGCTTCGAGCCCGCCGACCACGAGCATCCGCCGTTCGCCGAGGCCGCCGCCTACACGATCCGTAGCTACCTCTCGGCATTCGGGCCCGCGACTCGGGCCGACGTCTCGCAGTGGAGCGGCGTCCCGATCCGCGATCTCGCGCCCGGGTTCGAGACCTTGCGGCTGCGCACGTTCCGCGACGAGCACGGCCGCGAGCTGCTCGACCTCCCGCGCGCCCGGCTCGCGCCCGCCGACGCCCCCGCGCCGCCGCGGCTGCTTCCTCGCTGGGACGAGCTGCTCCTCGCGCACAAGGACCGCACCCGCGTCCTCCCCGACGAGTACCGCAAGACGGTCATCCACAAGAACGGCGACGTGCAGCAGACCTTCCTCGTGGACGGCGTCGTCGCGGGCCTCTGGAAGCGCGACGGCGACCGGATCACGCTCGAGCCGTTCGCCCCGCTTCCCCGCGCCGCGCAACGCGAGCTCGAGGACGAGGCCGCGCGCCTGCATGCCTGGCTCGGCTAGCGTCAGCGCATGATCCTCGGCGGCCACTGCTCGGGCGGGATCAAGAAGGCGCTCGAGAACGCGCACCGCTTCGGGATGGACGCCATCCAGCTCTTCGCCCAGAGCCCGCGCACCTGGCGCTTCCCCGACCACGACCCAGCCGATCTCGAGGCGTTCAAGCGCCGGCGCGAAGAGCTCGGGATCCAGGCCGTCACGATCCACGCGCTCTACCTGCTGAACCTCGCGAGCCCGAAGGACGACTTCTACGAGAAGAGCGTCACGACGCTCCGTTCGACGGTGGACACCGCCTCCGCGATCGAGGCCGACGCGGTCGTCTTCCACGTCGGCTCGCACCTCGGGTCCGGGTTCGAGGCAGGGCTCGAGCGGGTGGTGCCGGCACTACTGCAGTGCCTCGAGCGCTGCTCGGAGACAACCTGGCTCTGCATGGAGAACGCGGCCGGCACGGGCGACACGGTCGGACGCTCGCTCAAGGAGCTGGCGGCCATCTACGAGGCGGCCGGGCGGCACGAGCGGCTCGGCGTTTGCCTCGACTCGTGCCACCTGTTTGCCTCCGGCTACGACGTCACCGACCGGAAGGTGCTCGACGGCTTGCTCAGCGACCTCGAAGAGCGAATCGGGCTCGACCGCCTGCGCTGCCTGCACGTGAACGACTCGAAGACGCCGCTCGGCTCGAACCGCGACCGGCACGACAACATCGGCGACGGCCTGATGGGCGAGAGGCTCGGCGTCTTCGTCGGCCACCCGAAGCTGCAGAAGTTGCCCGCGCTGCTCGAAGTCCCGGGCACCGACGGCCACGGGCCGGACGCCGATCAAATGACGAAGCTACGCGAGCTGCACGCGAGAGCTACGAAGCGATCCGGGCGAAGATCCGGAACGAAGGCTCGCCGACCGGCAGCTCGTGGAACTCGGGGTTGACGCACCCGAGCTCTTCGCTCCGGCTCTCGTAGCACGGCTCGACCTCGACACGGCAGAGGGGCAGCGGCTGGCCCGTTGCCTTGATCGCGCCAAAACCGCTGCGCGTCGACTCGGCCGCGCTGAGCAGGTCGAAGTCGATGTCGACGTCGAACACCTTCTGCATGCAGCCGACGTACGTGTGCCCGAACTCCTGGAACGAGTAGAGGAACGGACAGCCCTTCTCGAGGCACGCGCCGGGGTAGACGACCTTGTCGCAGTGCACTCCACAACGGCGGCACTCGGACTCGTCCTGCGGGCGCAGCGGGAGCTCGCTCGGCCGCACCGCCGCATGCTCGCGCGTCTGCATACACGGATTGTGATTGCTCAGAGGCGTCCTCCGCAAGACTTGACAAGTCCCGCAGACGGGGGTAGTGCGCGCACCTACGCAAGGAAGCGGCGGGCGATATTGAGCACGTCGAGCTGCGTGAAGGCCTGGTGATCGGGCTCGACGCCGGCCGGGTGCTCGTCCGCGCGGAACCAGAGCGCCTGCACCGTCGTCATCCCGAGCTCGCCGGCGCCGCGGACGTCCTCGTAGAGCCGGTCGCCGACGAAGAGCGCGTTCTCGGGCTCCACGCCGAGCGCATCGAGCGCGCGCCGGAAGATCCGCGGGTCAGGCTTGCGCACGCCGACCTCCGAGGAGAAGACCGCAAAGTCGAGTCTGTCGGCCAAGCCCATCTGCTCGAGGTCCTGGTGCAGCAACCAGCCAGGGTCAAAGGCGTTCGAGACGAGCCCAAGCTTGAGCCCGCGGCCATGCAACCCCTCGAGCAGCGCGTGCGTCGGCGATCCGAGAACACGGGGCGGCTCCCACGCCGCGTGCTCGGCCTCGAGGAACCGGTCGAGCTCGCGAGCTCGTCGTCGCCGAGCCGGATCCCGAAGTGAGCGAGCGCGTCGCGGATCATCCCCGGGTACTCGATCTCCTCGACCGTGCCGGGCACCCAGAAGAGCGGCTCGAAGCGCTCGCGGAAGTGCGTGCGGATGTCGTCGACCGGGAGGTTCTCGCGCCCGAGGGCGGCGAGGCCCGCGCGGAACGCCGTGTCCATGAGCTCCTCGTCGTACCGGAACTCCATCAACGTGTCGCCCCAGTCGAAAAGGACCGCCTCCAGCACCCACCGGCTAGGGTAGCGGCGTGGGCCGGAAGCTCCTGTGGGCGTCACTCGTCCTGGCCCCGATCACGATCGCAGTTCACTACGCCACGGACGCCGATGACGTCACGCTCTTTGTCCTCTCGGCGGCCTCGCTCGTCCCGCTCGCCTGGCTGATCGGCGAGGCGACCGAGCACGCGGGTGAGCACACCGGGCCGGGAATCGGCGGGTTCCTGAACGCGAGCTTCGGAAACGCGCCGGAGCTGATCATCGCGCTGTTCGCCGTCGCGAGCGGGCTGCCGGAGGTCGTGCGCGGCTCGCTGATCGGGAGCGTCGTCTCGAACCTGCTGCTCGTGCTCGGGCTCGCGGTGCTCGTGGCCCCGGACGAGCGGCGGCGGATCGACCGCCCCTCGATGCTCGTGCAGCTCGGTCTCGTTCTCGCGGCGACGGCGCTGTTCTTCATCCCGTCGATTCCGGGGGGGCACGGCGATCCGAACCGGCATTCCCTCGCGGTCCTGAGCACGCCCGTCGCGGCGGTCCTGCTCGTGCTCTACGTGGTCGTGACCACCTGGGGCCTGCGGCGGCACCGGGAGCAGCACCGCGAGAGCGGCGCCGAGCCGGAAGGCGCCTGGAGCCTGCCGGTCACGCTCGGGGCGCTCACCGCGGCGACCGCGCTGACCGCTTTCGTCAGCGAGATCCTCGTCCACTCACTGAAGACGTTCGCCCACGACGTGCACCTGTCGCAGTTCTTCGTCTCGATCGTGATCGTGGCGATCGTCGGCAACGCGGCCGAGCACGGCGGCGCTGTCGTGCTGGCGCGGCGTGGCGGGAACCTGCGCCTGGCGTCGGAGATCGCCGTCTCGTCGAGCGCGCAGGTTGCCGTGCTCGTCACGCCGGCGGTCATGCTCCTCTCCTGGGCGGTGCTGCCCGCGCTGCCGCTCAGCTTCCGCCCGATCGAGCTTGCGGCGCTCGGCGGTGCGGCGCTCGTCGTCGCGCTCGCGCTCCGGGACGGCCGCGCGCCGCGCTGGGAGGGCGCTGCCCTGGTCGCGTTCTACGCGCTAGCCGTGGTCGGGTTCGCCTTCGCCGGGGACCGCTGAGGGGAACGTCTCCGGCGTGCGCGTGAACGGGTACGTCGCCCAGTAGAGCTTCGTCACCGCTTCGTCATCGTCACGGACGATGCGCAGCAGCTCGCCCCGCTCGCTGCCGGAGACCGTGCGGTAGCGGTCAACGCCCTCCTGCTCGAACACCGACGGCTCGCGCTCCGGCGGTGCGCTCGCGGCGCGCGCTTCCAGCTTGCCGCGCCGCCAGGAGAAGACCCACTCGCTGCCTTCGGCCCACCAGCGGCCGAGCAGCGGCTCGATTTCCGCGGGCGGCGCCTCCTCGGGTGTCCAGGGATCGATGTCGGGCACCAGCTCTTCGAGCGCGGCCTCGGTCAGTGTGAGGCCCGTCTTCATCAGCTCCGGCCACGTGTCCGTGTTGGCGAGCACGACCGAGCCGATCTTCTCTTTGCGCGAGTAGGCCAGCATCGAGAGGAAACCTGGGAAGCCACCGGTGTGCCCGCCGAAGATGCGGTCGCCGCGGCGCCAGAGCTCGATCCCGAGCCCCCAGCCGACCGTCCAGTCGGGCTCCGCCATGACCTGCAGGTCGTGCATCTCCGCGACGCTCTCGGGCCGGAGGATCGACTCGCCAGGGTCGCAGAGGAACGCGCCCCAGCGGCAGAGGTCGCCGACCGTGCTGTAGAGGCCAGACTCGCCGCCCTTGCCGCCGAGGTCGAGCACGGGCTCACGGCGAACGGCGTCCGTGTACGGTTCGACGAAGTACGGCATCGCGGCGGGATCGGAAGGCCCCCACGTCGTGTGCTCGAGCCCGAGAGGCACGTGGAAGCGTTCGCGGATGTAGTCGTGGAACGGCATCCCCGAGAGCCGCGCGACGACGTGGCCGAGCAGCGCGTAGGCGAGGTTCGAGTAGTGCCAGGCGGTCGACGGCGGCAGCACCTGCTCGGCCTCGGCCAGGCGCTCGAGCAGCTCGGCCTCGCCCGGGAAGTCCAGCGTCTCCCAGACCTCGCCGGGCGGCTCGCGCTGGAGCCCCGACGCGTGCGCCAGCATTCGCCTGATCGTCGGCGTGCCGTGCGCCGCCTCGGGCAGGTGGCGTGAGAGCGGGTCCTCGAGGTCGAGCAGGCCGGCGTCGCGCAGCTGCATGACGGCCGACGCGGTGAAGGTCTTCGTGATCGACGCGATGGCGATGCGCTGCTGGGCGTCCGCGAGCCCGATCGCGTCGCTCCAGGCCACCTCGCCGCCGCGGAAGACGGCCGCGACGAGGCTCGGCAGCCGCCCGGCCGCCTGCGCCTCGGCGGCGATCCGGCGGAAGCGCTCTTCAGGCGCGGGCAAGGGTCCTGAGCGCGCGCGGGATCAGCTCGACCGCGCCGTCGATGTCGTCGTCGTCGACGTCCAAGTGGGTGACGGCGCGCAGCCTCGTCGGGTGCGCGGTCATCGAGAGGCCGACGCCTTGTTGCCAGAGTCGCTCCAGTGCATCGGAGGGCGTCAGGCCGAGCGGCCCGACGTCGACCTGGACGAAGTTCGTCTCGACCTGCTCGAGGTCGACGGGAACGCCGGCCGCGTCGAGCCCTTCCGCCAGGCGCCGTGCGCGCGCGTGGTCGTCGGCGAGCCGCTCGACGTTGTGCTCGAGAGCGTAGACCCCGGCGGCCGCGACGATCCCCGCCTGCCGCATTGCGCCGCCGAAGAGGTGCTTGAGCCGGCGCGCCTCCGCCATCAGCTCGGCCGAACCGGCGACGAGCGCGCCGAGCGGGCAGCCGAGCCCTTTCGAGAGACAGAGCGTGACCGTGTCGAAGTGGCCGCCGATCTCGGCAGCAGAGACACCGCACGCGACCGACGCGTTGAGGACGCGCGCCCCGTCGAGGTGCAGGCGCAGGTCGAGCTCGCGCGCGGTTGCCGCGATCGCCTCGATCTCATCCAGCGGCCAGACGCGTCCGCCCGACGAGTTGTGCGTGTTCTCGACCGAGACGATGCGCGTCGGCGGGACGTGCGAGCGGTCGGTCACGCGCACGGTCTCCCGCAGCTGCTCCGGCGTGAAGCGGCCGGCCTCGCAGCGCAGCGGCCGCGCCATCAGCCCGGCGTGCACTGCCGGCCCGCCGAGCTCGGCCAGGAAGATGTGCGAGTTCTCTTCGGCGACAACCTCGTCGCCGGGCCGCCCGAGCGTGCGGAGCGCGATCTCGTTCGCCATCGTCGCGGTCGGCACGTAGACCGCTTCTTCCTGCCCAAGCAGCTCAGCGGTGCGTCGCTCGAGCTCGTTGACGGTCGGGTCCTCGCGCTTCTGCTCGTCGCCAACTTCGGCGTTGGCCATCGCGGAGCGCATTTCGGCGCTCGGCTTTGTCTGCGTATCGGAGCGGAGATCGATCACGGCTTTATGCCCCTTTGGGCGCCTCGACGCCGGCCGCAGCAGGTTCAGCAGAGAGGTCAGGGTGCTCTTCGAACCCGTAGCGGACGATCGCGCGCTTGGCCGCCTTGACCTCGTCCAGCCGCCCGACCGGCGTCCCGTGCGGCGCCTCCTTCAGCAGCTCGGGCTCCTCGGCCGCCTCGCGGGCGATGGCGAGCATCGCATCGGCGAAGGCGTCGAGCGTCTCCTTCGCCTCGCTCTCGGTCGGCTCGATCATCAGCGCCTCGGGCACGATCAGCGGGAAGTAGATCGTCGGCGGATGGAAGCCGTAGTCCATCAGCCGCTTGGCGATGTCGAGCGTGCTCGTGCCGTGCTCCTGCTTCAAGCGGCGTCCCGAGAGGACGAACTCGTGCATGCAGAGCCGGTCGAACGGCAGCTCGTACGCGTCCTTGAGGCGGGCGAGCAGGTAGTTCGCGTTGAGCACGGCGACCTCGGACATCTCGCGCAGCTGCGGCCCGTACGCGCGGATGAAGGCGAGCGAGCGGACGAACAAGTCGAGGCGGTAGGCGTCCCCGTCGCGGACGACCGCGGGCACCGGGAGGAACGGCTCGAGGCGCTTGGCCACGGAGATCGGGCCGCCGCCCGGGCCGCCCCCGCCGTGCGGCTGCGAGAACGTCTTGTGCAGGTTGATGTGGACGATGTCGAAGCCCATGTCTCCGGGCCGCGAGATCCCGCAGACGGCGTTCAGGTTGGCGCCGTCGTAGTACATGAGCGCGCCAACGCCGTGGAAGATGCGCGTGATCTCCTCGATGTTCTCGTCGAAGAGGCCGAGCGTGGACGGGTTCGTGATCATCAGGCCCGCGGTGTGCTCGTCGACCTTCGCGCGCAGGTCCTCGATGTCGATGTTGCCGCGCGGGTCAGTGCGGACGTTGGTCAGCTCGTAGCCCGCCATCGTGACGCTCGCGGGATTCGTTCCGTGGGCCGTGTCGGGGATCACGATCTTGCGGCGCTGCTCGTCCTCGTTCCGGTCGGCGAAGTAGGCGTGCATCAGCATCAA
>VAXD01000073.1:11089-11515 GCA_005884155.1 Actinomycetota bacterium | reverse complement strand
CCGAAGGAGTACCTCGATGCGCTCCGGCGCAAGATGGACGAGATTTCGCAGCAATCACCTGAGATGGGCGACCAGGGCTGGTGGCGTACACACAGGCATTACGAGTCTCCGGTGCATCCGGAAAACCCCTAGTCAGCCCGAGCAACCCGCCGTTTGAGCCTGCATTCAGACTGGTGAGGCTGTGGACGAGATGGCGGTGCCGACTGCCCGCCGCGTACCTCCATGGTATCTACACAGATTGTTATCTCCTGGTTCCTTACTAGGCGGCTGGAATCAGTCGTTACCCTCAGCCCGCGGGCATAGCCGACGTTCGGGAGGTTGTCCAGCCGCAGATCAGTGAGGCCGAGGCGGGAGCGGCTTAGGTCGGCGCGACCCCATACAACCGCCACTCGCCGGCGATGCCCTTCAGTTCGTGTCTGCCCCGGT
>VAXD01000073.1:10390-10938 GCA_005884155.1 Actinomycetota bacterium | reverse complement strand
GGTGTGCAGTCCTACGCGCACCTCCAGGCTCAGCTCGCTTACCGAATCTGCGATGGCGCAACCGCAGCGGATCGCCCTAGCCGGGCCGTCAAAGGAGGCCAGGAATCCGTCTCCGACTGCGTCAACCTCTTTGCCCCGGTAGCGCGCCAGCTGGCGGCGCACGAGTTCGTGGTGGCGCTCGAGCAGGTCGCGCCAGGCCCGGTCACCGAGTGAGGCAGCCTTCTCGCTCGAGCCGACGATGTCCGAGAAGAGCACTGTCGCGAGAATACGGTCGGGCTCGACTTCATCCCAGCCACCGCTCTCCCAAAGGTTGATGAGGAAGCGTTCGGTCTCGCCAAGGAGGCGTTCGGAATCGCCAAGGTAAGGAAGGCTCTCGCTTCCTTCGAGTTCGACGAACCGCGCGCCTGGGATCCGTTGGGCGAGGGAGCGACCGCCGCGGACATCAATCCCGTGGCCAGTGCGGTGGAGAACCAGTGTCGGGATCCTCACTGCGCCGAGTAGGTGGCGGACGTCGATTTCGAGATTCATGCGGGCGAGCGCGGCCGCCG
>VAXD01000073.1:2010-10340 GCA_005884155.1 Actinomycetota bacterium | reverse complement strand
CGGCGCTCGAGCTCGGCGATCTCGCGCTCGGCCTCCTCGCGGGAAGGCGCCCACGGAAAGTCGGGCGCTCGGACATAGCGCGGAAGGGTCGCGTAGAGGACGAGCGCCGCGGTGCGCTCTGGGTACGTGGCCGCGAAGAGGATGGCGAGCGATCCTCCATCGGCGAGGCCGAAAAGCGCTGCGCGCTCTGAGCCTGCCGCGTCCATGACCGCACGAATATCGTCCATGCGTGTCTCGAGGTCGGGCACGCCTGACACGCGGTCGGAGAGACCGGTGCCCCGCTTGTCGAGCATGATCAGCCGCGAGAAGGAGGCGAGACGGCTAAGGAAGGCGGCCCGGCGCGGGTCGTCCCAGTCCAGCTCGACATTCGAGACGAAGCCCGGCACGAAGATGAGATCAAAGGGGCCAGCGCCTACGACCGTGTAAGCGATGTTGATGTCGCCACTACGTGCGTATCGCGTCTCCGGCTGCACACGGACAGTGTTGCGGGTCTCCTGCTGCTGAGGTGGCAAAAGCATGAGGCGACGCGCAAGACTGTGCGCGTGGAACCGGAAACGCGGTATGCGAGCAGCGGCGACGTCCATATCGCGTATCAGGCGGTGGGCGAAGGAGAACTCGACCTCGTCTGGATCCCGAGCCTCGCCCACCACGTCGAGCTGAGCTGGGAGAACCCTCCCGTCGCGCGCTTCCTGCGGCGTTTGATGGAGCTGGGGCGCTTGCTGGTGTTCGACAAGCGCGGCACCGGAATGTCCGACCGGGTCTCTAGCGACACCACGCTCGAGACGCGCATGGACGACATCCGCGCTGTCATGGACGCCGCAGGGTCTCGCAGCGCCGTCATCTGCGCCCTTGGCGAAGGAGGTCCGCTGGCGATGCTCTTCGCAGCGACCTATCCGGAGCGGACGGAGGGGCTGGTCCTGATCAACTCCTCCCCGCGGCTGGTGCAGTCGGCAGAGTTCCCGTGGTTCCCCGCCCGCGGCGAGCAAGAGCAGCGGATCGGCGAGATGGTGCGCTCGTGGGGCGATCCCCAAAGAGAGGCAGAGCTGCTGGCGGTCGCCAATCCCGACATGGACGAGGACGAGCGGATGATCTTCGGACGCACCCTTCGCCTGAGCATGAGCCCAGGCGCAATGCGCGACTACATGCGCATGAACCTGGACGTCGACGTCCGAGGCGTCCTCGACTCGATCCGGACCCCGACGCTGGTCTTGCATCGGACCCACCTGCACCGGCTTGACGTGCGGGGCGGGCGCTACCTCGCCGAGCATATCCGCGGCGCCAAGCTCGTCGAGCTTCCCGGCCGCAACTTCGCGCCCGCCGTCGGCGACGACCAGGAGGAGCTGTTCTCGGAGCTAACCCGTTTCTTCGCCGACGTCCGCTCCGGAGCGTGGGAGCCGGCCGAGCCCGACAGGATGCTGGCGACCGTCCTGTTCACCGACATCGTCGGCTCGACCGAGAAGATGGCCGAGCTCGGCGACCGCGGCTGGCGTAAGCTTCTCGACGAGCACCACGCTGCCGTCCGCCGCCAGCTCTCGAGCTTTCGAGGAATCGAAATGGACACAGCCGGCGACGGCTTCTTCGCCCGCTTCGACGGCCCGGCGCGAGCGATCCACTGTGCGCAGGCGATCACCGAAGATGTTCGGGAGCTCGGCATCCAGGTTCGCGCCGGCCTGCACACGGGCGAGTGTGAGCTCGCCGACGGAAAGGTGGCCGGCATCGCCGTCTCGATCGGCGCACGCATCGCTGCCTCAGCACAGGCGGGCGAGGTGCTGGTCTCGAGCACGGTCAGAGATCTCGTCGCCGGGTCAGGCCTCGCCTTCGAGGATCGTGGAACCCAAGAGCTCAAGGGCGTCCCCGGCGAGTGGCGCTTGTACGCGGTCGAGCCCGCAGCATCCGAGGCCGGAGCCGTCTGACCAGATCGTTCAGGGGACGACGGAGAAGTGCGCCATCATCCCCATCGCGTGGTGCTCGAGGATGTGGCAGTGGTACATCCACTCACCGGGTCGGTCATCGGGTAGCCAGGCGATCCTCGTCTCAGTCTTGCGAGGAACATTGACCGTGTCCTTCCACGCCAGCACGGACGGCGGCTCACCGTTCTCCTGTAGAACCTGAAAGAAGAAGCCGTGGATGTGGAACGGGTGGTCCTGACCCGTCTCGTTCACGAGATTCCAGACCTGCAGCTCACCGACTCGCACCGGATCGTCACGCTGGTGGTGACCGGCGTGCATGAGCGCCTTCAGATCGATCGTTCGGTTTGGAGTCGTATCAGCCGCGACGAGCGGCTCGATCTTCCGAAGCGTCGAGGGGATGTGTGCGTGTGAAGCCGCTGCAGGCCCGACCTCGAGCGTCGCGTACGTCTCGGTCTTTGTCTCGCCCTTGCCCCGGTCGTACGGAAGGGCCTCGATTCGCAGCCGCTCCCCCTCGGAAAAGGGGCCGATGGCGAGATCCACGCGTTCGCCAGGCGTGACCAAGACCTCAGCCGCCGGAATCGGCTCCGCCAGGAGACCGCCGTCCGTCCCGATGACAACGAACGGCCGACCACCCAGCGATAAGCGCACGAAGCGCGAGTTCGCCGCATTCACCATGCGCCAACGTTCGATTGTGTCGCCGGCCATCTCGAGTTGTGGTTCTTGTCGGCCGTTGACGAGTCGCACGTCGCCTTCGCGGCCCGCGTGGTGCTCGTGCTCGTCGCCGAAGGCGGCAACATCTCCGTCGGGGTCGAGCTTGAGGTCGTCCAGGAGGAGGACCCGCTCGGCGTCAAAGCTCGGCTCGCCCGGGTCTCGGACGACGAGAGCGCCGTAGAGCCCGCGTTCGAGCTGCTCGGTCTCGTTCGTGTGCGAGTGGTACCAGAACGTTCCAGCGTCCGGAACGACGAATCGGTACTTGAACGTCTCTCCCGGCTCAACCGGCGGCTGCACCGCTTCGGTCCCGTCCATCTCGGCAGGGACTCGGATCCCGTGCCAGTGAGTGGTGGTCGCCTGGTGGAGGCTGTTCTTCAGCTCGACCTCGATCGTGTCCCCGACGTTGGCTTCGATCAGTGGCCCGGGCACGATCCCGTTGTAGGCGAAGCCGCGAATCGTTCGGCCGGGAGCAAACTCCCAGTCTGCTTCGCGCGCCTCAAGCCGGACGCGGACGCCTGCCATGCGACCGACCCTACTCCTCAGACGCCGAGCGTCCTAATCGCTCGCCGCGGCGGAGCCGTCCGCTGATCTCGCCACACTGGGACATATCGCATGACGAAAGACGCCTGCACCTGCGAGAAGCCGATCATGCGCGAGCGCTCTGACCAGAAGGGCTCGAGCCAGAGCTGGTGCGGCCGCTGCAAGAAGCCGCTCTCGCTGCGCCCGGCGACGTTTCGCAGCGCCTTCGGCTGAGCTATCGTCACGCCGTGGTCGATCCCGGCCGTATCGAGCCGATCCCGAGCCTCGCCGAGCTCCCGGTGGCTGTGCGGGCCGACCTGGCCGAGGCGTTCGACGAGGTCGGCATCCCGAAGGGTGCTCGGATCGCACGCCAGGGCGACTACGCCTACGAGCTGTTCGCGATCCTGCAAGGCATAGCTCGGATCGAGCAGGACGGGGCGGTAGAGGCGAAGCTCGGGGAGGGCGAGCTTCTCGGTGAGATCGGCCTCCTCCTGACCGGGCGACGGACGGCGACGATCGTTGCCGAGACGCCGATGCGCCTGCTCACGCTCTTCGAGCAGTCGTTCCGGCAGTTGAGCAGGAAGCATCCTGAGTTCTCGGCGGTCGTTCACGGCTCATCCCAAGGCCGCTTCACGAGCACGACGACGGCGTAGCTTCATGCGCTACCAGTTCGTCGACAACGCCACGACGCGGTAGCGCACGAGTGGGGGTTTGCCCATGCGGCCCAAGCCTTGGATGATCACGGTGATGAGCGGCGCCGCTAGGAAGTTCGAGACCCCGGACGAACTGGTCGAGTTCCCAGGGATCGTCGAGCAGATCGTCGACATCGGCGACCTCACCGTCGCGCGAATCGTGCAGCAGCCAGGCTGGCGCTGGTCGAGCGACATGCGCTCCGTCGTCGAGGGCGAATGGTGCGAGGCGCACCATGTCGGCGTTCAACTGCACGGGCGTCAGGGATTCGCCTTCCGCGACGGGACGACCCTCGAGGTTGGTCCTGGCGAGGTGTACGACATTCCGCCCGGACACGACGGCTACACGCTCGGGGACGACGAGGCCGTGATGATCGAATGGTCAGGGCCGCGAACCTTTGGCGGCCTGCGCACGCCGGCGCACAATCGCGTCCTCACGACCCTCGCCTTCACCGACCTCGTGGGGTCGACCGAGGCGTTGGCTCAAATGGGCGACCCCGCTTGGCGCGACCTCCTTTCGCGGCACTACGAGTCGGCGCGGTCGATCCTCGAGCGTTACGGCGGTCGCGAGATCGAGACGACAGGCGACGGCGTTCTCGCGACGTTCGCGGCGCCGGCGAACGCAATCCGTTGCGTCGCCGAGATCAACCATGCGGCCCACAGCGACGGCCTGCAGATCCGCAGCGCCGTGCACGTCGGCGAAATGGAGATGGTCGGCAACCGTTTGCGCGGCATTGCGGTAAACGAGGCCGCGCGGATCCTTGGCCAGGCCGATGCGGATGAGATCCTGGTTTCGGAACAGGCAAAGGCATTCGCCGAGGGTGCGGGCCTGCGGTTCGAGGACCGGGGGCTGCACGAGTTAAAGGGCATCCCGGATAAGCGGCGACTTTTCGCGTATCTGGAGTAGCGAGTGCAATACCAATTCGTCGACTGCCGCTGGGAGATCGGCACGCCCGGGCGCGGCCGGGAGCTCTACCTCGCGGGGCACATTCCGGGAGCCTCCTTTCTCGACGTCGACGACGACCTGAGCTCGCCGCCGGGGCCGGCCGGGCGGCACCCGCTGCCGGAGGCGCACGACTTCGCGCGCGCGGCTGCTCGCGCCGGGATCGGCTACGGCGTCTTCGTCGTCGCGTACGGGAACATGGGCGGCCCCGAGCGGCTCTGGTGGCTCCTGCGCCACTTCGGGCACGACGACTGCGCGGTCTTCGACCTCCAGGCCTGGCGCGGGCCGCTCCGCGCGGGAGAGGAGGAAATCGAGCCCGCCGAGTTCGACCCGCTCCCGCGCAGCGACGACACGATCGAAGCCGAGGAGCTGGCGCGGCGCCTCGATGAGCTCGTGATCGTCGACGCCCGGGTGCCGGAGCGGTTCCGCGGCGAGGAGAACCCGATCGACAAGGTACCCGGCCGCATCCCCGGCGCCCGAAACGCGCCCTGGAACGACCCGCTCCCCGACCTGCCGGACGGGGAGCTCGTCGCCTACTGCGGCTCCGGTGTGACCGCCAGCGTCGTCCTCCACCGGCTCTGGCTCCAAGGCCGAGAGGGCAAGCTCTACCCCGGCTCCTGGAGCGAGTGGGAGCAGCTCGGACTGCCGGTTACCCGAGGCTGAAGGTCACCGTCACATTCGCCTGAACGCTCTGCGTGCCGCGCTCGATCGGAGTACCCGCCGTCCTCATCGCAGCCGAGTCGAAGTAGGGCACCGGCTGCGGCGCCTGGCCGTTCTCCTCGATCCGGAGCAGCTCCCCGAGCTGTCCGCCCGTCTCCTGCGCCAGCGCCTCGGCCTTCGCGTGCGCGTTCTCGTACGCATCACGGAGCGCCTGCTCCGTCAGGGACGCCGTGTTCGCACGGCTGAACTGAGGGCCCGAGGTGTTGTCGGCGCCTGCGGCGACCGCCGCGTCGACGACCTTTCCCGTACGCGACAGGTCGTGCACCGTCGCCGAGACCGTCGTGCTCGCGCTGAATCCGTCAGGCGCGCCCGAAGGCGTCGTGCGCGGGTAGACAGAGACGTTCTGAGTCTGCAGGTCTGCCTTCGCGATTCCTGCTTGCCGCAGGGCCGCCAGAATGCTGCGCATCTTGTCGCCCGCCGCTGCGAGCGCCGCGCGCGCGGTCGCCCGTTCTTCGTCGACGCCGAAGCTGAGCTGTGCCGTGTCAGGTACGCCGCGGACCGTGCCGACGCCCTCGACGGTGATCGTGCGTCCGGGCTGAGCCGGCGAGCCGTGCGCCGCGACCGGCCGGCTGACCCCCGCGAAGGCGACAGCGGCTGCGATTGCCGCGGTCAGCGCCGCGACGGTTGCGATCTTCATCGTGTCCTCCCAGGTTGCGTACGAGACGTACGCCGCCCGGGGGCGCTTATGTCACGCGGTCGCGGTCGAGGCCTCGGTCAAACCGCGCAGGTACGGCTGCCAGCGGTTCGGGATCCGCGGGGTCGCGAGGTGGATGAACAGCACCGGCGCCGGCGGCCGCGGCTTCGCGCGGAGCGACATCGAGACCTCCTCCGGCAGGCGGTTGCCCTTGCGCATGTTGCAGGGCGCGCAGGAAGTGACGACGTTCTCCCAGACCGACTCACCGCCGCGGCTGCGCGGGACAACATGGTCGAGCGTCAGCCGGCCGCCGGTCTCGCCGCAGTAGGCGCAACGCCAGCCGTCTCGCGCGAACAGCGCGCGCCGCGAGATCTTCCGCTGCAGGGTGCGCGGCACGCGGACGTACTGGACGAGCCTGATCACGTGCGGGCGTGGATAGGTATCAGTCGCCGATCTGAGAGGCTCCTCGAGCTCCTCGATCACCTCGGCCTTGCCCTTGAACACGAGCACGTGAGCACGCCGAACGGTTGTGACGTTCAGGGGCTCGTAACTCGCGTTCAAAACAAGAACCTGCTGCATCGGGCAAAACTCTAGCGAGACATGGCGCGCTCAACGGCCTCGGCCTCTTCGGGCGAGAGCGCCACGGACGGCCGGCCGCGGTCGAGCTCCTTCATGTAGATCCGCGCGTAGTCGCGGCCCTGGATCGCGCTGACGACGACGCCTGTGCGCTGCGAGTCGAGCACCGCAAGCGACGCAGACTGGTGACCGCCCGTGTCCTCGTAGGCGTCGTACCGGACGATCGAGATGTTCCGCACCGAGTCGTCGACGCGGCGGTCGACGCGAACGAGCCCTCCGGCCACTTCGTCGACCGCGCGGTGCAGGTCGTCGATCCGCGCCTGCAGCGAGACCGCGAAGTCGACGAGATCGGACTTCCCGTCGCCGAGCAGCGTCGCCTGTGCGGCGCGCAGGCGCCGGACGCGGAACCAGATCCAGAGCGCGACCAGCAGCGCCACGACGGCGACCGCCGCGGCGCCGATCGCGATCCAGGCAGCGGTCGCGGAGGAAACGCTCAAGTACTTAGCCGCCGAACGAGAAGATGACCGGGTAGTCGGCGGAGTTGTTGTCGGTCTTGGTCTCGCCGGCGACCGGCTTCACCTCGACCTTGAGGGTCGCCGAGGATGCGAAGTTCACGTTTGACACGTTGTGGAAGGTGACGGTGGTCTCGTCGCCGGGGTTGAGGAAGTCGATCTTCGTCGTCTTGACGATGTTCTTGCCCTTCGCCTGCTCGATCGTCAGCGTGACCGGGACGGAGAACACCTGCGAATTGCCCGTGTTCTTGACGGTCACCTGGAACGCCATGCTCACCGTCACCGTGATGGTCGTCTGCGAGACGGTGCTCAGCTCGGTCCCGGCCGGCAGAACCTTGGTGGAGACGAGCCCGGTGCCGCACGGGCAGCCCGTACCGGCTGTCGAGGCGCCCTGGAGCCGCGAGACGATCGAGGTCATCGCGCTCGTCGAGGCGAGCTCTGCGTTCTGCAGGAATCCGGAAGGGGGCACGAGCGGCCCGCCGTTGTCGTTCGTGCCGGTCACGCCCTGGTGAGCGAGCTCGGCCTGCGCCGGCCCCTTGAAGGAATCGTCCCAGATGACATCGCTGGCGAGCAGGCGGCGCATCTGCGTCGCTAGGAGCGCTGCGGCCTGATCGTTGTTCTTGACATTCCCGATTGTCCCGAGCGCGTTGGCGAGCCCGGCCAGGCCGCTGACCCGGTACTGGAGCGCCTGGATGACTGCCTGTTGCTCGTCGCGGAGCGCGCCCGGCGGCGTGATCCCGCGTGCCCGGTTGACGTCCAGCTGCTCCTGGCGCGCAAGCCCTGAGACCTGCTGCTGGAGCTGCGTGCGCTTGACGCCCGGCGCGAGCAGCGCCTGGCCGAGCTGGCGGCCGATCTGCTGCGACGTCGAGCCGATGTCCGCGACCTTCGTCATGTAGCTCTTGTAGGTCTTCGTCTTGCCGGACGCCTGGCAGCTCTGGATCCAGAAGACGAGCAGCACGACGATCAGGATCGCGAACGCGATCAGGCCGACGAGCCGGAGAAGCGGCGTCAGGTTCTGCGGCGCGCTGGGCGGTCGGCTGGGGCCGCCGGGACCGGGCGGACGCGTTCGGCGGATGGTCCACTGCGACTGCGAGGTCTCCTCGGTCGCCGGCTCAT
>VAXD01000073.1:0-1922 GCA_005884155.1 Actinomycetota bacterium | reverse complement strand
TTCCCCGGCGGGCGCAGGATTCCGTTGCAGAGGACGAAATGTGAGGGATCGTGTCCCAAGCGGCCGTTGCGCTCCCCTCCAGCGAGCTCGTGGCCGAGCGCTACCGGCCTCTGCGGCCGCTCGGAAGCGGCGGGTCGGGCTCGGTCTGGCTCGCGCGCGACGAACGCACCGGCCTCGATGTCGCGCTGAAGATCGTCCCCCGCGAGGGGAAGGCGGCGACGAGAGCCGAGCGCGAGGCGCTCGCGGCCGCGCGTTTGCGCCACGAGCGCTGCCTGCGCGCCTACGCGTTCGAGCGCGACACGCGCAACGTCTACATCGCGTACGAGTACGTCCCCGGCCAGACGATGCGGCAGGCGCTCCGCGCCGGCGAGCTGACCGACGCGACCTCGGTCGAGGCAGCTGCGCAGGTGCTCGAGGCCCTCGCGCACGCGCACGCCCAAGGCGTCGTCCACCGCGACGTGAAGCCGTCCAACGTGCTCGTCGCAGAGGAAGAGGAGATGTCCGTTCGCCTGCTCGACTTCGGGCTGGCGCAGCTGACCGAGGAGGAGCCGCTGACCGCGAGCGGCGACGTGCCGGGCACGCTCGCCTACGTGCCGCCCGAGCGCCTGCACGGCGAGCCCGGCGAGCCGGCCGCGGACGTCTGGGCGGTCGGGGTGATGCTCTGGGAGGCGCTGGCGGGCTTCCACCCGTTCTGGAACGGCTCACTGCTCGAGACCGCCCGGCGGATCGACGAGGGCGCCGCTCCGCTCGCACACCTGCGGCCCGATCTGCCGAAGCCGCTCTGCGCGCTCGTCGACCGGATGCTCTCGCTGGATCCTGCCGCGCGCCCTCCGGCCGCCCTGCTGGCCCACGAGCTGCGCGACGCGCTGGCGGAACGAATCCGGCGGAAGACGAAAGGCCCGGGCATCTCGGTTGCGCTCCCGCTGCGACTGGCGGGGCCGGCGGCCGCGGGGCTCTTCGCCGGCTGGACCGCCGCCGCGCTGCCGTTCTACCCGGGTGCAGCAGGGCCGCTTCTGGGCGTCCTTGCGTTCGCGCTTGCGTTCGTCCGCCCGCGGCTCGGTCTGGCGTTCGCGCTTGCGGTGCCCGTGTTCCCGCTCGGGAACATCTCGTCGGGCCTCGCGTTCGCCTACGGGGCGGTCGCCCTGGTCTGGCTCGCGCTCTCGTGGCGGGCGCCGCAGGACGGTCTCTTCGTGGTTGCAGGGCCGCTGCTCGGGCCCATTCACGCGCTCGGCCTGCTCCCGTTGGCATCGCAGGGGATCCGCAGTCTGCCGCGGCGGGCGCTGCAGGTTGCGGCGGCAGTCCTGCTCGCCGCGCTCGTCGCCGGCCTGAGGCATTCATCGCTCCCGTTCACCGGCGCCGCTCCGCCGAAGGGCCTCGGCATCGCCGGCAGCCAGGACCCGCTCGCGGTTGTGTACGCGCTCGGGCGCGGGCTCACCGACCGGCCCGTGCTCCTGTTGGAGGCGCTGGTGCTCGCCGCGGCCGCGGTCGCCATACCGTTCGCCCGCGCGCGCGGCCTCTGGGGCATCGCCGTCCTCGGGGCGGCCATGATCGCGCTCACGCTGCTGCCGGCACCTTCCGTAGCCGCTGTGCCGCTGGTTGTGGCCGCCTGGGTCACCTGCATAGTCCTGGCCCTCAAGGCCCGGAGTTAGAGTTCAGGGCCCGGGCATAACCGGGGCACATGAGCGTCCTCAGGAACATCGAGAACCGGATCGAAGGCCTCTTCGAGGGCGTCTTCGGCCGTGCGTTCCGCACGCACGTCCAACCCGTCGAGCTGGCGCGGAAGCTGGTCAAGGAGATGGAGGACCACCGCGTCGTCTCGGTCTCGCGCGTCTACGCGCCGAACGAGTACGTCATCTACCTCGGTCCGTCCGACCGGCAGCAGTTCGAGAGCTACGAGGAGTCGCTGCGCACTGAGCTGCAGG
>VAXD01000072.1 GCA_005884155.1 Actinomycetota bacterium | reverse complement strand
CTCGCGTCGTGTTGGTGTTCATGAACACCATGTCGGTCCGGTCGCCGAGCGGGACGTCCTCTCCGCCGACCGCGTCGACGCCCTTCGAGACGGGCAGGCTCTCGCCCGTGAGCGCGGCCTCGGCGACCTCGAGCGTCGACGCCTGCAGCAGACGGCCGTCGGCCGGGATGATGTCGCCGGCCTCGATCGAGACGATGTCGCCGGGGACCAGCTCTTCAGCGTTCACCTCGAGCAGCTCGCCGTCGCGGTGCACCTTGGCCTTGATGAACATCATCTTCTGCAAGGCGGCGACGGCCGCGGCTGCCTTCCCCTCCTGGTGCATCCCCAGGATCGCGTTGAAGATCGTCAGCAGGAGCAGCACGAGGCCGGTGCCCCACTGCTTGATCGCCAGGCTGCCGATGCCGGCGACGAGCAGCACGATCTGCATCGCGTCGTAGTACTGGCGGACGAACGCGCGCCAGCGGGGCTCGGTCTTGCCCTCGGCGAACTTGTTCGGCCCATACTGCTGGAGCCGGGAGGCGGCCTCGGCGGCCGTCAAGCCGTGCGCAGGATCGACCTCCAGCGAGGCCGCGACCTGGTCTCCCGGCAGCTCGTACCAGGCGTTCTCCGCCGGCGCTTCGGGGGTGGCGGTCAGCTGTGGCACGGGGCTACTCCTTTCCGGCCGGCTCCGCGACCGGATCGGCCGCGACTCCATCGGGCGCCTGCGCCTCGAGCTCCTGCTTCGAGGCCGCCAGCTCCTTGCGCGCCTCGTCGTCGACCGTGGGGTACTGCGGGTCGATCTTGGCCAGCGTGTCCACGAGCACGGCCGCCACCGCGACGCGCATGAACCACTTGTGGTCGGCCGGGATCACGTACCACGGCGCGTGCTCCGTGCTCGTAGCGCTGAGCATCTCCGAGAAGGCGATCTGGTACTCGTCCCAGTGGGCACGCTCCCTGACGTCCCTCGCCTTGAACTTCCAGTTCTTCTCGGGGAAGTCGATCCGCCGCAGGAACCGTCGGCGCTGCTCCTCCTTCGAGAGGTTGAGGAAGACCTTTGCGACGGGAAAGCCGTTCTCGACGAGGAAGCGCTCCCAGTCGTTGATCTGGCGGTAGCGGCGTTCCCAGATCCCGTCACCGCGAGCCTCGGCCGGGAGCTGCTCGCCCTCGAGGATCTCCGGATGGACGCGCACGACGACGACTTCCTCGTAGTGGGAGCGATTGAAGATCCCGATCTGTCCGCGGGCCGGCAGCTTCTGCTGGTAGCGCCAGAGGTAGTCGTGGTCGAGCTCCTCGCTGGACGGGACGCCGAACCCATGGACGACGACGCCCTGCGGGTTCACGCCGCTCATCACGTGCCGGATGGTGCTGTCCTTGCCGCCGGCGTCTAGGGCCTGCAACACGAGCAGGACGCCGTACGTGTCCTGGGCGGCGAGGCGCGACTGGTAGTAGTCGAGCATCTCCACGCCCGTCGTGAGCAGGCGCTTGCTGTCCTTCTTGTCGAACATGTCGCCCGTGTTCCCGGGATCGAAGTCGCGTTCCAGCACGACCGCGGTGCCGGCCTCAACCCGGAGCGGCTCGATGATCTCGCGAATGCGTTCGAGACGGACGTCTTCCATCGCCGAGGACCCTGGCGATGCGGCGGCCGCACTCCATCCCCCAGAGCGGATGATTGCTCAGCGGCTCAGCTCGTCGACATAGATGTTCCAGGTGCGGACGTCCTCGAGCTCGAACACACCGTTCGCGACGAACGGGTCCTGCAGAACGAGGTCTCGCGCCTCATCCGCCGTCACGCGCTCGAGCAGCGTGTGTGAGCCGGAGTAGTCGGCGAAGGGGCCGCCCATGACGAAGATCCCGCGCTCGATCAGGTCGTCGATGAACGCGGCGTGCTCATCCCAGCCGGCCTGTTCTTCCGGCGGGCCGCTCGTCCAGGCTGGCCCGGCCCGCCAGCGCACGACTACCCGGACGGCCTTCACGGTCGGCATGGCCTAGCCCTCTGCCGCGCGCTCGAGCTCGGCGATGTCGAGCTTCTTCATCTTCAGCATCGCTGCCATCGCCCGCTGAGCCCGCTCCCGGTCGGGATCGGAGAGCAATCGCGGCAGCGCCGTCGGGACGATCTGCCAGGAGAGCCCGAAGCGGTCCTTGAGCCAGCCGCAGGGCCCTTCCTCGCCGCCCTCGGAGAGCTTGCTCCAGTAGTGGTCGACCTCGTCCTGGTTCTCGCAGCCGACCTGGAACGAGACGGCCTCGGTGAAGGTGAACTCCGGGCCGCCGTTGAGCGCGAGGAACGGCTGACCGTCGAGCTCGAAGTCGACGGTCATCACGGTTCCCTCGGGCCGCGGCCCGGCCGACCCGTAGCGCGCGACGTTGACGATCTTCGAGTTCGGGAAGATCGACGTGTAGAGCTCGGCGGCGGCCTCGCCTTCGGTGTCGAACCAGAGACACGGGGTGATCCCATTCATGACGTCGTCCTTTCTCGAGTTGGCTCCGTTCTATCGAGCTGGCCGAGGCCGTGCTCGAGGAGGCGGTGGGCCCGCTTCAGCTCCGAGCGCAGGCGCCTCGCGGCCGCGGGCCCGTGCCGGCCGGCGAGCGCGTAGCTTCGGGCGTTGCGGAAGTGCTGCCAGTGCACGCCGATGAGGACGTTCGCCGCGATCCGCGCATCCAGCTCGTGAACACCGAGCTCGTCGCGGATGGCGCGGGCGAGCGCGTCGGTGAAGCGCGCCATTATCTCGAGCTCCTTTGCCTGCAACGCCGGCGACTCCTCGATCACCCGCGCGAACCTCGCAAAGCCGGGTGAACAGAGACGGTCGCACCCTGCTGACTGCAGCCGCACCAGGGCGGCGGACACGGATTCCCCTTCCGTGCGGCCGCGCACAGCGTCGACGAGTGCCGCCTCGCGCTCGGGGACCTCGTCCCAGAAGAGATCCTCCTTCGTCGGGAAGTAGTTGAAGACCGTCTTCTCCGAGACCCCGGCCGCGGCCGCGACTTCCGCTACGGTGACGTGGTCGAAGCCGCGCCGGACGAAGAGGGCCATCGCCTTCTCCGCGATCTCTTGCCGCGTTCGCAGCTTCTTGGTCTCGCGCAGGCCCACGTGATGATTGTATACGGATTGTTACAGTTGCAGAAAATTTCTAGCCCCTGTAACATCTCGCCTTCGTGACTCGCCGAAAGGAGACCGCTTGCTAGCCCGCCTCGCTCATCTCGTCGCCCGGCGCCGGTTCGTCGTGATCGGCATCTGGGCCGCCCTGACGCTCTTCGGCGCCTTCTCGGCGAGCCAGGTGTCCAAGCGGTGGTTCGAGAGCTTCTCGATCCCGGGCTACTCGTCCTACGAGGCAAACCAGAAGACGCTGAAGATCTTCGGCACCGGTGAGCAGGCGCCGCTCGTAGCCGTCTTCCACAGCGACGGCGACGTCACGAAGCAGACCGGGATCCAGCGCGCCGTGGCGGCCGCCGCCAAGGTCAACCCGGGCTCCCGCACGTCGTCGTACTTCTCGACCGGCAGCCGTGCCTACGTCTCGCAGGACGGGCACACGATGTTCGCCGAGATCTACCCGCCGAAGACGCCGACCTTCAGCTCCTCGACCCACATCGACCAGGTGACGGCGAAGCTCAAGGCGGCGGCACCGCCTGGCGTACAGGCCCACCTCACCGGCCGCGACCCGCTCCAGGAAGCCGCCAGCGGCGGCTCGAGCGGCGGCCCGAGCGTGCTCACCGAGGCGCTGATCGGCGGCCTCGGCTGCCTGGTGATCCTGTTCTTCGTCTTCGGGACCCTGCCGGCGGTGCTGATGCCGATCACCGTGGCGATCGCGTCGATCCTCAACACCTTCACGCTTGTCTGGATCCTGACCTACATCACGAACGTCTCGATCATCGTCCAGTTCCTGATCGCGCTCGTCGGGCTCGGCGTGGCGATCGACTACGCGCTGCTGATGATCTTCCGGTTCCGCGACGAGCTGCGCGAAGGCGAGGACGTGGAGACGGCGCTCGTCGAGACGATGACCCACGCGGGCCGGTCGGTGATCGTCTCGGGCTCGACCGTGGCCGTCGGCCTGCTCTCGATGCTCGTGCTGCCGTTGCCGTTCATCCGCTCGATCGGAATCGGCGGGATGCTGATCCCGACCGTCTCGGTGATCACGGCGATCACGCTGCTGCCCGCGCTGCTGGCGACGCTCGGCACGCGGATCAACAGCGTCCGCCTGCTGCCGAAGCGCCTCGTCGATCGCGGCCACCCCGAAGACGGGCCGTGGGGCCGCTGGGCGGGGTTCGTCATGCGCCATCCCGGGCCGGTCGCAACGGTGGGGTTCGCGATCGTCGCTCTTCTCGTCTTCTACGGCGTGCAGCTGAACCCCAGCGAGGCGCAGGCGAAGGACTTCCCCGGCAAGGGCGACGCGATCGTGGGCCGGCAGGCGCTCGCCGACGCGCACATCTCGCCGGGCGTGATGAAGCCGTTTGTCGTGCTCGTTAAGAACGGCGGCGACCCGAAGGCGATCGCCGCGAAGGTTCGGCAAGTGCGCGGCGTGGAAGGCGCCGTCGCGCCGCCCGACTGGCGCAAGGGCTCGAACAGCCTGGTCGAGGCCTTCCCGAACGCCGACGGCGCAGCCAAGTCGACGCGCGGGACGATCAAGCGGGTCCGCGCGGAACTGAAGGGAACGAACGCCGCGCTCGGCGGGGTGGCGGGCGAGGACCGCGACTTCGTGGCCGCCGTCTACTCGAATTTCCCCTACGTGCTCGGCTTCGTGGTCCTGCTGACGTTCCTGCTGCTCGCTCGCGCCTTTAGGTCGATCGTGCTCCCGATCAAGGCCGTCGTGCTGAACCTGATCTCGCTGCTGGCGGCCTACGGGATCATCGTCTTCATCTTCCAGGACGGGCATGGCTCGAAAGCGATCTGGGGCGTGAACGCAACGCACTCGATCATCCCGTGGATCCCGCTGATGATCTTCGCCTTCCTCTACGGGCTCTCGATGGACTACGAGGTCTTCATGCTTTCGCGCATGCGCGAGATCTACGACGAGACCGGCGACACCGTGCAGGCGATCTCGCTCGGGCTGGCGCGCACCGGCAAGCTGGTGACCAGCGCGGCGCTCGTGCTGATGTTCGCCTTCTTCGTGCTCTCGTCGAGCCCCGGGGTCGACATCAAGCAGTTCGGGATCGGGCTCGCGGCCGGGATCATCTTCGACGCGACCGTCATCCGCGCGCTGCTCGTGCCGGCCGTGATGCGCCTGTTCGGTCGGTGGAACTGGTGGATGCCGGACTTGGCCAAGTCGGCGCTCTTCATCCGGAGGGGCGAACGGGTGCCCGAGACGGCGCGCGAGAGCGCTTAGCGCAACCGAACCGCCTTCTCCGAGATGCAAAGGAAGCGGTCGGTAATCGGCCCCGGCGGCAGGAACGCCCCGAGCACGACCCGGATCGGGACGTCTGCCGGCAGCCCGCCCCGGCCCGAGAACGAGCCCGACCAGCCCCGGCCTGGAGGGATCAGCGTCGGGCGAGAGGGGCTGAAGCGGTCGGCGAGCGCCTGAGGGTGGATCGACCCGGCCGCTGCTCGGTTGCGTACCTCCTGCAGCGACGTCGTCCGAAACACCTCCAGCCCGAAGAGCGTCTGGCCGGGGTGGTGCGCCCGGACGACGCTCAAAGGCACACCCATCTCGTTGCGGAAGGAAAGGTCCACCCGCCACCGGCCCTTGCCGACCACGAGGCGGCGCGTGGCGATCGGAAGCCGGTCGGCACGCGTGCCGCAGTTCTCGTGCCAGCCGAGCTGGACGACCTGAGGGCCGGCGACCCGACCCTCGCTACCGCCGCAGCCGCCGAGAAACAGCGCGACCGCCGCTAGGCCCGCCAGCTTTAGATTGGCCAGGCCGAGCGCACGCGCTCGAACTTGCGCCCCCAATCGCTGTACGCGACCTTCGAGTCGCTCGTGTCCTCCGGCGAGGAGGCGTCATAACGTGCGGCCAGCTCGCTGCGCGGATAGTGGATCTTGTTCCCCTCGCCGCGCGCGCCGGCCATCAGGATCGCGCACGGTCCGTCGCCCGCGCCGACTCTGATGTGGTGCGTGCCGGGCGAGGCGTGGAAGAAGTCCCATTGCTTCAGGCGCCGCTCTTCGCCCTCGACGATCAGGGTGCACTCGCCGGCCAGCACGAGGAAGTCCTCCTGGAAGGACTCCGAGTGGTAGCGCCCGTTCGGCTGGCCCGGCTCGAGCACGTGGACGCCGATCCCGTACTGCTCGAACTCGCCGCTGGGCGGCTCGAAAGCCGACCACGTGCCGGCGCGCTCGTGCCGCTCCCAGACGGTGTCGGCGAGATTGATCACGAACCAGCCCGGCGAGGTGACGACCGCGCCCTCGTCGGTCTGCTCGATCCGCGCCTCCTCGGTCACGGCGGGAGCCTAGTCGAGTCGAACGGCGAGGCTAACGGCCGATCGAGACCACTCGTGCCCGCCAGGTCCCGCTGGGAGCCGCGACCTCGACCTCGTCGCCGGCCTTCGCACCCATCAGCGACCGTCCCAGCGGCGAGTCGGGCGAGACGCCGCCCACGCTCGAGATCTCGACGTCCATCCGCTCACCTATTTCGTCCTCGAGCGCGACCTTCGAGCCGACCCCCACGGACCCGGAGTCGACTGCCTCCTCGTCGACGAGCACCGCTCGCTGAAGGCGGTCGCGCAGCACCGTGATCCGTCGCTCGAGCAGGCCCTGCTCGTTCTTCGCCGCGTGGTACTCGAAGTTCTCCGAGAGGTCGCCAAAGCCCCGTGCCGTCTTGATCGCCTCGACGGCGGCGGCACGGCGCGGGCCTTCCAGCTCGGCCAGCTCGGTCACGAGCTGCTCTTTCTGCGACCGCGTAAGCGGCTCGGGCTTCTCCGCGCGCATCGCAGGAGGGTAGCGGCCTACTGCTACCGTGCGTTCACGGGCGGCAATCCGGCCGTCCGGTGAGATGAGCTTCTCGTTCCTCCTTCGGGCGATTCGAGGTAGGCAAGTCTCGAGCCCGAAAAGGAGTCGAACTACATGTCAAACCAGTCTTTCCGCGAGCTCGGCGCGTCCGCGCCCGTCGTGGCGGCGCTCGCCGCCCGCTCGATCGTCAAGCCGTTCAGCATCCAGGAGCTTGTCCTGCCCGACGCGCTCCAAGGCTTAGATGTTCTGGTCCGCTCGCCCACCGGGTCGGGCAAGACGCTGGCGTTCGCAGTGCCGATCGTCGAGCGCATCGAGCCGGGCGATCCACGACCTACTGCGCTCGTCCTCGTGCCCACGCGCGAGCTCGCCGCGCAGGTGACCGATGAGCTCGAGCCGCTCGCCCGGGCGCGCGGCCTCTCCGTGGCCTCCGCCTACGGCGGCGTGCCGCTCCGTTCGCAGGCCAAGAAGCTCAAGCGAGCCCACATCCTCGTTGCCACCCCAGGCCGGCTCGAGGATCTCGCCCAGCGCAGGCACGTCGATCTCTCGAAGGTCCGCGCCTTCGTCCTCGACGAGGCTGACCGTATGCTCGACATGGGTTTCCGGCCACAGGTCGACAAGCTCGTTCGACGGCTGCCGCGGAATCGCCAGACGATGTTCTTCTCGGCGACGCTCGACGGCGAAGTCGGGGAGCTGGCACGCGCTTACACGAGCCACGCCTCGCGAATCGAGAGCGAGCTCTCGGCCGGCCGGCAGCCCGACGAGATCGAGCACCACTTCGTCCCGGTGACCGCGGACACGAAGGTCGAGACGCTCATCGAGCAGATCCGTTCCTCCAGCTCCACGCTGGTCTTCGTCCGGACGAAGCGCGGAGCCGACGATGCACGGCGACATGTCGCAGAGAGCCCGCGAGCGGGCGCTGGCGAGATTCGCGGGCGGCCAGGCGGAGACACTCGTGGCCACCGATGTCGCGGCACGCGGTCTCGACCTCACCGACGTCACGCACGTCGTCAACTTCGATCCGCCGGAAGAGGACAAGGGCTACGTCCACCGGACCGGCCGGACCGGCAGGGCGGGTCGGAGCGGCACCGCGATCACGCTCGTTCTTCCGGAGCAGCAGGCAGAGACCAGTCGCGTGGCCAGACGGCTCGGTCACCACGAACGCTTCGAGCAGGCCGGCATGCGCTCGGCGCCGGCGAAGCTCGTCTACACGAGCCGCCGCGGGCGCCGCTCGAAGTGGTGAGATGAAGCTTCTCGTCCTCGGCGGGACCAAGTTCCTAGGGCGCGCGGCGGTCGAGGCGGCGCTCGCCCGCGGTGACGAGGTGACGCTCTTCAACCGCGGCGAGACCAACCCGGAGCTGTTCCCGGAGGCCGAGAAGCTGCGCGGCGACCGCGACGGAGACCTGAGCGCGCTCGAGGGACGCGAGTGGGACGCAGTGATCGATCCGTCCGGCTACTTGCCGCGGGTCGTGCGCGCCTCGGCGGAGCTGCTGCAGGGCTCGGTCGGCCACTACCTGTTCGTCTCGAGTGCCTCGGTCTACGCGGAGCCGTACGAGCCGGGCTTCGACGAGAGCGCTCCGGTGCTGGAGCTCGATGATCCGGAGAGCGAAGACGTGATGAAGGACTACGGCGCGCTGAAGATGGCCTGCGAGCGCGTCGTCGCCGAGGTCTTCCCCGATGCGCACACGAACGCGCGGGCCGGCCTGATCGTCGGCCCCCACGACGGCAGCGGCCGGTTCACCTACTGGCCGCTACGGATGGCCGAAGGCGGGGAAGTGCTGGCGCCGGCCCCGGCCGACAGGCTCGTCCAGTTCATCGACGCGCGCGACCTCGGGCGCTGGTTTGTCGAGGCGTGCGCCTCGGACGCGACCGGCACGTTCAATGCCACAAGCGAGCCCGTCTCGCTGGCGCAGACGCTGGCCGCCTGCGGCGACGCGGAGGTCACGTGGGTGGACGAAGGCTTCCTGGCCGAGCAGGGCGTCGAACCCTGGATGGAGCTGCCGCTCTGGGTCCCAGCCGAGCACGATGGCTTCCTCCAGATGAGCGTTTCCAAGGCGGTCGCCGCCGGCCTTCGCTTCCGGCCCTTGGAGGAAACTGCCCGGGACACACTCGCTTGGGCCCGTGAGGAGGGCGAGGGCCTCGTGACGGTTACGCAGTACGGAACCGCCGGTCTCGCTCCGGCCCGAGAGGCCGAGCTACTCGCGGCCTGGCACGGACGCTAGGCCTCGCAGGCGTCGTCGCCCGCGTCGTCGACCGGCAGGCGGCCGAGCAGGTCGCTCAGTGATTCGAGCTCTCCGACCGTGAAATGCTCGCCGAAGAGGCTGCGGATCCCCTCGACGTGCGTTTTCGAGGCCGCCCGCAGCTTCCCGAGGCCGTCCGGCGTGAGCTGCGCGTAGCTCACGCGCGCGTCGCTCTGGCACGCCACGCGCTCGACGAAGCCGTTGTGCTCCAGGCCCGCGAGCAGCCGCGTGATCCCGGAAGGCGTCAGCAATACCTGCTGCGCCAAATCGACCCGCCGCAGCCGCCGATCGGGCGCGCGCGCGAGGCGCAGCAGCACCTCGTAGTCGCTCAGCGTCAGGCCGTGGTCCGCGACGAGCTCCGCGTTGAAACGACGCGTCGTCGCCGCATGCGCACGCAGGAGCCCGGCGAACGCCTGAATCTCCGGAGTTGCTTGAGTGCTCAATACTTGACGAGTCAATCTTCTCTCGCTATATTGTTGACAACTCAAGTATATCCGAAAGGAGCGACAGCACAATGTCCGCAGTTGCAAGCAAGACAGTTCTTCCGGTCGGCACGTGGAACGTCGACCCCGTCCACACGACGATCGGCTTCCAGGTGACGGATACGAGCGACCTGTTCAGCACCATCATCGGCCGCTTCACGGACTTCGAAGGCCGGATCGAAGGCGGCGACGAGCCGCAGCTCGCCGGCACGATCCGCGTCGCCAGCGTCAACACCGACAACGAGCAGCGCGACGCGCACCTGCGCTCGCCTGACTTCCTCGAGGCCGACAAGCACCCCGAGATCCTCTTCCGCTCGACGACGGTCGAGCCGACCGGCGACGACAGCTTCCGCATCCGCGGCGAGCTGACGGTCAAGGACACGCCGTTCGAGATCGAGCTCGACGGACGGATCCGCGGCGTCGGCCAGGGCAAGGCCGGCGACGAGCGCCTCGTCATCGACGCACGGGGTGCGTTCGAGTGGGGCACGACCACGGTCGAGCTCACGGCGGCCGTCTCGGCCGTCAAGGAGGCGTAAGGACGATGACGATCCTGGGAATCGCCGGCAGCCTGCGGCAGGGCTCGTACAACCGAGCGCTCCTGCGCGCGGCGCGCGAGTTCCTGCCAGAGGGCACCGAGCTGGTCGAGCACGACCTGCGCGACCTGCCGCTCTACGACGGTGACGTCGAGGCGGCTGGCGATCCCCAGCCCGTCGTCGCGCTCAAGGATGCGATCCGCGCCGCGGACGCGATCCTGATCGCGACGCCCGAGTACAACCGAGGCATTCCCGGCGTGCTCAAGAACGCGATCGACTGGGCGTCGCGCCCGCCGCTCGCCTCGCCGCTGGCCCGCAAGCCGGTGGCGATCATGGGTGCGTCGACCGGCCTCGGTGGTACCCGGCGGGCGCAGGAGCAGCTGCGCTCGGCGCTCGAGTTCCCGGGTGCGCTGGTGCTCGAGGAGCCGCACGTGCTCGTGCCCGAGGCGTTCATGCGCTTCGACGAGAGCGGCGAGCTCGCCGACGCGGGCGTCCGCGCCGAGCTCGGCGATCTGCTCGACGCGCTTGTGCGCGTGGCGGGCGATGTTACGCTCGCCGCTGCGTGAGCACACTCGCAGACCTGATGACGAGCGACGTCCTGACCGTCGCCCCCGAAGACACGATCGGCGAGACCGCCCAGCAGATGGTGGAGCTCGGCGTCAGCTCGGCGGTCGTGTCCGACTACGGGCGGCTGATCGGCATCGTCACCGAGCGCGACCTCACCCGCGCCGTCGCGGGGCGCGTGCACTCGAGTGAGGCTCGCGTGCGCGAGTGGATGACGACCGACCCGATCACCCTGACCCGCGACGCCTCGCCGCAGGAGGCCGCCCAGGTCATGCTCGACAACGGCTTCCGCCACATCCCGGTCGTCGAGGGCGAGCGAACGGTCGGCATCGTGAGCATCCGCGACGTCGCCCGCTGGAGCACGGAAGAGGACTAAACGAGCTCGAGCTGGCGGTGGGCCTCGAGGCCCGAGACCGCCACGCCGACGAGCCGTAGCGCTCCGGGGCGGTCGGCCAGCGCGCGGTCGAGGCAGGCGCAGGCGAGCTCCCAGATTCGCTCGGCGTCGTCCGTCCCGACCGGGAGCGACGTCGAGCGCGAGCGGATCGAGAAGTCGGGGTAGCGCACCTTCGTCGTGACCGTGCGGCCGGTCTGGCCCGCGAGGCGTTCGGCGACGAGCTCCGACAAACGGCGCAGCTCCTCCTGCAGGCGCTCGACCTCGACCACGTCTCGGGGGAAGGTCTCCTCGGCGCTGATCGACACGGTCTCCGACGAGAGCTCGAGTTCTCGCGGGTCGTTTCCTCGCGCGCGGTCCCGGAGCACTTTTCCGACCTTGCCCGGCAGCAATCCGCGCAACGCGTCGTCGGTCAGAGCGGCCAGGTCACCAATCGTCTCGATCCCGGCTCGGCGAAGCCGTTCCTCCGCCCGCGGGCCGACGCCTGGCAACCGCCGCACGTCGAACGGCGCGAGGAACTCCGCCTCCCGCCCGGCGGGCACGACCGTCAGCCCGCCCGGCTTGCGCCGGTCGCTGGCGATCTTGGCGACCACCTTGCAGGAAGCCACTCCCAAGGCACAGGTGAGGCTCGTGGCGCCGCGAACCGCCGCCTGCACGGCCTCGGCGACAACGCGAGCCCGCGCGAAGTCCGGCGCAACCTCCCCCACGTCGAGGTAACCCTCGTCCATCCCGGTCCGCTCGACCGTCGGCACGACCTCGCGCACCGTGTCCCAGACCGCGCGCGAGTACTCCTTGTAGAGTCGGTGCCGCGGCCGCAGGAAGACAGCCTGCGGACACCGGCGCAAAGCTTCCGCGCACGACATCGCCGAGTGGATCCCGTACCTCCGCGCGACGTAGTTCGCGGTCGCGACAACGCCGCGTCCGTGCGGGTCGCCGCCGACGACGAGCGGCTTCGTCTTCAGCTCGGGCGCCTCGAGCTCCTCCACCGCGGCAAAGAACGCGTCCAGGTCGAGGTGCGCGAGGATCACGCTGCGGAGACGATCTCGACGACGACGAACACGGCGTAGAGCAGGAGTATCGCGATGCCGCCAGACCGCGTGACCCCGTCGCGCCGGGCGAAGAGCGCGAGCGTCACGACGGTCATCAGCAGCAGCCACGCGAGCCCGAAGCCGGTCAACGCCGAGCTCGAGTCGAGCGCGACGAACAGCGCCGGGATCGTGAGCCCGAAGACGAGGTTCGTCGTGTTGCTGTTCAGCGTCTCGCTGACGACTGCCGAGCCTCGCCGCTGAAACGCGAGCCGAGCGGCGGTGAATGCGTTCGGCAGGCTCGTGAGAATCGCGAGCACGACGATCCCGACGATCACGTCCGGGACGCTCCAGCGGTGGGAGAGGCGGAGCGCCGTCTCCACCATCCCGAAGCTGCCCGCCACGATGATCGCCAGCGCAGGCAGAAGCATCAGCGCGGGCACGAGAACCGCCTCGCCGTGCGCGAGCCGGTGATCCGGTGTATGGCGCTCGCCGAAGAAGCCCACGAAGCGCCGCGGCGCACGCGCCGGGCCGAGCGCGAGCAGCGTCACGTACGGGACGAGCACGACCGCGAGAAGTACCAGCGCCACCCAGGCGTCGATCCACCCGAGGACGAGCGAGCCCGCGACGAGAGTGGCTGCGAGTCCGACAACGCCCTCGACCGCAAGCGCCTCACGGCGGATCCGGATCGAGCCGCAAAGCAACGCGCTGAAGCCGACCATCGCCGCGAGGTTGAAGACGTTCGACCCGAGGATCACGCCGACGCCCACGCCGTGCTCTCCCTTGACGAGTGCCGCGATCGCCGAGGAGGCCTCGGGCGCGTCGGCCGCGAGCGCGGTCAGCAGGCCGAGCAGCGTCTCCGGCAGGCCGAGCCGCAGGCCAACGCGGTCGAGCCGGCGCGCGAAGAACGCGGCCGCGGCCAGCGTGACGGCCAGCGAGACGAGGAAGAGGAGCGCGTCGAGGGCAGCCATGAGCGGTTGCCGACCAGCCTTCCCGGCGCACCCTGGCCGTGAAGCCTACGTCACGCCTGGATTGAGAGCGCCTTGTGCGCGGCCTCGGCGGCCGCCTCGGCTGCGCGGTCGGCTCGCCCGACCCGCTCGTCGTCGGCCAGCGCGGCCAGATTCACCGAGACGAGCTTCGCCGCGGCCCGGGCGGCTCCGGCTGCCAGCGCCGCAGCGGCGGAGGCATCGGCGCGGGCTGCTCCGTCGGCGCACTCCGCGGCCTCGGCGGCGAGCTCGGCCACGTCCGCTGCCGTCTGCGCGATCGCCAGCGGAGCCTCCGCGGCGCTCGCCAGCGCCTTGGCGAGATTGGAGCCGCGCCGCTCGAGCGCGGTCAGCGCCCGCTCGTAGGCACGGGCGTCCCGCTCGGCGAGCGCGAGCAGGCGGTCGCGCAGGTCGATTGCCTGGGCGCGGGCGCCCTCCGCCCCGCTCCAGCCCTCCGAGCGCGCCGCGGTCTTCGCCACGAGCCCGGCGGCGAGGCTGGCCGAAACGGCGGCGACCCAGCCCGAGCCAGGGACGGCCTCCGCCGAGGAGATCGTCTCCGCGAGCGCGTGCGCGTCCTCCATCGACCCTAGAAGTAGAACTGTTTCCACGCGGTCCACCAGTCGTCGCCGCGGGAGACGATCGTCCTCGAGTCG
>VAXD01000071.1:11139-17702 GCA_005884155.1 Actinomycetota bacterium | reverse complement strand
CCTGCAGTCCGCCCTTCAGCTCCTCGAGGAGGCGGACGCTCTCACGATCGCGAGCCGGTTCGTGAGAGCGTCCGCCTCCTCGAGGTAGTGCGTCGTCAGGAGGATCGTCAGCAGCTCCTCGCGCGCGAGCACGGCCAGCTCCTGCCACATCGCCGAGCGCGCTTCGGGGTCGAGGCCCGTCGTCGGCTCGTCGAGGAACAGCACTTGCGGCCCGTGGACGACGCCTAGCCCGACGTCGAGCCGCCGCTTCATTCCGCCCGAGTACCCGCGGACAACGCGATCGGCTGCGTCCGCGATCCCGAGCAGCTCGAGCAGGCGGTCGACACGATCCCGCAGCCGATGGCCCGACATGCCCTGGACGCGCCCCTGCAGCATCAGGTTCTCGCGGCCAGTCGCGTCGCGGTCGACGCCCGAGCTCTGGGGCACGTAGCCGATCGAGCGGCGCACCGCATCGGGCTCACGGACGACGTCGTGCCCCGCGACCTCGGCGCGACCGCCGTTCGGCGTGGTCAGGGTCGTGAGCACCTTGACGGTCGTCGACTTGCCGGCTCCGTTTGGCCCGAGCAGCCCGAAGACTTCGCCCGCGCGCACGCGGAACGAAACGCCGTCGAGCGCCTGCACGTCCCCGTAGCGCTTCTCGAGCCCCTCCGCCACGATCGCGTCCACGGGATCTGAGACTACCTCGGTAGAGTCCGCGCCCGGTGGACCTCTACGAGTACCAGGGCAAAGAGCTTTTCCGGCGCTTCGGGATCCCTGCCTCCGAGGGCCGGCCGGCGTCGACTCCTGCCGAGGCGCGCGCCGCCGCGGAGGAGCTCCGCGGCCCGGTCGTCGTCAAGGCGCAAGTCCTGTCGGGCGGTCGCGGCAAGGCCGGTGGGATCAAGCTCGCCGATGACCCAGCTGACGCCGAGCGGAAGGCCGAGGAGATCCTCGGGCTCGACATCAACGGCCATGTCGTGCGCAAGCTCTGGATCGAGCAGGCGTCCGACATCGCGAAGGAGTACTACCTCTCGCTCACCTTCGACCGCGGCGCGAAGCAGGTGCTGTTCATGTTCACGACCGAGGGCGGCGTCGAGATCGAGGAGGTCGCGGCCGAGAAGCCCGAGGCGCTCGCGCGGCTGCACGTCGACCCGCTCGAAGGCTTCCAGCCGTACCAGGCGCGGCGACTGATCTATGGGGCCGGCGTCGAGGACGAGTCCGAGCAGAAGCAGATCGCCGCGATCGTCCAGCGGCTCTACCAGTGCTTCGTCGAGACCGACGCGATGCTCTGCGAGATCAACCCGCTGATCGTCACGCCGGCGGGCGAGGTGCGAGCGCTCGACTCGAAGTTCACGGTCGACGACAACGCGCTCTACAAGAACCCGGACATCGCCGAGATGCGCGACCCGGAGGCGTATCCGCCCGAGGAGCGCGCTGCACGCGAGAAGGGCGTCACCTACGTCAAGCTCGACGGCGACGTCGGGATCCTCGGCAACGGCGCCGGGCTCGTCATGTCGACGCTCGACGTGATCGCGCTCGTCGGCGGCCGGCCCGCGAACTTCTGCGACCTCGGCGGCGGCGGCGACGCGCAGGGCGTGGTCGACGCGCTCGAGGTGATCACCGGCGATCCGCAGGTGCGCTCGATCCTGTTCAACATCTTCGCGGGGATCACGCGCTGCGACGTCGTGGCGCAGGGGATTCTCGAGGCGCTCTCGCAGATCGCGATCGAGCAGCCGATCGTCGTGCGCTTCGACGGTACGAACGCCGAGGAGGGGCGGCAGATCCTCGCCGAGGCGGCGCCGCCGAACCTGGTGGTCGAGCCGACGATGCTCGACGCGGCTCGCCGCGCCGTGGAGCTCGCTGCGTGACGACCTGGTCAGACCGCGCCGAGGCGTACCGCGAGAGCCCGACTCATCGCGAGGGGCCGGACCTCGACCTCGTGGTCGAGTGGTGTGACCCTGGCGAGGGCGTCAAGGCACTCGACGTCGCCACCGGTGGCGGGCACGTCGCGCGGCGGCTGCGCGAAGAAGGCTGCAGCGTCGTGACGCTCGACCCGTCGCCGGGCATGCAGCCCGACGTGATCGCGAGCGCAGAGACGATTCCATTCGAAGACAGCTCGTTCGACGTAGTCGTCTCGCGGATCGCGCCGCACCATTTCGAGGACGTTGGCGCGGCATTCGCCGAGATGGCGCGCGTCAGCAAGCGGTTGGTCGTGATCGAGGACACCCTCTACTCCAGCGACCGCCAGGAGGAGGCGGAGAAGCTCCGCGACCCGACGCACGTGCGGAACTACACCGAGGACGAATGGCGCACGTTCCTCACCGCTGCCGGCCTGGAGGTCGAACAGGTCGAGTACTTCGAGAAGACTCACCCGCTCGAGGCCTGGCTCGCCCGCACCGGCTGCATGGGTGCGGAGGCGGAGCGCGTGCGCGAGCTGTTGGCCGACCGGATGACCGCCGACGGCTCCGCCTGGATCGACACGAAGCTCATCATCCGCGCCCGAAAGACCGGCTCGTAGTGGCCGTCATTGTCGACCGCGACACGCGGCTCGTCGTCCAGGGCCTGACCGGCCGCGAGGGACGCTTCCATGGCCTGCGCAACCGCGACTACGGCACCCAGGTGGTGGCAGGAGTGACGCCGGGCAAGGGCGGCCAGGACGTCGACGGCGTTCCGGTTTTCGACACGGTTGCCGAGGCGGTCGATGAGGCCGGGGCGAACACGTCGATGGTCTTCGTTCCGGCTCGCTTCGCCGCGGACGCGATCTACGAGGCGGTCGACGCCGGCATCGGAACCGTGATCTGCATCGCCGAGGGCTTGCCGGCGCACGAGATGCTGCGGATCTACAACTACATCCGCCCGTGCGGGATCACGATGCTCGGGCCGAATTGCCCGGGCGCGCTCTCGCCGGGAAAAGCGAACGTGGGGATCATCCCGGCCGAGATCTTTCGCGAGGGCGCCGTCGGCGTCGTCTCACGCTCGGGCACGCTCACGTACCAGATCGGCCACGAGCTGACGCAGCGCGGCCTCGGCAACTCGACGATCGTCGGGATCGGCGGCGACCCGGTCGTCGGCTCGAGCTTCATCGACGTCCTGCAGCGCTTCGAGGCCGACGACGAGACCGAGCTGATCGTCTTCGTCGGCGAGATCGGCGGCGATGAGGAGGAGAAGGCGGCCGCGTTCATCGAGACCGATGTGACCAAGCCGGTGATCGCGTACATCGCCGGCTTCACGGCCCCGCCCGGCAAGACGATGGGCCACGCCGGCGCGATCATCTCCGGCTCGTCCGGTACAGCGCAGGCGAAGAAGGAGGCGCTCGAGGCCCGCGGTGTCCGCGTCGGCACGACCCCGACCGAGGTCGCCGATCTGGCCGTCGAAGTCGCCGGCGCCCGAGCCTGACGAGAACCTGAACGCCTGACGGTTCTCGCGTTTCGGGAGGCGGCGTGGTAGGCACCATGTGAGCATGAGCGCCCGCTTCGTCGGCGGGCTCTCCGGAACCGCGGCGGCGAGGGTTCGGAGCGCCGCCCTTCTCGTTGCCGCCGTGCTGCTGGTCTCAATCAGCCTCCCGGCTGAGCGCGACCACGTGACCGCCGCTGCGCGCGCCTCGCTGCGCGTAACTCGGCTCGGGCACCTGGTGCCACGGTTCCGCCACGCCATCGTCGTCGTCTTCGAGAACCACTCGGCGAGGCGGATCCTGGGCCACGCCGGCGCGCCGTTTCTCTGGCTCGCCCATCACTACGCTCTGCTGACGCGCTACGACGCGGTCGCGCACCCAAGCCTGCCGAACTACCTCGCGCTGGTCTCCGGCTCGACGCAAGGCGTCCGTTACGACTGCACGCGCTGCGTCTTCTCCGGCCGGAATCTCGGCGAGACGCTCACCGCCCACTCGCTGACCTGGAAGATGTACGTCGAGCACCTGCCGCTCTATCTCCGGCAGGGCCCGGGCATCACGGGCCCCGAAAAGGCGCGGCTGCCCTTTCTCTACTTCCGCAACCTGCTTGGGCCTTCCGGCCGGCTCACCGTTCCGCTGCCGGCGTTCTACCGAGACCTCGGACGCCGCCACCTGCCGAGCTTCTCGCTCGTGATCCCAGACCTCTGCCACGACATGCACAGCTGCTCGATCGCGAAGGGCGACCGCTGGATGCACGGTTTCCTTCGCCGCGTCCTCCAGCCGGGGCTGCTGGCAAAGACAGCGCTGTTCGTCGTCTTCGACGAGGGGCGGTGGAGCGATGTGCGTGGCAGTGGCGGGCGGGTCGCAGCGATCGTCGCCGGGCCGCTCGTCCGACCGCACAGCGTCTCGGTGGCGCCGCTCGACCACTACAGCCTGCTGCGTACGATCGAGGACGCATTCGGCCTGCCTGCGCTCGGCCGATCGGCTTCCGCGCGGCCGATCATGGGCATCTGGCGGCGGCCGTAAACTCGGGCTCGTGACGATCTCGCTCGCTCGCGGGATTCCGGCGCCGGAGTGCCTGCCGGTCGAGGAGCTCGCCGACTGCGCCCAGGCGGCGCTGCGGCGGGACGGGGCGACGATCCTCTCCTACGGGAGCACGCTCGGGTACGAGCCGCTGCGGGAGTGGATCGCGGAACGGCACGCGGTTGAGCCGGGGCGCGTCATCGTCACGAACGGCTCGCTGCAGGTCTTCCACTTTCTGCTCTCGGCGCTGCCCGCCGGGCCTGTGATCGTCGAGCGGCCGACTTACGACCGGCCGCGGAAGATCCTGCTCGCCGAGGGTCGCGAGCTCATCGAGGTCCCGGTCGACGCGGACGGGCTCGACGTCGACGAGCTGGCCCGCGTCGGCCCGGCGGCGCTGCTCTATACGATTCCGACCTTCCAGAATCCGACCGGGACGACGCTCTCGGACGAGCGGCGCCGGCGCCTCGCGGAGCTTGCCCGCGATCGGTCGCTGACGGTTCTCGAGGACGATCCGTACAGCCTCGTCCGCTTCGAGGGCGAGCGGTTGCCGAGCGTGCTCGAGCTCGAGGGTGGCGAGCACGTCCTCTACAGCTCGTCGTTCTCGAAGACGGTCGCGCCGGGCCTGCGCGTCGGGCAGCTGGAAGGGCTCGTCGCCTCGACGTACATCACGCCGGCGCTGCTCGCACAGGCGACCGTGCACGAGTTCCTTCGGCGCGGGCTGCTCGAGCCGAGCCTGGAGCGCGTGTCCGGGCTGCTGCGTGAGCGGCGCGACGCGATGCTCGAGGCGCTCGACCGCGAGCTCGTCGGGCAGGCTCGTTGGAACCGCCCCGAGGGCGGCTACTTCCTCTGGCTCGACCTCCCGGAAGAGCTCGACGCCTCGGAGCTGCTCGGCCGCGCGGTCGAGGCGGGCGTCACCTTCGTTCCAGGTGTCGACTTCGGCGGCCCGCCGAACTCCATGCGGCTCGCGTTCAGCTTCGTCTCGCCCGCGGAGATCGACGAAGGCGTCAGCCGGCTCGCGCGCCTAGTGGCGTCGGCGCCGGCGCCGGCTTAGCTGCGAGAGCAGCACGCCAACGAGCAGCCCGAGCGCGATGCTGAGCAGGATCAGCCAGATCAACGAGACGCGCGCGGTCCCGAGGACGAAGTGCAGGTGCACCTGCTTGCGGTTCTCGAGCACGAACCCGATGACGAACGCAATGATCGCGAAGAGCAGGATGAGCCTGGCGTAGAGCCACGGCTGCCACGCGCGCAAGCCCTCCTCGGCGGGCGCTTCCGGCTCGTGCTCCCCGGCGGCCTCGGCGGCGCCCTGAGACTCCTCGTCCGGGCGACGGCGGCGTAAGCGCATGTGCCAGTCTAAGCAGCCGCGCTTAGGCAGCTGCTAGGCCGCGCGACTGTCCAGTCAGCGGGCGCGGGACGAGCCTAGGCTGACGTGGGGGGACGAGCGAGCCGCGGCTGTGGAGCCGGAACGTCGGGCACGGCGCCTCGAGCGAAAGGGCGCAGAGACCGGCCCGATGGAAATAGCAATCCTCGCAGGTTGGTTGGGTTTGCTTGCTCAATTTCCTGCCCACTCCCTCAGCCGCCGTCTGGACAAGGCAGGACTATAGGCGGCCGGGACCGCCTTTCAAGGCTTGCCTGTGGAGAAAACATTGCAATTTCCGGCGGTTTTAAACTTGCCGAAAACTGAGAATTTCCGGCGGTTTTAAACTTGCCGAAAACTGAGAGATCTTCATGCTTTCGGGCCGATTGTTGCCAGTGCCCGCAACGCCTGTCGAACACTTTCCACAGGGATGATCCGGATGCCGCCCGCGTACTTCCTGGCCTCGCGGGCGTTGTCCCCGGCCGGCACAAGGAAGACGTCCACACCCGCCCGGCGAACGCCGAGCGTTTTTTGCTTCACGCCGCCGATCGGGAGCACGCTGCCGTCGAGAGCGAGCTCGCCGGTCGCGGCGATCCTCCGGCCGTGCGTCACGTTGCGGCCGAGCTCCTGGAGGATGTCGAGCGCGAAGGCGAGGCCGGCGGAAGGGCCCCCGATGCCGCCCGCGTCGATCGCCACCTTGAGCGGCAGCTTGACGTCGAGGTTGTCCGAGGCGGTCACGCCGACGAGCGCGTGCTTGGGGTCGGTCGGGTCGGCGATCGTGTGCAACTTCGCCTCGTGGGTCTCGGTGCCGCGCATGTAACG
>VAXD01000071.1:10568-11053 GCA_005884155.1 Actinomycetota bacterium | reverse complement strand
TCACATCGCCCGGCTTCAGCACTTTCGCCGCTGGGGCCTTCGGCTCGAGCGCGAGCACGGTCACCCCGCCGCTCTGCGCGGTCGTCTTGTAGCCGAGCAGCTTCAGCGCGACGTAGGGAGCGATCTTCTGGGAGTCGCTCATCTCGACCGCTCCCAGCCGTTGCTCGAGCGCCGAGCTGATGGGCGGCGAATGGACGAGGGACGAACCGTCTGCGCGAACCCACGGGACGAGCCGCTCGATCAGGCGCGCCGGCCGCTCGCGGACGTCGACGAAGTAGATCGTTCCGTCGCTCTTGGTGGGGTGGCCCGCGATCCGGACGAGCGGCGCAACCGGGTGCGCAGGATCGACCAGCTGGAGCTCGTACCCGTCGGCGGGCGCGATCCAGGCCGCGACGAAGACGAGGACGAGGATCAGCGCACCGGCGCCGGCCAGTCGTCCGGGGGTGAACCAGCTGCGCCGCGACGGCGAGGCCGCTGGTTCCTCG
>VAXD01000071.1:0-10469 GCA_005884155.1 Actinomycetota bacterium | reverse complement strand
CCGAAGCGCCGGAGCGGGATCTCCTCGAGATCCTCGGCGCGAGGCTTGCCCGCGTAGACCTCGGCGAGCCGCTCGGTCTCGATCCGGCCCGGTGCGATCGAGTTGACCGTGATCTTCTTCGGTCCGACTTCGCGCGCGATCGTCTTCGCCCAGCCGATCACTCCCGGGCGGACCGCGTTCGAGAGCGCGAGGTTGTCGATCGGCTCGCGCACCGAGCTCGAGGTGATGTTGATCACCCGACCGTGTCCGCTCCGCTCGAGCTGGGGAAGGCAGAGCCCCGTCAGGCGGATGGCCGAGACCAGGAGCAGCTCGACCGCCTGCTCGACCTGCTCGTCGGTCAGACCGGTGGCGGGCGTCCGCGGCGGGCCGCCGCCGTTGTTGACGAGGATGTCGATGCCGCCGAAGGCCTCGAGGGTGCGGTCAACGAGCCGCTTGAGGTCGGCGGGGTTGGTGAGGTCGCCGCGCACAGCGAGGCCGCCGATGCGCTCCGCTTCGCGCGCGAGGAGGTCGCGCCGGCGCGCGAACATCGCGACGTTCGCGCCCTCGGCGGCGAGTGCTTCCGCGATCGCGAGGCCCATCCCCGAGGAGGCCCCGCAGACGATCGCCGTCCGCCCGGCTAGCCCGAGCTCCAAGCCTCAGCCGCTCCCGAGGGCTCTTTCATCCTCGCGCGCGCCGCCCCGCTCAGACGCGCACACCCCACCCTGGGTGGGGATGAACGTCCACCCGCCACCCGCTGTGAGCGTACCCACGAAACCGTCACGTGTCTGTGCCCGGAGTGCGCCGGTTTTGGGCCAATCGCTCCACAACGCTACGCCTACGCAGCGGAGCCGAGGACGCCGACGACCTCGCGAACCGCTGCCGCCGACGCCTCGAGGGCGCGCTTCTCGTCGTCACTCAGCTCGAGCTCGAGCACGTGTTCGATCCCGTCTGCGCCCAGCCGCACCGGCACCCCCATGTACAGCCCTTCGATCCCGTACTCGCCGTCGAGGTACGCGGTGCACGGCAGAACCCGGTGCTCGTCGAGCAGCACCGCATCGACCATCTGCGCGACCGCTGCGCCCGGGGCGTACCACGCCGATGTGCCGAGCAGCTCGACCACCTCGCCGCCGCCCTTGGCCGTGCGCTCGACCATCGAGTCGATTCGATCCTGCGAGACGAGCCGCGTCAGCGGTACGCCGCCGACCGTCGTCGCGGACACCACCGGAACCATCTGGTCGCCGTGCCCGCCGAGCACGAGCGCCTGCACGTCCTTGGCCGACGACCTCGTCTCCCACGCGATGAACGTCCTGAACCGCGCCGTGTCGAGGATCCCGGCCTGGCCAAAGACGCGCTTCTTCGGAAAGCCCGAGACGCTCTTGGCTACGTGGCACATCGCGTCGAGCGGGTTCGAGAGCACGATGATGATCGCGTCCGGCGACTGTGCCACCGCCTGCTCGACCACCGAGCCGACGATCTTCTCGTTCGTCGTGACGAGGTCGTCGCGGCTCATGCCGGGCTGGCGCGGCAATCCGGCGGTCACTACCACGACGTCCGACCCGGCGGTCTCCTCGTACGAGTTCGTCCCGCTTACGGTCGGCTCGAAGCCGAGGATCGGCGCCATCTGTGAGATGTCGAGCGCCTTCCCCTGGGGCAGGCCCTCCTTGATGTCGGTCAGGACGACGTCGGCGTAGTCGCGCTGCGCCAGGACCTCGGCGCAGGTCGCGCCCGTGTTCCCGGCGCCGACGATCGTCACCTTCCTACGCAACTCGCGCCCCGAGCTTCTCGACGATCGCATCGGCGACCTCGCTCGTGCCGACGGCGGTCGGGTCGTCGCGGGTCGGCTTCATGTCGTAGGTGACGCTCTCGCCCTCGGCGATCACTTCGGCGATCGCCTCCTCGAGCCGGTTCGCCGCGTCTTCCTCTTCCAGATGACGCAGCATCAGCATCCCGGACAGCATCATCGCCATCGGGTTGACCTTGTTCTGGCCCGCGTACTTCGGCGCCGAGCCGTGCGTCGGCTCGAAGACCGCGGCGTGCGTGCCGAAGTTTCCGCCGGGTGCGAGCCCGAGCCCGCCGATCAGGCCCGCGGCCAGGTCGGAGACGATGTCTCCGTAGAGGTTCGGCAGGACGAGGAGGTCGTACTCCTCCGGCCGCTGGACGAGCTGCATGCAGAGGTTGTCCACGATCCGGTCCTCGAACTCGAGGTCGGAGTTCTCCTCCGCTACCTCGCGCGCGACGCGCAGGAAGAGCCCGTCAGAGAACTTCATGATGTTGGCCTTGTGCACGGCCGTCACCTTGCTGCGGCCGTTGCGGCGCGCGTAGTCGAAGGCAAACTCGACGATTCGCCGGCTCCCGTCGACCGAGAGCGGCTTGATCGAGATCCCCGAGCGCGGAGGAACGCGCCCGCCGTGCGCCTCGATCCACTGCGCGAGCTCCTCGGCGTGCGCCGCGCCTTCCTCGTACTCGATCCCGGCGTAGAGATCCTCGGTCGCCTCACGCACGATCACCAGGTCGACGTTCTCGTAGCGCGAGCGGACGCCGGCGTAGCTCTTGCACGGACGCACCTGGCCGTAGAGGTCGAGCGTCTTGCGCAGCGTGACGTTGACCGAGCGAAAGCCGCCGCCGACGGGGGTCGTGATCGGCCCCTTCAGCGCGACGCCGGTGTGCTTGATCGAGTCGAGGACGTGCTCCGGCAGCGGATTGCCGTCGTACCGGTCCATCACGTCGGCGCCCGCTTCCTGGACGTCCCAGTCGAACTCGACGCCGGTCGCCTCGAGGACGCGGCGCGTCGCCTCGCTCAACTCGGGCCCGGTGCCGTCGCCGGGAATCAGCGTCACCTCGTGCGCCACGGCCGGGACTCTAGCTGCGGATACTCTCTGCGCGTCATGGCCGACAAGCCCTCCAAGAAGTCGGTCGCGCTGTCCGGTGTCGTCGTCGCCGAGACGGCGCTCTGCTCGATCGATCCGGAGCAGGGGATCCTGCGCTACCGCGGCTACGACATCGCCGATCTCGCCGAGCACGCGACCTACGAGGAGGTCGCCTACCTGCTGCTCGAGGGCGACCTGCCGGGCGACGAGGAGCTCCGCGCGTTCGAGCAGGAGCTCTCGCAGCGCGACCTCCCGGCGAACGTCCGGACGCTGATCGACGGCAATGCGCACGACGTCACGCCGCTGGAGCTGCTGCGGACAGCGACGTCGCTGCTCTCGTTCTCGGATCCGGCCGAATCGGCGATCGACCGCGAGAACGACCGCCGCAAGGCCGCCGCGCTGATCGCCCGGCTCCCGACGATCGTCGCGCGGCATCACCGGCTGCGCCAGGACCTCGATCCCGTCGACCCCGACCCGGAGCTCTCGTACGCGGAGAACTTCCTGACGATGTTGCGCGGTGAGAGCCCGACCGAGCGGGAAGCGCGCGCATTCGACGTCGCGATGATCCTCCACGCCGAGCACGAGCTGAACGCCTCCACGTTCGCAGCCCGCGTCGTGGCCGGAACCGGTTCCGACATGCACTCCGCGATCACGGCCGCGATCTGCGCGCTCAAAGGGCCGACGCACGGCGGCGCCAACGAGGCGGCGATGCGAACGGTCGAGGAATTCGGTTCGCCGGAAGCCGCGCCCGATGGCGTGCGGCGCTACCTGGCGGAGAAGAAGACGCTCTTCGGCTTCGGCCACCCTGTCTATGTCACGACCGATCCGCGCGCCCGGATCCTGAAGAAGCTCTCCGAGGAGTTCTCGCACGAGGGCGGCGAGCCGAACTGGTACGCGATCACGGAGGCGACCGAGCGCGCGGCGCACGAACAGAAGGGGCTCTGGCCGAACGTCGACCTCTACAGCGGGTCGCTCTACCGCTATCTAGGCATCCCGAACGACCTCTTCACGCCCCTCTTCGAGTGCAGCCGGGTCGCAGGCCAGGCGGCTCACGTGCTCGAGCAGCACGCGAACAACAAGATCATCCGGCCCGCCGGCGAGTACGTCGGCCCGGACGCGCGGCGCGTGCCCGTCCGCAGCGCCTGAACGACGGCGCGTCCGGTAGATTCGCGCGCAGATGAACGACTTCAAGCCAGGTCTCGAAGGAGTCGTCGCCGTCCAGACCGAGATCGCGGAGCCCGACCGAGAAGGCGGCTCGCTGCGCTACCGCGGCGTCGACATCGAGGAGCTCGTCGGGCACGTGCCCTACGAGAAGGTCTGGGGGCTGCTCGTCGACGACGACATCAGCTCGGCGATGCCCGATCCGGAGCCGTACCAGCCTGCCGCGCTCAGCGGCAAGGCCCCCGCCGACCTGCAGGCGGAGACGGCGCGGCTGTCCGGCGTCTGGGGCCTCGGCAAGCTGAACGAGATCTCCGACGAGCAGGCGCGCGAGGATCTCGGACGGCTCTCGGCGCAGATGATGGAGATCGTCGCCCGCTCGGCGGCCAAGGCCGATGGGCGCGACCCGGCGCCTGACGATGTCGTCGCGCAGGGCGAGACCGCCGCCGAGAGGTTTCTGCTGCGCTGGCGCGGCGAGGCCGACCCGCGGCACGTCAAGGCAATCGACACCTACTGGATCTGCACCGCCGAGCATGGGCTGAACGCCTCGACCTTCACGGCGCGTGTCGTCGCGTCGACGGGCGCGGACTGCGGCGCGGCGCTCTCGTCGGCGGTCGGCGCGCTTTCGGGCCCGTTGCACGGTGGGGCGCCGGCCTATGTGAAGCCGATGCTCGAGGAGGTCAAGGCGCTGGGCGACCCGCAACGCTGGGTTCGCGAGGCGCTCGAGAGCGGCAAGCGGATCATGGGCTTCGGGCACCGGATCTACCGCGCGGAGGACCCCCGGTCGCGGATCCTCAAGCGCACGGCGAAGGAGCTCGGCTCGCCCCAGGTCGAGGTGGCCGAAGAGCTGGAACAGGTCGCGCTGAAGGCGCTCCAGGAGCGGCACCCGGAGCGGGTGCTCGCGACGAACGTCGAGTACTACTCCGCAATCGTCCTCGACGTGGCCGAGATCCCACCGCCGCTCGCGCCCGCGATGTTCGCGTGCTCGCGCGTCGCCGGCTGGTCGGCGCACATCCTCGAGCAGAAGCGCACCGGCCGGCTCTTCCGGCCGTCGGCGGAGTACGTCGGCCCCTCGGAACGATCCCTCACGTCGGTTTGACGCTCGCCGAGGCAGCCGCTGTCGCGGACGAGCTGGCGAAGCAGGGCAAGGAGCGCGAGCTCGCCGACCTGCGGCGCGAGTGGTCGGACGAGCTCGAGGAAGCGGCGCGATCGGGCGACTACCGCGAGCGGGCGGTCGCGTACCGTGCGATCGGCCAGCTTCGCTTCCGCCAGAAGACCGAGCTCCTCCGCCGCGGGCTCGAGGACGAGAGCCCGGCCTGCCGCGGCTCGGCGCTCCTCTCGCTCGAGCTGCTCTCGCGCGACGCGCCGCGGGAGATCAACGCGGTCCGCCCGCTCCTGCACACGCTCGCGAACGCGGATGACAACCCGGCCGTGCGGCGGCTCGCGGTCCTGTGCCTGCGGAACGGCTCGCCTCAGCGCGATACCGTCGTCCTGCTGCAGGGGATCGCGGACGAGGAAGGCCTCGAGCGGGACCTGCGCGAGACTGCCGCCAAAGTCGCCGCCGGCCTCGAGAAGCGCGCTAAAGCCCGCTAGCTACGGCACGCGCAGACGTGCAGGTCGCGGCCGCAGGACGGGCAGAACCGGCGGCGCTGGCGCCACTCGAGCCCGTTCTTGCAGACGCCGGCGAGCGTCATCAGGAGGCCGGCGGCCGCGGTCGAAACGATCAGTGCCGCAACGTGCGGATCGAACGACATACGTTGTGATTCCGCGGTTTCAGTCGCCCGAAACGTCTCTTCGGCGAGCGTGCGGGTGGCTCTTGAAGTAGACCTCGCGGCGTCGCCGGTCGCTGACGTGCGTGTAGAGCTCGGTCGTCCCGAGGTCGGCGTGGCCAAGCATCTCCTGGACGCTGCGCAGATCGGCGCCGCCCTCGAGCAGGTGCGTCGCGAACGAATGGCGCAGAAGATGCGGGTGGACGCGCTCTGGCTCGAGGCCGGCGCGCTCGGCAAGGCGGCGCAGGATCAGGAAGGCGCCGGCACGCGTGAGGGCGCCGCCCTGGGCGTTCAGGAAGAGCTCCGGCCGGTGGCGACGGTCAAGGTACGGGCGCCCGTGGGCGAGATAGCGGCGCAGCGCCTCGACCGCGTGCCGGCCGACGGGCACGACGCGCTCCTTGTCGCCCTTGCCGGTGCAGCGGACGAGCCGGCGCTCGAGATCGACGTCGGTCTTGCCCAGCCCGACCGCCTCGCTCACCCGCAGTCCCGCTCCGTAGAGCAACTCGACAAGAGCGCGGTCTCGGAGGGAGCGCGGCGTCGTGCCCGGAGCTGCCTCGATCAAGCGTTGGGCCTCGGCGGCCGAGAGCGTGCGCGGCAGGCGCCGGCGGCGGCGCGGCAGCTCGAGCGCGGCGGCCGGGCTGTCGGTTCGCGCTCCGAGCAGGATCAGGTGGCGGAAAAACGAGCGGACCGCGGCCACGCGACGTGCGATCGTCGCGGGGGAGAGGCCGGCGGCGCGAAGCTCGGCGAGCCAGCGCTCGAGGTCGTCGGTCGTCGCCTTTGAAGGCGGCCCGCCCAGCCAGTCGCCGAGCGCGCGTAGATCCCGGCGGTAGGCGTCGACCGTCTTCGGCGCCCGCCGCGCCGCGAGCAGCGCGAGAAATCCGTCCACTTCGGGATCGGACGCAGCCGGGTCGGCCCGCGGCGTCGCCATCGCGACGTTCTTCCTTCGCCCCGGGCGGGCCGACGCCTGCTAGAAACAGCCGCCGTGAGCGCAGACGAGCGGATGGAGGAGGCGGCGAAGCTGTACGACGCGGCGGCGGAGGAGCTCGAGCAGGCCGTCGCCCACTGCCGCACCGCGGCGCAGCACTTCCGGGACAAGGCGGTTCCCCGCGGCGCGGCGCACGCCTGGGCCGCGCTTGGGCACATCCGGGTCGCGGAGGAGTCGCTCGAGACGCAGGCGCGCGCACACGCCCGCGCCTCGAACCCTTAGGCCTCCGGCGGGGGAACCACCTCGCCGCGCTCGATCCAGGCGCTGAGCTGCTCCGCGAACGTCTCGAGGGAGCCGTGCCAACGGATTCCGTCGGCCATCTCCTCCGAGATCGGGCCGAACGCGCTGCACTCGTGGCGCAGGACGGTCTCGCCGTCCTCCTCGGTGAACTCGTAGCGATGGTTGAGCGTGATCCCGCCGCCGAGCTGATGGCTCGTCTGGGCGAAGCCCGCGGGCGGATCCCACCAGCCGATCGTGCCGTAGAGCTTGCCCATGCCGTCGCCCCAGTCCTCGTAGATCTGGCCGCCGACCCGCCGCTCGTTGACGACCTCCTTCAGCCGCTCTTGGCCGTAGCTGACCTGGAACCACTTCTGGGTGTCGAGGAAGGCCTCGAACACCTCCCCGCGCGGCTTTGCGAAGCGCAGCTCGTTCGTGAACGTGACGTGCCGGACCTCGTGCATCACTCCTCCTTCAGGTGGCGTTCGAACGCCAGTAGCTGTGAGGCGGACGCCTGCTGGAAGCTGTTCAGCCAGCGCTCGAGCTCGCGCTGGATCGGCACGGCGTTCAGCTCGTTCCAGCGTTCGCGGCCCTCACGGCGGACGAGGACGATCCCGGCACGCTCGAGCACACCGAGGTGCTGCATGACCGCGTAGCGCGAGAGCTTGGGTAGCACCTCACAGAGCGCGGTCGTCGTCTTCGGCCCGTCACGGAGCGCGTCGAGCAACGCCCGCCGGTGCGGCGAGCCGAGCGCCTTCCAGACCTTGGCGTCGTCCATTACGTGATAAAAATATCACATAACTACGAACGTGGATGCGCCCGGTCGTAGACCTTGCGCAGGCGCTTCGCGTCCACGTGGCTGTACATCTGCGTCGTCGAGAGCGAGCTGTGGCCGAGCAGCTCCTGGATCGTCCTCAGGTCGGCGCCGCCCTCCAGCAGGTGCGTCGCGAAAGCGTGGCGCAGCCGGTGCGGATGCGGCAGCAGGCGACGCAGCGTGCTCGTGTCGAGCCGCCGTCCGCGCGCGGACAAGAAGAGCGCGTTCTCGGCACCGCGCGCGAGCTTCGGCCGCGACTCGCGCAGGTAGAGCCCCAGCTGGTGCGCGGCTTCCTCGCCGAGCGGGACGACCCGCTCCTTGCCGCCCTTGCCGCGCACGTGCACGAGTTCCTGCTCGAAGTCGACGTGACGGCCTCCTGCGAACGAAGGCCGGCCGAGTAGACGAGCTCGACGAGCGCGCGGTTCCGGCCGCCCAGCGGCCCCTCGCCGTCGATGCCGTCGAGCTCCGCGTCGACGTCGTCCGTGCGGGGCGCGTCGGGCAAGCGACGCGGTCGGCGCGGCGCGAACGACGTCTCGGGAACCCGCTCCGGCCCGAGCGCGTGGCGCAGGAACGCACGCACAGCGGCCAGCTTGCGCCCGATCGTCGCCGGCGCGAGCTTGCGTGGCCGGGCGCGCCCCAGCTCGGCGGCGTACTCGGCGAGCACGCGCACGTCGACCGCGTTCAGCGGCGTCCCGCGGCGCCGGAGCCAGCCGCAGAACTCGGTCACGTCGACGCGGTACGCGCGCCGTGTCGCGGCCGAAAGCGCCGGGCTCTCGAGAAAGCGCTCGATTTCGTCCATGAGTGGGGGTTCGCCGGGGGCCTCGCGATTCCCGCGCCGCGGGGTTAGCCTGGGGACGTGAGACCTGCCGAGACCCGTTACGCCCGCAGCGGCGACGTTCACATCGCCTACCAGGTCACGGGCGACGGGCCTTTCGATCTCGTCTACGTGCCGCCGTTCGTCTCGCACGTCGAGCTGCAGTGGCAGGTTCCGTCGGGGGTCGCGCTGATCGAGCGGCTCTCGTCCTTCGCGCGCCTGATCCGTTTCGACAAGCGCGGGACCGGCATGTCCGATCGAGTCGAGGGCGTACCGACGCTCGAGACGCGCATGGACGACGTTCGCGCCGTCATGGATTCCGCCGGCTCCGAGAAAGCGGCCGTTCTCGGAGCCTCCGAAGGCGGGCCGATGAGCGCGCTCTTCGCAGCGACGTACCCTGATCGCTGCTGGGCGCTCATTCTTTTCGGCACGATCGCCAGCGAACGGCCGGCACCCGACTATCCGTGGGGTGACTCCGATGAAGAATTCCGCGCCGAGCTGGACTGGGCGGAAGACTGGGGATCGATCCAGCACGCAGCTTCACTAGCGGAGGCGCTTGCCCCAACGTCGAGCGAGGACGAGAAGGCCGCGCTCGCCACGATGATCCGGCAGAGCGCAAGCCCTGGCGCCGCGGTCGCGTTGACGCGCATGAACCGCGAGAGCGACGTACGCGGAATTCTCGGAGCGATCCGCGTCCCCACGCTGGTGCTCAACCGGATCGGCGATCACCCGCACATTGTCGGGGGCTCGCAGTACCTCGCGCAGCACATCCCGCCGGCGGAGCACATCGAATTCCCCGGGGTGGAGCACGCGATCTCCGCCGGCAACACCGTCGCGGTGCTCGACGAGATCGAGCGGTTCCTGAGGGCCAGTTGGGACACGCATCTACACGAGGAGTCGGAGCCGGAGCGAGTCCTCTCGACGGTTCTCTTCACGGACATCGTCGGCTCCACCGCAAAGGCCGCCGAGCTGGGCGACCGCGGCTGGCGCGAGCTGCTGTCCGAGCATCACACCGTCATCCGGCGAGAGCTCGCTCGGGGCCGCGGCCGCGAGCTCGACACGGCAGGTGACGGCTTCTTCGCGAGCTTCGACGGGCCGGCGCGGGCGATTCGCTGCGCCAGCCGGATCTCGGAGGAGGTCAAGCAGCTGGGCATCGACATCCGCGCGGGACTTCACACCGGAGAGTGCGAAGTGATCGACGGCAAGGTCGGCGGGATCGCCGTGCACATCGGCGCGCGAGTCGCGAGCCAGGCCGGGCCGGGCGAGGTGCTGGTGTCGTCGACGGTGAAGGACCTCGTGGCTGGCGCCGGGATCGAGTTCAGCGACCGCGGTGCGGTCGAGCTGAAGGGCGTCCCCGGCGAGTGGCGCCTGTTCGCGGTCGAGCGAGCCTAGGAGACGGCCGCGACGATCTCGTCGCTCAGGCTCGCGAAGCCGCTCAGGAACTCGGCCCGTTCGGCCTTGAAGCGCTCGACGAGTGCTCGGTACTCGTCCACGCGGCCCTGCTGGGAGTACAGCCGCCGCGGCTGCAGGATCTCGAGTTCGTCGTTCCCCGGTATCGAAGACGCGACGAAGTAGCCGAAGTCCGGATCGCGCTCCCACTCGATCGTCCCCTCCGCGATCCCCTTGACGATCGCGGACGAATGCTTGATCCGAACCTTGCGCGAGCGCTCGTCGTCCTCGGGCCCGCCCACGCGGCCGGTGTTCATGACGTAGACCTCGAGCGGGTTCTCCGCGAGCAGCTCGAGGAAGCGGTTGCCCTGCAGGTCGTGCGGCATCGGGAAGAACGGGTTCGTCCCGGGCACGCGCAGGAACTTGCCGGCCTCGTCGGCGCCGCCGGCGCTCGTGCCGGTCGTCTCGCCGAGCATGA
>VAXD01000070.1:12722-17856 GCA_005884155.1 Actinomycetota bacterium | reverse complement strand
TTTTCCAACCGCTCCGAAGAGCTGTTGGGCTATCCGGTATTAATCCGGGTTTCCCCGGGCTATCCCGATGTCGAGGGCAGATTACCCACGTGTTACTCACCCGTTCGCCGCTTTCCCCCAGGCCGAAGCCTGGGTTCTCGCTCGACTTGCATGTGTTAAGCGCGCCGCCAGCGTTCGTCCTGAGCCAGGATCAAACTCTCCGTGAAGTTGGTTTGCCCCAATCGCAAGAAGCACGAAGAGGCAAATCGATCACTTCGAGCTTGTGCTCAAAGTTGTCTCCCTCCACCCGGGGAACTTCCCCAGACGAAGGGTGACGGGTTCTTAAGGCCTCGAATCCGAAGACTCGAGGTCTCGGCGTGATCGCACTGCTGAGTTTTCAAAGACCTGCGCCACCTGGCCGGCGCGTAAAAAAACCTCCGACTCGCGCCAGAGGCCTCCATGAGCTCGGAACTTGTCGTATCCGTCTCTGGTTCGAAGGCACTCCTGGTCGAGTTACGGGACGTTCTTACACGCCGCCCCTATCGAGCGGCCCGGGAATGATAGCAGTGGCCGAGGGGGTGTCAAGCAGCGCGGATACGCAGAAACTGGCGTTTCCCGGCCTGGATCACCTCACCCGCGATCGAGGCCGTGTCGACGTCATACGAGTCGAGCACGCGACCGTCGGCGCGGACGCCGCCCTGGTCGATCACCCGCCGCCAGTGGCTCGTCGACTGGCCGAACGTCTCCGCGAGTAGCGCCGGCAGGTGGACGACCGGCTCGGCGTGCTCGATCTCGGGCACGTCGTCGGGTGCCTGGCCCTCGCGCACGACGCGCGTGAAGTGCTCCTCGGCGCCGGCGACGGCCTCCTCGCCCCACGCCCGCCGGACGATGAAGCGCGCGAGCTCGAGCTTCGCCTGGAAGGGATCGTCAGGCACGTCGTCGCGTTCCATGATCAGCCGGTACCACTGCGACAGCAGCGAGTCCGGGATCCGCATCGCCTTGCCGAACTGCTCCTCGGGCGCCTCCTTCAGGCCGATGTAGTTCCCGCGCGAGGCGCTCATGCCGGTGCCGTCCCAGCTGTCGAGGTATTCGACCGTGAGCGCGACCTGCGGTTCGAGCCCGTACGCCTCCATCACGTCGCGGCCCATCAGCAGGTTGTAGAGCTGGTCGGTGCCGCCGAGCTCGACGTCGGCCTCGACGGCGACCGAGTCGTAAGCCTGCATCAGCGGGTAGAGCAGCTCGGAAACGGAGATCGGCTCGCTGGCGGCGAAGCGCTTCGCGAAGTCGTCACGCTCGAGCATCCGCGCGACCGTCGTCGTCCGCGTCAAGCGCAGGATCTCCGCGAAGTCGAGCTTGCCTAGCCACTCGCTGTTGAAGCGGACCTCTGTGCGCTCGGGGTCGATGATCGTCGACGCGTGCTCGAAGTAGCGCTTGGCGTTCGCGTCGATCACCTCGGGCTCGATCATCGGGCGCTCGGTCTTCCGCCCGGACGGGTCCCCGATCCTGGTTGTGTAGTCGCCCACGATCAGGACTCCGGTGTGCCCTTCGTCCTGGAAGGCGCGCATTCGCTGCAGCGGGATCCCGTTCCCGAGCGTGACATCGGGAGCGGTCACGTCGATACCCATCTTGACCCGCAGCGGCCGGCCGAGCGCGAGCTTGCGCTCGAGCCCGCCCTCCGGGAGAACGTGCACCGCGTTGCGCGTTAGCTCAGATAGGCCCATTGGCCCCGGCGAGTGTAGTGCGCCGACCGGCAATACATGCCGGTCTCTGGCTCGGCGGCATTACCGGTCGGCGCACCGCGTTACAATCTGCCGCTTCTCGTGCCGCGTTTCGCTCGCAAGCATCCGTCTGCCAGACCGCGGCGCAGGATCCGCAAGCTGCGCCTGTTCAGCCTCCTGCTCTTGCTGTTCCTGCTCGGCGGCGTCTCGTTCACCTTCGGTCTGATCACCGCGGTGGCCGGCAAGATCCCCGAGCTCGACCCGGCGCGACTACAGAAGCAAGAGGCGGACGGCTACATCTACGCGGCCGTCCCGGACAAGCGTGTGCTCGCAGTCCTACGGGGCTCGGAGAGCCGGATCATCGTGCCGTCGGGCAAGATCGACGAGCGGATGAAGCACGCGATCGTCGCTGTCGAGGACAAGCGCTTCTACGAGCACGGCGGCGTCGACTTCCACGCGATCGTGCGTGCGCTCTATGCCGACGTACGCAACAAGAAGGTCGTGGAGGGCGGCTCGACGATCACGCAGCAGTTCATCAAGAACACGTACCTGCACAACGAGCAGTCGATCGGGCGCAAGCTGAAGGAGGCGGCGCTCGCATGGCAGCTCTCACAGCGCTGGTCCAAAGACCGGATCCTGACCGCCTACCTGAACACCATTTACTTCGGCAACGGCGCCTACGGCGTCGAGCAGGCGTCGCGGACGTACTTCCACCACAGCGCGGACACGATGAACTGGGCGGAGGCGGCGCTGCTCGCGGGCATCCCGAGCGACCCGTCGCAGTTCGACCCGGTCGCCGACCCACAGGCTGCACGCGCGCGGCGACAGCTAGTCCTGCGCGACCTCTACGAGCAGGGCTACATCACGCACCACGACTACGTGCGCGCGAACCGCCGGCCGCTGCCGCGCCCCGAGGACGTTCATCTGCCGGGCAAGCAGGGCCCGGCGCCGTACTTCACCAACTACGTCAAGCAGCAACTCGTCGACCGGTACGGCTCGGGCCGGGTCTTCGGAGGCGGGCTGCACGTCCACACGACGATCGACCTGAACGTGCAGCGAATGGCCCGCCGCGCGATCGCGAAGTGGCTGCCGAGCCCGACCGGCCCGTCGGCGGCGCTCGTCGCGATCGACCCGCGTAACGGGAAGGTGCTCGCGATGATCGGCGGCAAGAGCTACCACAAGAGCCAGTTCAACCTCGCGGTCCAGGGCGAACGGCAGCCGGGCTCGTCGTTCAAGCCGTTCGTGCTCGCGACGGCGCTCAAGCAGGGAATCTCGCCCGACTCCCAGTTCGTCTCCGGGCCGGTGCAGATCCCGCTCGGCGACAAGGTCTGGTACGTCCACAACTACGAGGGCTCGGACCTCGGGCGCATCTCGCTCACGGCCGCAACCGAGTTCTCGGACAACACCGTCTACGCGCAGCTGACGCAGGTGGTCGGGCCGGCGGCAATCGTGCGCACCGCGAGGAGCCTCGGGATCACGTCCCCGCTGCAGAAGTACTTCGCGATCGGGCTCGGCGCGGAGGCCGTCAACCCGCTCGAGATGGCGCGCTCGTTCTCGGCGTTCGCGAACGGCGGGCACCGGATCGACGGCCGGACGTTCGGCAACCGGCCCCGCGCGGTCTCGCTGATTCAGAACGAGGGCGGGAGGATCGTCGACGACAACCTCCCGGTGCGCCGGCAGACACTGACGGCGACCACGGCGGCGATCGTGACGTCGCTGCTCCAGAACGTCGTGAAGGGCGGCACGGGCACGCACGCCCAGCTCTCCGACGGCCGCCCCGTCGCCGGCAAGACGGGCACCACCGAGAATTACGGGGACGCCTGGTTCGTCGGCTACACACCACAGCTCGTGGCCGCGGTCTGGGTCGGGTACCCGAACACCCTCCGCCCGATGCTGACGGAGTACCACGGGCAGCCGGTCGCGGGCGGCACGTTCCCGGCGCAGATCTGGAAGAGCTTCATGGAGCAGGCGCTGCCCTACCTGCACGACGGGCCGGCGTCGTTCCAGTCACCGCTCCTGCCCTACTCCGTCCCGAGGCTCGTCGTCTACCGGAACGGGACGACCGAGCTCGACAACGGCAACTGCCACGCGCCGCGGATGCTCCTCTACTTCTCAGGCCGGGCGCCGGCACGGACGGCTAACTGCAAGGTGAACGAGGTCGATGTCCCGCACGTCGTCGGCGACACGGTCGCGCAGGCGAACGCGCGGCTCGCGTCGATGCCGCTGAGGCCTGCGTACATCTACGAGCCGGCGAAGCCGAGGCAGCGGCTCGGGATCGTGGTCAGGCAGATCCCGTCGAAAGGGACGCTCTCGTCGTACCAGAAGGTGACGCTCGTCCTGCCGAAAGCGCAACACGGCACCGTGCCGAAGGTCGTCGGCCTGCGGCTCGCGCGGGCGGAGGCGCGGCTGGACCGGTACCACCTGAAATGGGAGGTCGGCGGGCACCCGTCGCCGCGCGCGAAGGTGATCTGGCAGAGCCCGCTCGGTCAGACGGCTGCGAAGCCCGGGCTCGTCGTCAGGCTCGCGGTAAAGACCGGCTGAGAAAGCGCGAGCCCGCCTCGACGTAGCGCCACGGGCGCTCGGCTGCGCGCGTGAGCCCGACCCGCGGGCCTGCTGCGACGTCCACGGGCGCGGGTCGTTCGCGCAGCTCGAACGGCGGCTGGTCCAGGCGGCTGCCGTCGAGCTCGTTCGTGATCCCGAGCGCCTGACAGAGCTTGCCGGGGCCGCTGCAGAGCAGCCTCGGGTCCTGGAGGCCGCGCCTCGCCCGCAACTCGTCGAGGCCGTGCGTCGGCTCGAGCGCCCGGATCAGGACCGCGCTGGCGGTGCCCTCGCCCTCGCAGACGAGGTTCAGGCACCAGTGGACGCCGTACGAGCGGTAGACGTAGGCGCGGCCGGGCGGGCCGAACATCGAGGCGTTCCGGGCTGTGCGGCCCCGGTAGCCGTGGCTCGCGGGATCCTCCTGGTCGTACGCTTCGACCTCGACGATCCGGCCGCCGGCGCCGTCGACGAGCAGCGTGGCGCCGACGAGCTCGGGCGCCACGTCGCGCACGCTGCGCGCGAAGAACTCAGGGGTGAGCACGCGTGTCGTAGTGGATGAACGCGGGGACGGCAAGGACGACGACGAAGGTACCCAGGAAGCAGGCGAGGCCGCCGGAAACGATCGAGAAGCGGAGGCTGGTCAGCGACGCAACCAGGCCCGCCTCCACGTTGCCGAGCGCCGGCGTCGCTGCGACCTGCGCGAACTCGATCCCGGAGACGCGGCCGCGGAGCTGGTCCGGTGTGACAGTCCAGAGGATCGTGCCGCGAAGGACCGCGCTCACGTTGTCAGCCGCGCCGGCGGCCGCGAGCAGCAGCAGGGCAAGCCAAAGGCTTTCGGCGAACCCGAAGGCGGCGATCGCGAGGCCCCACAGCGCCGCGGCGATCGCGACGACCAGGCC
>VAXD01000070.1:4158-12561 GCA_005884155.1 Actinomycetota bacterium | reverse complement strand
GCTCGGCCGCTCGGCGTCGTGCGCGGGGGCCATCGTCGGCAGGCGCCAGACCGACCAGAGCGAGGCGATGAAGGTGGCGGCGTCGAGCACGTAGGCACCGGTCAGGCCGAGTAGTGCGATCAGGGCGCCGCCGAGCGCCGGGCCCGCGACGCTGGTCATGCTCCCGTAGACGTTCTCGATCGCGTTCGCGGTCAGGAGCTCGTGCGGCTCCACCAGGCGAGGAATGACCGTGTTCATGCCGGCGACGCCGAGGGAGAAGAACGACATCGCGAGCGTCACCAGCACGTAGATCGCCCACACGCGCGGGTGGGGGATCGCCGCGTTGAAGGCGAAGCCGAGGGCGACGAGCGGGAGCAGCGTCTCGGTGATCAGGAGCAGGCGGCGGCGGTCGACGGCGTCTGCGATCGCCCCGCCCGCGATCGTGAGCGTCAGCAGCGGGAAGAGCTCGCAGAGCGAGAGCAGGCCGACCTGGAGCGTCGAGTGGGTCAGGCTGTAGAGCTGGTAGGGCGCGGCAACGGCGGCGATCTCACTGCCGAAGGTCGAGATCGTCTGGCCGATGAACAGCCGGCGGAAGGCGGGGTAGCGGCGAAGCGGGCCGAGATCGACTGCGAGCCGGCGCAGCAGACCGGGCTCGCGGATCTCTGAGGGCTCCAAGTGGGCTAGAAGAGCTTCTCAGCGTAGTCCGCGCGGGACGTGGCCTCGAGGAGGCGGCGCGCGCGGCGGCCGAGGTCGGCCAGGTCGACCTTGCCGCTCTGGGACTGCTCGGCAAGGCGCTCGGCGAGGTCGAGCGCATCGTCGAGGAGTGGCTTGCGCAGGGCCGAGTCCTCGCCCATGTCTGCGAGGATCGTGCGCTCGGTGCGCGAGGCGACGATCGGCTCGCTCACGCCCTCGACCCAGACGAGCGTACGGCGGCCGTGCCCACGGCGATCGTCGCGGATCGGCTCGATCGCGTAGATCTTGTCGGCGCGCGCGTATTTGCCGAACCCGAGAAAGACCATCCGGTTGCCGTCAGCCATGCGGGGATTATCCCCGCTCCACCGTGCGTGCAGGCAAGAAGGCCACGCCTACCCGTGCACCCCCACCCAATCAAAGGGTGGGGATGAATGCCCGCCACCCTCGTGGACGACGTTACCGCCCGCCCGTCGCGCGTGTCTGTCACGGCTTCGTGATTCTTCTGTGCCGATTCGTCCACAGGTCAGGCGAGTGACCGGCTCGTCGCCAGGGCCGGGGAAGCCGGCTAGAGCGCGGCGCGGAGCGCGCCGGCCACGCGCTGCTGGTCCTCTTGCTCGAGCTGCGGGTAGAACGGCAGCGCGAGCGTGCGCGCGGCCGCCGCCTCGGCGACCGGGCACGTGCCTTCGCGGAAGCCGTAGGTCTCACGCATGTACGGCTGTAGGTGCACGCAAGGAACGTAGTCGGCGGTTCCGATTCCCTCCGCGCGCAAGCGCTCCATGACGCGGTCGCGATCCACGCCTTCCGGCACCTTCACGACGTAGACGAACCACGAGCGGCGGTGGTCGACGTCGTCCGGGCAGAGCGGCTCGATGCCGCTCCCGTCGAGGAGCGCGTCATACCGCGCCGCCACCTCTGACCGCAGCGCGAGCAGCCGATCGAGCTTCTCCAGCTGGGCGATCCCGATCGCGGCCTGGACGTCTGTCCAGCGGTAGTTCCAGCCGACCCGCACGTGATGGAACCATCCGCCGCCCTCGTAGTCGCGACCTTGGTTGCGCAAGCTGCGAACGAGCCGCCACTCCTCCTCGGAATGCGTGAACACGACGCCGCCCTCGCCGGTCGCGAGCTGCTTGTTCGGATAGAAGCCGAAGACACCGGACGGGCCGTGCGAGCCGATCGGGCGGCCCTTGTACTCGGCTCCGAGCGCCTCCGCCGCGTCCTCGATCAGCACCAGTGCATGCCGCTCGCAGATCGCCCGCAGCTCGTCGAGCTCGCAGGGATAGCCGAACATATCGACCGCCACGAGAGCTTTCGTCCGCGGCGTGACGGCCGCCTCGACCGCCGCCGGATCGAGATTCAGCGTGCGCGGGTCGACGTCCGCGAAAACCGGCGTCGCGCCGCCGAAGATGAAGCAGTTCGCGCTCGAGGCGAACGAGATCGGCGACGTGATCGCCTCGTCGCCCGGCCCGAGCCCGGCGATGTGTGCAAGCAGGTGGAGGCCGGCGGTTCCGCTCGAGACGGCCGCGACGTACGGCGCTCCGATGCGCTCGGCCAGCAGCTCCTCGAAGCGGTCGATCGTCGGGCCGAGCGAGAGCCGCCCCGAGCGCAGCACCTCGAGGACGAGCTCTTCTTCGCGCTCGTCCAACAGCGGTCGCGCGAGCGGAATCTCGCGCACCGACGTCCCTGGCCGCCCGCCGCTCACGGCCGGCGGAGCCGGCCTCCGCGGCGGCCTGACGTCGCTCGCGGCAGGATGCGGCGCGCGCGTCGCTTGTACGCACAACTTGTGCTGTCCTGCACGACGCGCGCTTGCCTCCTTTGCGAGCGCCGCCCCAGGAACGCCGGAAGGCCGGTGCTCAAGCCTCGGCGGGCGCGGGCGTGGCGTACTCGAGCCACTGGGCCCAGCGCTCGCTGCGGCCGCGCGCGGTATCCAGGTAGTTCTCCTGGATCTCGAGCGTGATCGGCCCGACGCCGATCTCGACGTCATCGACCGCCCGCAGCGGCGTCACCTCGGCGGCCGTCCCGGTCATGAACGCCTCGTCGGCGAGGTAGAGGTCCGAGCGGATCAGCGGCTTCTCGTGCACGCGGTAGCCGAGGTACTGCGCGATCTGGATCACGGTGTCGCGCGTGATACCCGGCAGGATCGAGGCCGAGTGGTCGGGCGTGAAGAGCTCGCCGTCCTTGACGAGGAAGACGTTCTCGCCCGAGCCGTCGGCGATGAACCCGTCGCCGGTCAGCAGGATCGCCTCGTCGTAGCCGGCGCGGTTCGCCTCGGTCACGGCGAGCATCGAGTTGAGGTACACGCCGGTCGCCTTGGCCACGTGCGGGATTACGTTCGGGCCGATCCGCTGCCAGCTCGAGATCTTCGCGCTGATGCCCTTCTTCAGGCCTTCCTCGCCGAGGTATGCGCCCCAGGGCCAGCTCATGATCACGACGTCGATCGGGTTGCCCATAGCGGAGACGCCGAGCTCGCCGTAGCCGTAGAACGCAATCGGCCGCAGGTAGCACTCAGGCAGGCCGTTGGCGGCGATCAGCTCGTTGCAGGCGGCGCGCAGATCCTCGATCGAGTAGGGCAGCGCCATGTGCAGGAGGCGCGCGGAGTTGTCGAAGCGCTTGAGATGGTCCGTGAGCCGGAAGACCGCGGTGCCCTTCGGCGTGTCGTATGCCCGGATGCCTTCGAAGACACCCGAGCCGTAGTGCAGCCCGTGGGCGCCGACATGAACGCGGGCGTCGTTCCAGTCGACGAGCTCCCCGTTCATCCAGATCTTCTCGGTCTCGCGCATGCGCAGCAGCCTCCTTTGCGCAAATGTTATGTGCGGAGCTCGACGACGTCCATCGGGCGGGCCCGGGCCAGCCGCACGAGCTCGTTCGGCGCGAGCGCGGCCATGTGGCGGTCGGAACCGGCGCCGATCCAGACGACCTGGTGCGCGAGGAGCGTCCGCTCGATCAGGACCTGGCGGACGCGCGCCAGCGGGAACGGCGCAACGGCCCCGGGCGTGAATCCGGTCGCCTCCTCGACCTCGTCGGGCCCTGCGATCCGGGCAAAGCGGCAGCCCGCCGCCTCCGCGATTTTCCGCGCATCGGCGCGACGGTCTCCCGGCACCATCACGACGATGGGCTTGCCGTTGCACTCGAAGACGAGCGACTTGACGATCTGGCCGAGCTCGCAGCCGACCGCGCGCGCCGCAGCTTCGGCCGTCGGCGTGCCGTCCTTGAACTCCTCGACGCGAACCTCCGCACCCGCCTCCCGAAGGTACGCGCTGACCCGCTCCACCGGCTCCGGCCAGGCTCGCGTCTCCACCGGCACAGGCTAACCGGAGCAACCAAATCTGCAGCTATTCCGTTGTAGTCGAGATGGAACGAACCCCCGAGCAAATTGCCAAGACGGAAGCGCTCTTCCGGAACGTCAACGAAGAGATCCGAGACGCCTCCGGGCGCTTCGAAGTGGACGTCGGCGAATTCGTCTGCGAGTGCGGCGATCCGACGTGCACCGAGCATGTCGAGATGCCGCTCGAGCACTACGAAGCCGTTCGCAGCCACCCGGCGCGCTTCCTGGTCAGGCCGGGGCACGTGAAGGGCCCCATCGAGCAGGTCGTCGAACGCAACCACAGATACACCGTGATCGAGAAGGTCGATCGCGTGATCACGGCGATCGTCAAGCGGCTCAATCCGCGCCCGGAAACCACCTGAGCTCCGTGTAACCTGCCGAGCGACGGCGTGGACGCGGAGTGACGCCCGCCGAGCCGTCCGGCTGACCGCCGTCATCCGGTCGCCAACGAGGCCGCGTAGGCGGCGAAGTGCGGTGGCACCGCGGGGACGCCTCCCGCCCGCACAGGTAGGGCGACTGTGTGGAGGAGGTGATCCGGATGAGAGTCCTTTCGAGCGAGCTTTCCGCGCACGCCGGAGAGCGCGTGACCATGGCCGGCTGGCTGCACGCCAAGCGCGAGCTCGGGTCGGTGACGTTCGTCGTGCTGCGCGACCGGGCCGGGATGGCGCAGGTGGTCGTCGAACCGCCCTTCGAGCTCTCGGCCGAGACGGTCGTCGAGGTCGAGGGGGTCGTGGTCGCGGCCGAGCAGGCGCCGGGCGGCGTCGAGCTGCACGAGCCGTCGTTCCGCGTACTGGCGGAACCGGCGGAACCGCCACCGCTCGAGCTGCGGCGGCCCGAGCTGAAGGAGTCCTTGCCGGTGCTGCTGGACCACGCGCCGCTTGCCTGGCGCCACCCGCGCGAGCGGGCGAAGCTCGAGGTCCTGGCGGCCTCGGTAGCCGGTTTCCGGCGCACGCTCGACGGGCTCGGCTTCACGGAGATCTGCACGCCGAAAATCGTCGCCTCGGCCACGGAGAGCGGCGCGAACGTTTTCCGGCTCGACTACTTCGGCCGGCCGGCGTTCCTCGCGCAGAGCCCGCAGTTCTACAAGCAGACGATGGTCGGCGTCTTCGAGCGCGTCTACGAGACCGGCAAGGTCTGGCGCGCGGAGCCGCACGAGACGGGACGGCACCTCGCCGAGTACACCTCGCTCGACGCGGAGCTCGGGTTCATCGGCGACCACTTCGACGTGATGGCCGTCGTGCGCGATGCGGTCGCGGGGATGGTCGAGTCCGTGCGCGAGCGCGCCCCGCAGGCCGCCGACCTGCCCGAGGTGCCGCCTGAGATCCCGTGGCTGCACTTCTCGGAGACCGGCGTCGACGACGTCGACCTCGCGCCCGCGGACGAGCGCCGGCTCTGCGAGCAGCATGGCGAGTGGGTCTTCGTGACGGGGTTCCCAGCGGCGAAGCGGCCCTTCTACACGCATCCCGAGCCGGGCCGGCCCGAGTACACCAACTCGTTCGACCTGCTCTTCCGCGGAATCGAGATCGTGACGGGCGGCCAGCGGCTGCACCGCTACGAGGACTACGTCTCTGCGCTCGGCGGCGAGACCGCGCCATACGAGGGCTACCTACAGGCGTTCAAGTACGGCATGCCTCCGCACGGTGGGTTCGCGCTCGGGCTGGAGCGCTGGGCCGGCCGGCTCGTGGGCGCCAAGAACATTCGCGAGACGACGCTCTTCCCCCGCGACCGAAGCCGGCTTACCCCGTAGCGCGTGAGTCCTGTGGCCGCTTATGGCCGATGGTCGCCGAAGACGATCTCGCCTGCGGCTCCGGTTAGGACGACACTCGCGATCCGGGATGAGCCGGGTCGGACGGTGATCGGAAGACTGTGAGAGCCGAGCCAAGCGGCGAGGCGATCGGGGTCGCCGTCGAGTTGTAGCTCTGCGATCCGCACGGCACCCACCCGATGGGTGGCCGCGGCGCGACCCGGGTGTGGCGTCCCCTGTCCCCACTCGATGAAGAAGGGAAGGGACGGCTCGGCGGCGGCCTGCTCGAGGCCGGCAAACCGCCAGCGAAGGACTTGGCCGCTTCCGCCTGCGCGCGAGCCGACGTCAACCGCGAGACTCAGCCGACGGGCAACGGCCTCGAGCTTGTCAGTTCGGACGGCCCACCCGAGCGGCTTCGTGAGGGCGGATTGCGCTTCTGCGACCCAGCTCCCGAACGGGCTCCTCGCGGCCTGCGCCTCGTCGACGACCGAAACCAGCTCGAGATAAGCCTCACCGAGCGGCACGATCCTGTTGGCCGTGCCCCAGTCGCCGTGACGGCCGCCCTCGATCGACGCCAAGCCGTACCGCGATTCGATCTCGCGCGAGGCTGCGGCAAGGTCGGCCACCGCAATCAGTACGTGGTCGAGCTCCAGAACGACGAGCGTAGTCGTCCCTAGCGGTCATGGAGCCCCGCTATGACTTAGAACGAGATCACGCGGGCGTCGTCGAAGCCCTGCGCGCGGACGGCAGCGAGCAGCTCCGGCGGCGGCTCGGTGTCGAGCGAGAGCGCCATCAGCGCCTTGCCGCCGCGCCGCGTGCGCGACACGGCCATGTTCGCGATGTTGACTCCGGCCTCGCCGAAGAGCGTGCCGACACGGCCGATCACGCCGGGGACGTCGTCGTAGCGGAAGAAGACCATCAGCGGTGCGAGCTCCATCTCGAGCTCGAAGCCGAGCGCGTTCACGAGCCAGTGGCGGTTCTCGTTACCGATGATCGTGCCGGCGGCGCGCACCTGGTCGACCTCGACGCGGATGAGATTGGTGAAGTCGCGGCTCGCGCGGCGGTTCTGCTCGAGCACCTCGATCCCGCGCTCGGCGGCGATCACGGGCGCGTTCACGTAGTTGACGGGTTGCTCGGAGCGGCCCTGGAAGGCGCCGTTGAGCGCGGCGACGGTGAGCAGGCGCGTGTCGTACCCGGCGAGCGAGCCGTAGTACGAGAGCGTGATTCGCTCGGCGCGGCCTTCGGCGAGCTCCATCGCGAGGCGGCCGAGCTTCGCGGCCAGCGGGATGAACGGGCCGAGCAGCTCGAGGTCCTCCGCGCGGATCGCCGGGATGTTGACCGCGTTCGTAACGACCGCTCCCTCTAGGGCCGCCGCGACCTGCTCAGCGACGATCACGCCGGCGCGGTCCTGCGCCTCCTCGGTCGAGGCGGCGAGGTGCGGCGTGACGACGACGTTGTCGAGCTCGAGCAGCGGGCCCGAGTACGGCTCCTCGGAGTAGACGTCGAGGGCGGCCGCCGCGAGCCTGCCGGAGCGGAGCGCATCGGCCAGCGCCTCCTCGTCGACGAGCTCGCCGCGGGCCGCGTTGATCACGCGCGCGCCGTCGGGCAGGCGCTCGATCGCGTCCCGGCCGAGGAAGCCGCGCGTCTCCGCAGTGAGCGGCAGGTGCAGCGTCAGGAACTCGGCCACGGCGAGCACGTCCTCGGCGGTCTCCGCGCGTTCGGCACCGAGCTCGCGGAAGCGCTCCTTCGCGACGAACGGGTCGTAGGCGACGACGCGCATGCCGAGGCCGAGCGCGCGGCGCGCGACCTGCTGGCCGATCCGGCCGAAGCCGAGAACGCCGAGCGTCTTGCCCTCGAGCTCGATGCCGCCCCATGTCGAGCGCTCCCAGCGGCCCTGCTTGAGCGCCGCGTGTGCCTGCGGGATGTTGCGCGCAAGCGCGACGAGGAGGCCGATCGTGTGCTCCGCGGCCGAGGTGACCGTCGACTCGGGCGCGTTCGCGACGACGATTCCGCGGCGGGTGGCGGCCTCGACGTCGACGTTGTCCACCCCCACTCCGGCGCGGCCGATCACCTTGAGCCGCTCCGCGTGCTGGAGCAGGTCCGCGGTGAGCTTCGTCGCGGAGCGGATCACGATCGCGTCATAGGCGCCGATCTTGCCGGCGAGGTCGCCGTTCGAGTCGACGTCGACGTCGAAGCGCGCGCGCAGGAGGTCGATTCCGGCCTCTGCGATCGGCTCGCGAACGAGGACTTTCGGGCGGTTCAAACCGGCGTGTGCTCGAAGGCCTCGAGCGCGCGCGTGACCGCGACGCCGCGCTCGACGTCCGCGCCGAGCTCGATTAGCGCCAGCTCGACCGCCGCGAGGGCCGTCGTGATGTCGAAGACGTCGTAGTAGCCGATGTGGCCGATCCGGAAGATCTTCCCCTTGAGCTCGCCCTGGCCGGGCGCGAGCGTGACGCCGTGGCGGTCGCGCAGCAGCAGCACGAGCTCGCCCGAGTCGATGCCGTCCGGCGCGCGGGCGGCGGTGACCACGGCAGAGCTGTCGTCGTCCGGCGAGAAGAGCTCGAGGCCCATCGCCTTCAGGCCCTCGCGGCAGGCGCGGCCGAGCCGGATGTGGCGATCGAAGACGGACTCGAGGCCCTCGGCGAGCAGCATCCGCAGCGCGACG